>JAFVQC010000067.1 GCA_017504995.1 Clostridia bacterium
ATATTGAAAAAGAGACTGTAGGGACCGGCGTCCTCGACGGTCCAAGAAGCAAAGGTCAACCGCAACCGAACGGAGAGGGTGGATGATCTTCGACAAATCTTATGATCGGTATATAGTTGCCTTTTTCGACAGAGGAAGAGCAGGCACACGGGTGTGTGCCTGCTCGAAAAAATTATTGATTGGGGCGTTGGCTGTAGCCATAATATTTGCACTGATTATAATACTCGCTCGAATACTCTTCGCCGAAAACCGTTACTCCATTGACAGTAACGTCACAGTAGGCAGTACAATAAGCCATGGTTCCGTTACTCATGTATATCGGGTCTGTACACGAGCGCAGCTGTTCGATAGTATATTCATCATTGGACTGATCGGTAACCGTAATCGTTCCGATATATTCGCAATTTAACATATAAACGGAGCTATCATAACAGTTTCCCATCAAACCGCCCACATATCCTATGCTTGTATTTTGACTGTAAACCGTAATATTTCCTTGCACGAAACAGTTTAATATAAGAGCGTCCTCTTCTTGATCATACTCATCGGCCATAGACAACCCGGTAAATCCGAACAAGAATCCTGCATACGGCGCGCCTTGATCTTTTGAAGCAAATATCTCAATACTTGCGTTCTCCAGAACCACATCCTTCATTATGCCGCCAAAATGGCTAAACAACCCGGCAGACCATAACTCTTTTCCACGATCTGGTTGAGCTGTATTACCAAGATTGTTGATCGTCAGATTCTTGATTTTATAGCCGTTTCCGTCCAAATAGCCACTGAATACGTAGGGTTGCCAATCAAATCCCGTCATATCAATATCCTTTACCAGACGATACGCCTTGCCCATTTTTAAATTTTGCAGCTGCTGGGGGGTACTGATATCAATTACCGAATTTTGTTGTGGGATCACCGCATAAGCCAACCGTTCACTCGTAATCTCCTCCGTATCGGTGCTTGATCCGATTCCGTAAGTAACGGACACGATTTGATATTCATATAGCTCCATAGACGACGTATTATTCGGCAAAACGAAGGAATAGGTCGTATCGGTCAGCTTGGTCAAAGACCTCGTCGGGGAAGAAGAATAGCTGCCACTCAAACCAATTGACTTCATCTCATACCCTTCGGAACCGATGAAGGTCACGACGGCGACGATTTCGTCTCCTTCCTCAAATACGTTCTTTCCCGCCTGTAGCTCGACCTTGGCAATGCTGACGTCCCCAAGGATCAAAATACTGTCGGTATCCGCGTAAGAGATGCTCTGGGAATAGGTCTCGTTATATAGGGCATACAGCGCCGCCGAGCAGCTCAACGATTCCCGTCCACCGAGGGCGGGGGTATATTCCACCAGATAACTGCTTGCGCCAAATACCGTAGCCGATACCGTCTTACCGTTGATGACAAAGGAGGAAATCGAAACCGAATCGGGATTGTTGACGGTAACCCTCAACGTGACCGATTCCCCGAGATGAATCGTCGCATTTCCCTCAATTCGAATATCCGTCACCGTAATCTCCTTCGCAGGGGTGTTGAATATCTGCTCCACCGTTTTTTCATGAACACCCGTACCGTCGTTCAGATCGTAGGTGTAGGTGATCTTCAACGTATACTGGCTGTAAGAAGTCAACTCGGTAAAGCTTCTCACGTCCACGGTCGCCGCAGTCTTGACGATCTGCCCGTCCTTCCAAAGCTCGATCTTCGTCGCCGTTCCGATGTTATCGGGGTCGGTCTCGGTCAGGTCAAATCCAACGCTCGTCTGGGTCTTGGTGGGGTTTTCGATCACATAGGTCGGCTCGGTCTTGGCTTCGGTTCTAACCGCAAGCTCTGCCGTCTTGGTCTGTGCGCCCGTTCCGTCGTTTAGGTCGTAAGTATAGGTCACGCGAACCGTGTACTCGTTATTGGAAAGCAACTCCGCAAAGCTACGGATATCCGCGCCCACCTCTTTCTCGATCACACCCTTGTGAAGCAACTCGATCTTCGTCGCCGTTCCGATGTTATCGGGATCAGTCTCGGTCAGGTCAAATCCAACGCTCGTCTGGGTCTTGGTGGGGTTGCTCAAAACGTAGGTCGGCTCGGTCTTGGCTTCGGTTCTAACCGCAAGCTCTGCCGTCTTGGTCTGTGCGCCCGTTCCATCGTTTAGGTCGTAAGTATAGGTCACGCGAACCGTGTACTCGTTGTTGGAAAGCAAATCGGTAAAGCTACGAACGTCCGCATTTTCCGTCTTTACGATCACGCTCTTATGAAGCAGCTCGATCTTCGTCGCCGTTCCGATGTTATCGGGATCAGTCTCGGTCAGGTCAAATCCAATGCTCGTCTGAGTCTTGGTGGGGTTTTCGATCACATAGGTCGGCTCGGTCTTTGCTTCGGTTCTAACCGCAAGCTCTGCCGTCTTGGTCTGTGCGCCCGTTCCGTCGTTCAGGTCGTAAGTATAGGTCACGCGAACCGTGTACTCGTTGTTGGAAAGCAAATCGGTAAAGCTACGAACGTCCGCATTTTCCGTCTTTACGATCACGCCCTTATGAAGCAGCTCGATCTTCGTCGCCGTTCCGATGTTATCGGGATCGGTTTCGGTCAGGTCAAAGCCGATGCTCGTTTGGGTCTTGGTGGGATTTTCGATCACATAGGTCGGCTCGGTCTTTGCCGCCGTGTGGAACGGAACGTTCAGCGTATAGGTCTTTCCCTTATACTCGTAGTCTACACGAAGTGTGTAGTCGCAGTCGGACAACAGTCCCTCGAGTCCTTCCAATCCGACGGACACGTTCGTTTGAAGCGTTCCGTCCCGATACAGCTCCACCTTGGCGATCTTACGGTCGTCAATCGCCTCGTCCCATACCGCCTCAAAGCTTGCGCCCGTTTGCCCTACGTTCTTTGCGCTCACGCGAAGCGCCGTTTTCGTGGCGATCTCTTGCTCGTATAGAGTATAGGTTTTCCGTCCGTTGCCGTCCAACGCATCGTATTCGCTTTCCACCGCAAGTCGGTAGGTCTCGGCAGGGATCAGGTCCTCAAAGGTCACCTTGGTTTCCTCAGTCAGCTCCACCTCTTTCTCGTCGAGCCTCTGCCCGTCTTGACCGTACAAAACAGCCCGCGCCTTCCCACTGGTCAGGGCAATCAGGTTGCCCACGTCCTTCACCGAGAATGTGGCGGAGATCGACGTGAAATTCACCTTCGCTTCCGTTACGCTCGCCGTCGGTCTTTGGTCGGTATACACGCCCACCAATACCGTGGTATCACCCTCCAGACGAACGTCCTTGTAGTCGCCGTCGTCCAGATACTTGATGTTATCCAGCGTAAATTCGGTCAGTCCCAACAGATCTCCCACGTTGTATTTGAGGATCAGATTCTCCATATCCGAGCCGTCCTCAAACATATAGGAGTTGTAGACCTTGCCGTTGAGGGTAAACTGCAAGATGATATAATCGTCGGGGTTGTCGATATGCACCGTAATGTAGATATCCTCGCCTGCCTTGGCGTAATAGATCGTCTCGCCGCCGCTTGCCTGCATGGACGCGTCGGTCGTTTGGGCAGGTTGATTCCCTTTTCCGTTGCCGTTATTTCCCTTTCCGTTTCCAAGCGCGGTCACGGGAGTGACCCGCATGGAGCGTCCCGACAGACGAATCGCCACGTAATCCTCGGGATTTGCCGCCACCTGCTCCGCCGTAACGGGATTCGCGGAGGACACCGTCATTCCCGTATACACGGGCACCTGCTTCATCAGAAGCAAAACCACGAAAATAACGCCGAATACCAAAGCCACGCTTGCCGCCAAAGAGCCAAAGGCAAGGATCTTTTTTCGGTTGGATTTCTTTCGATTCATGCGCTCGATCCGCATCAACGTCACCTCGTCAACGATCTTTTCATTGATCCGAGACAGAATATCCAAATTCAAACGATTCCGTTTATTCACGAACAAAGCCCTCCTTTTCCAAGCGTTCCTTCAAGCCGTTCCGAAGCTCCACCAGCTCCCGATAGACGGTTCGCTCACTGACCCCCAGCATCCTTGCGATCTCCACGATCTCGTCCGCATAGTAATAGCGGCTGACGAAAACGAAGCGTCCTCGCTTGGAAAGCCCCTCCAGATACTCGTTGAGAAGAAGTCCGATCTCACTCACCAGCTTTTCTTCCTCGTCCGAAAGCTGATACATCATGCTTTCGTCCAGCTCCTCCAGAGCCACCGTCATCTGTGAGGCGATCCGCTTGTCCGCCATGTTGTAACGGTAACGGTTGACCGCCGTGTTTCTCATGATCTTCGACAGAAACATCTGAAACACAGTGGGCTTGGCAGGGGGAATGCTGTTCCACGTACCGAGATAGGTATCGTTCAGACATTCCTCCGAATCCAATCGGTCGTGAAGAATGTTAAACGCCACCCGATACAGATAATTCCGATACTTCCGATCGGTCTCGTGAATCGCGCGTTCTTCCCGTTTCCAGTACAGCTCGATGATCTCCTCGTCGCTCATATAGTCGGCGGCTTGCTTGTTCTTTTCTTCCATCACGTTCTCCTTATGTACGTTAAAAATGAAATACCCTACATAAGTAGTAGTAACGTTTTCCATTTCAAACCTGACACGTTTTGAAAAAATTTTTCGTTTTTTGCAAAAAGGACGGAAATCCGTCCTTTTTTGCGTATTTATTCCATTGCCTGCCGTACGGCCTTCAGAAGAATCTCCTCCGCCTCGCGCACGTTTGCCGCCTCCAGACTGCACCCTGCCGCGCGGATATGTCCGCCGCCGCCGAAACGGGCGCAGATCGCCGACACGTCCACCTCGCTCGCCGAGCGCATAGACACACGGAAAAAGGGCTTGTCCTCGGGCTGGCGCACCGTAAACGCCACCTCCACGCCGCCGATGGATCGGGGTACGTCAATGATGGTCTCCAGATTCTCGTCCGACAGACTCAGGGCAAATTTCGAGGAATAAGGGAAGGTCACCGCCGCGATCCTGCCGCCGTCGTAGAGCGTCAGGCGGTTTGCCGCCTCACCCTCCGCCTTGACCTGCTTGAAGGTCTTGGATTCAAACAACCGACGGTTGATCTCGCCCTGCTCCGCCCCCGCCTCTAACAGCTCCGCCACACAGCGGAAGGTGCGAGGGGTGGCATTCTGAAACCGAAAGCAACCCGTATCCGAGCAGATCGCCGCGTATACGCCGTTGATCACCCGAGGGGGGATCGCGCCGATCTTCCCCATTCGAACCAAAACTTTTGCGATCTCGTAAATAATCTCTCCCGTGGCGGACGCCTCGGCATCAATATAGTAGTCGGCGTATACCGTTCCCGAGCCGTGATGATCGATCATCAGATCCACGTACCGATGTAAACGCCCGAACAGCTCCCCAAGCTGGGCGGGTGAAGCGGAATCCACGCTGATTACCCGTTCGTGATCCAATTCCATCTCCTCGTCCAATACCACGCTTCCCTGCACGCCGTCGGTCAGAAAGCGCAACCGATCGGGAATCTCGTCGGAGCACGCGCAGATAGCGGGAATATCCATCAAGCGAAGCAGCTCCCGCAACGCAAACGCCGAGCCGATGGCGTCGGCATCCGAGCGCACGTGATAAATGATCAGCGTTTTTTTGTTTTCGCAAAGGGCGAGGCAAAGCTCGTCCATCGTCAAAGACTGAAAATTACTCATTCTCGCCCTCCTCGGCGCTCTCCTCCTCGGGCGCAAACTCAATGCTGTTCAATAGCTTGGAAATATGCGCGCCGTGAGCAATGGAATGATCCTCCACGAAGGTCAGCTCGGGAGTCATGCGCAGATTGAGCCTCTGCGCAAGCTGACGGCGGATATAGCCCGCCGAGGACTTCAAGCCCTTCGCCACTTCCTTCTTGTCGCCCATCATAGCGGAATAATACACCTTCGCGAATTTGAGATCGGGGGTAACCTCTACCGCCGTCACACTGATAAACGCGTCCTTGATTCTGGGGTCCTTCACCTCGCGAAGCACCATCGCCAGCTCCTTCTGTACCTCGTCGTTGATTCTTCCTTTTCTGTAATTTGCCATATTATCTCTCCATCTATCAATTTCAAGGCTTCCCTTGAATTTTCCTTTTTTATTATTATATCATTCTTTTATGAAAAAATCAAGTAAAAAAAAGAACTTGCAAACAAGTTCTTGAAGGTGGGGGGTAACGCATCCTCCCGCATCCAAATTCGTCGGTACGCAGTGTCCGACGGATTTATTCCAAAGACACGAAGCAAACAAATTCGGTTATCCACAAACAATAGAAATGAGAAATACGAACCCCAAGAACTTGCAAGCAAGTTCTTGAAGGGGTTTAGGGGGAACTTCTCGAAAGAAGTTCCCCCTATCGCATCTCCCGCATCCAAATCCGTCGGTACGTAGTGTCCGACGGATTTTCACCTTATAAAAAAACAACCCCTTGCGGTTATCCACAAGAGGCGAACAAGAGCAATATGATCTTCAAAAATTTGCGAGCAAGTTCTTGAAGGGGTTTTAGGGGGAACTTCTCGAAAGAAGTTCCCCCTATCGCATCCTACCGCATCCTACCGCATCCTATCGCGTCCTCATTGAGCCGCGTCAACGATTGCGGTAAATTTCTTAGCAACCAGCGAAGCGCCGCCGATCAGACCGCCGTCCACGTTGGGCTTTGCGAGAAGCTCTGCCGCGTTGGCGTCGTTCATCGAACCGCCGTACTGAATGGTTACGGACTCGGCAACCTCTGCGCCGTACATATCAGCCAGAACCTTACGGATCTCTCCGCAGGTCTCCTCTGCCTGCTCGGGGGTTGCGGTCAGACCCGTACCGATTGCCCAAACGGGCTCGTAAGCGATGATCACGTTCTTCAGACCCTCAGCGTCAATGCCAGCAAGATCCAACTTGGTCTGCATGGAAACGATCTCATTGGTAATGCCCGCCAGTCTCTGCTCCTTCACCTCGCCGAGGCAAAGAATGACCTTCAAGCCCTCCTTGAGCGCCGCTTTGGTGCGAAGGTTTACGGTCTCGTCGGTCTCACCGAAATACTGACGTCTCTCGCTGTGTCCCACGATCACGTACTCCACGCCGATCGCCTTGAGCATCTTGGCGGAAACCTCACCGGTAAACGCGCCCTTTTCCTCGTAGTGCACGTTCTCCGCGCCGATCTTGATGTTAGAGCCCTCAGCCGCCTTCATTGCCGCCGCAATGGTTACGAAGGGCGCGCAGAAAATCACGTCGCACGCATCCTTGCCCGCTACCATGGGCTTGATCTCATTGATAAACGCCGTTGCCTCGTCGGGCGTGAAATTCATTTTCCAGTTGCCCGCGATCACGGTTCTTCTCTTTGCAGGATTCATTACTATTTCCTCACTTTATTTATTTTTACAATGGGACACCGCCAAAAGCAGCCCTTTCGGCGGTGTATCGTTTTTCTGAAATTACTTGTCGAGCAAGCAAGCGATACCGGGAAGCTCCAAGCCCTCAAGGAACTCAAGGGATGCGCCGCCACCCGTGGAGATGTGAGTCATCTTGTCGGCATAGCCCAGCTTCTCAACAGCAGCCGCGGAATCACCGCCACCGATGATGGAGATCGCGCCGCTTTCTGCAACGGCAGATGCAACCGCATTCGTACCCGAAGCAAAGTTCTTCCACTCGGAAACACCCATCGGTCCGTTCCAAACGACAGTGCCCGCGCCCTTGATGGCGTCAGCAAACAGCTTCTCGGTAGCGGGACCGATATCCAGACCCATCCAGCCTGCGGGGATATCGTCGGAGTTCACCAGCATATGCTCGGTGTTCTCATCGTATTCCTTACCAACTCTGTTGTCAACGGGAAGCAAGAGCTTCACACCCTTTGCCTGCGCCTTTGCCACCATCTCGTTCGCCAGATCCACCTTGTCCTCCTCACACAGAGAGGTTCCAACGTCGTGGCCGGCCGCCTTAAAGAAGGTGTACGCCATACCGCCGCCGATGATCAGGGTGTCAACCTTCTCCAAGAGATTGTTGATGACACCGATCTTATCGGAAACCTTTGCGCCGCCAAGGATAGCGACGAAGGGACGGGCGGGATCAGCCAAAGCCTTACCCATCACGGAAATTTCCTTCTGGATCAGATAACCGCAAACTGCGGGCAGATAATCGGCAACGCCTGCGGTAGAAGCGTGCGCGCGGTGCGCGGAACCAAATGCGTCGTTGACGTAAACCTCTGCGTAGGAAGCCAATTCCTTAGCGAAATCCGCGCCGTTCTTGGTCTCTCTCTCATCAAAACGAACGTTCTCCAGGAGAACTGCCTCGCCTTCCTTCAGCGCGGCAACCTTTGCCTTGGCATCAGGACCGATGATGTCCTCCGCGAAGGTCACCTTGTCACCCAACAGCTCGTTCAGACGAACGGCAACGGGCTTCAAGGTCAGGTTCTTCTTGTCCTCGGCAACAGCCTTCTTGAGCAGCTCCGCGGTAACGGCAGCCTGCTCCTCTGCGGGCAGAGCCTCTACCTTCTTCTTTTCCTTCTTGGTCAGACCGAAGCCCTCGGTGAAAATGCTGTGAGGCTTGCCCATGTGAGAGCAAAGGATCACCTTTGCGCCCTTGTCCAACAAATACTTGATGGTAGGAAGTGCGCCAACGATTCTCTTATCGGAGGTGATCACGCCGTCCTTCAGCGGAACGTTGAAGTCACACCGAACGAGTACCCGCTTGCCGGCAACGTCAACATCTTCAATGGTTTTTTTGTTGTAAGTCATGTGTATATCCACCTTTCCATATTTTTTCAGTTTACACCATCTAATAATATACCACAAACCGCGTCGGATATCAAGAGTTATTTGAGAAAATTTTACCTTTTTTCTTATTTTTTCTTTTTTCGCCAAACCTCCCCCACCCTTTTTTCTTAAAAATTAATATAATGTTCACAAAATCAATTAAAAAATGTATTATAATATGACTTGGAAATTTTGGAAATTCAAGTTGGAAAAGGAATCTATGCGCACGCAAATCACACAACAACAGTTTGACGAAGAACGGGCGCTTTACGCGCTCAGACAAGCCAACGTAGTGGGCTGTACCTTTGCGGGTCCCCAAGACGGAGAATCCGCCCTGAAAGAAAGTCGGGACGTAACGGTACATAACTGCAAATTTTCCCTGCGCTATCCCTTCTGGCACGCAAAGGATTTTCTCGTATCCGACTCCTGTCTGGACTCCGCCTGCCGCGCCCCCATCTGGTACGCCGAGGCGGGCACGCTTCGCCGTTGCCGTATTGAGGGAGTAAAAGCGATTCGGGAATGTAAGGATATGCTGATCGAGCAATCCTCCATTCTCTCCTCCGAGTTCGGGTGGAAATGCCGAGGCATTACCGTCCGAAACTGTCATATCGAATCGGAATACCTTTTCCTTGAATGTAAGGAAATGGAGATCGACGGTCTTGACATGAAGGGAAAATATTCCTTTCAGTATACCGAAAACGGAAGGATCGACCACAGCGAGCTTGACACCAAGGACGCCTTCTGGCACAGTAAAAACCTCACCGTGACCAATTCCACCCTGAAGGGCGAATATCTTGGCTGGTTTTCCGAGGGACTGACGCTGATCGATTGCCATATTTCGGGCACGCAACCCCTTTGCTATTGCAAGGATCTCCGCCTGATCCGTTGTACCATGGAGAACACCGATCTTGCCTTTGAATATTCCGATGTCAACGCCGAAATCAACGGGCACATTCTTTCCGTTAAGAACCCCCGTTCGGGACATATTACGGCAGACAGCATCGGCGAGATCATTCAAGAGGGGAGCATTCTCCCCACCGATTGTATTATTGAAATCAAAAAATAAACAAAATAAAACACTGAAAAGAAAGGAACATCATTATGAGAAAACTGGGCATCAATCTGGGAGCGTGCAGCGGTCTGAGCCGCGAGGAATACGCAGAAAAAATGGTCGAGCTTGGCTTTGGCGCAACCTTCACGGGGGTATATGAAACTGAGGAGGAGCAATCGGAGGTTGCCAATCTTCTGGCACGCCACGGCATTGCTTACGAAACCATTCACGCGCCCTTCCGCAAATACACCAATCATCTGTGGATGGACTGCGAGGAAGGAGATATGATGCTGGCTACGCTGAAAAACTGCATCGACCGCTGCAAGCTGGTAGGCGCACCCGTTGCCGTGGTCCATCTGTCCTCGGGTGACCAAGCGCCCCCCGTCACCGATATCGGACGGGCAAGATTTACGTCGCTGGTGGAACACGCCGCCAAGAACGGCGTTACCGTTGCCTTTGAAAACCAAAGAAAGCTGTCCAATATTGCGTGGACGTTCGAGACCTTTTCTGCCGAGGATTCGGTTGGCTTCTGTTGGGACTGCGGTCACGAAGCCTGCTTTACGCCGGGACGGGAATATATGCCCCTGTTCGGCAAACGATTGGTCTGCCTGCATATTCACGACAACCTGGGTGTCTATAATCAGGACTGTCACATGATTCCCTTTGACGGAACATTCAACTTTTCCCGTTTTGCAGAGCATTTGAGAAACGCAAACTTCGATGGCACGCTGATGATGGAGCTTTCCGCCAAAAAGCCGATGAAGCTATACGGCAATCCCATCTATGAGAATCTCACACCCGAAGAATACCTGCAACGGGCGGCAAATGCGGTGAAAAAGCTGCGTGATATGGTAGATTCCGAGGCTTGATGCTGTCACCCAAAAGATTGACAAAAACTTGTCAATCTTTTTTGAAAAACCCTTGCAATGTTTGATTTTTTATGATATAATAAGACCGTCTATGACGATATCGCGAAAAGACGGTATCAAAAACAATTATTTTTATTATGGAGGGTTATTATGCCTAAGACCAACATCGTGGATTGGGAAACAATCACAAATTTCGTTATTGACTCTTTCGTGGGATACGGAATCCCCCGTGAGGACGCGGAGATCTGCGCAGACGTTCTTCTGGAGTCGGACAAGCGCGGCATCGAGTCCCACGGCTGCAACCGCTTCAAGCCGATCTACCTTGACAGAATCAAGGCGGGCATCCAGAATCCCGTAACCAACTTTGAAATCATCAAGGAAACCGAGACCACCGCTGTCGTGGACGGTCACGACGGTATGGGACAGGTTATCGGCTACAAGTCGATGAAGATGGCGATTGAAAAAGCAAAGAAATACGGTATGGGTATGGTCGTTGTCCGCAACTCCTGCCACTACGGTATTGCAGGCTACTACACCTCGATGGCGGCTGAGGCAGGCTGTATCGGTCTGACAGGTACGAACGCCCGTCCCACCGTTGCTCCTACCTTCGGCGTAGAGGGCGCGTTCGGAACCAACCCTCTCACGCTGGGCGTTCCTACCGACGAGGCATTCGACTTTAACTTTGACGCAGCTACCTCTACTTACCAGAACGGCAAGCTGGAGTACTATGCGCGTATCGGCAAGGATGCTCCCAAGGGCGCGCTGGTCGATCCCAACGGTGAGGCTTACGAGGGAACCTCCGCGGAGGCACTCAAGGCGATGGGTCGCGGCGAGGCTGCTCTTTGCACGCTGGGTGGACCCGGCGAAGAGGGCGCAGGCTACAAGGGCTACGGCTTCGCTATGTTCGTAGAGCTTCTCAGCGCGGCTCTTCAGGGCGGTCACTACGGCAAGTACCTGACGGGTAAGGACGAAAACGGCGAGAAGCGTCCCTTTGGACTTGGACACTTCTTTATTGCCATCGATACCGATCACTTCCTCGGCGAGGACGTATGCCGCAAGACCGCAGGCGACATCATTCGCGAGGTTCGCTCCGCAAAGAAAGCGCCCGATGCCGAGAGAATCTACACCGCAGGCGAGAAGGAATACGAGATCCGTCTTGCTCGCCACGCAGGCGTGCCGATCAACGAGTCGGTTCAGAAGGAATTCATCGCAGTTCGCGACGAGCTGGGTCTGAACTACAAGTTCCCCTTCGAGGACTGATTCAACTACATAAAGAGACTGAACCGAAAATCGGTTCAGTCCCAGTCTGTCGAAAAACCTATATAACAAAAAAGTTGCACAAAAAAAGCCTTCCCCAGCGGGGAAGGGGGACCGCTTGCGGTGGATGAGGAGAACGGGCGCGCAATACACAAACGGCAGTCTCCTCATCCGTCGGCTTCGCCGCCACCTTCCCCGCTGGGGAAGGTTAATACGGGAATTCCTTTTGTTCAAATTGCTGAAACCCTGTTTTCTTTTGGGACCTTTTCTACACGCTGAGACTGAACCGAAAATCGGTTCAGTCCCTTTTTGCTTTTTATTGACTTTTTTATTGACTTTTCGTTTTTTATGCCGTATAATATCCTTAGCCCTTTTCAATTTCATTTTAAATTATAATAAAACGAGGTGTGGCTATGTTTCCTTATCAAAAAGATCTTCCTGTTGAACGGGCTGACGTGCTCGTCATCGGCGGCGGACCCGCAGGTCTTTGCGCCGCTATCGCTTCTGCCCGAGCAGGCGCGAAAACCATGCTGATCGAAAAAAACAACTGCTGTGGCGGTATGGCAACGGCGGGGCTCGTCGCCCCCTTTATGACCTGCTACGACAGCAGCGGCAATACCCTCCTGATCCGCGGTCTGTTTGAGGAGATCGTCAACCGTCTGATCGAGGTAGGCGGCGCGATCCACCCCTCCGAGGTAGAAGCCCCCTCCGCATTCACCTCCTACATCACGGTAGGACATATTCACGTGACCCCCTTCAAGGCAGAAGCGCTGAAGCTCCTTGCCGACCGTATGCTCACCGAAGTGGGAGTCAAGGTGCTGTATCATACCGCTTTCGTCGATGCCGTCACCGAGGGAGAGCGCGTATCCCGCGTGATCGTAGCCAAAAAAGAGGGGCTTTGCGCCATTGAGGCAAAAATGATCGTTGACTGCTCGGGAGACGGCGACTGCGCCGCCGCGGCAGGTGTTCCCTACACCGTAGGAAACGGAAACGGTCGGATTCAACCCGCCACCATGTTCTTCCGCATCGGCAACGTGGATTCCAAAAAGATCGATGCCGATATCGAAAAAAATTGGGATAATTTCTATCGCAAGGACGGCGTGAACTACCGTTCCATGCACTGGTGGGTCTCCAAAGCGAAAGAAGCGGGAGACTGGACGTTAGATCGGGTATCCATTGGACTGTTCCGCGGCGTGGACGAGGACGAATGGAGCATCAACACCTCCCGTATCATGGGAGTGAACGGCACGGAGTCGGAAAGCCTGACCATGGGTGAGATCACGGGACGGGAGCAGGTGGACGAGATCTTCGCCTTCTTAAAGAAATACGTCCCCGGTTGTGAGAACGCAAAGCTTTTGCAAAGCGGAAGCACCGTAGGAATTCGGGAAACGAGACATATTCACGGCATCAAGACGCTGACCGTAGACGATCTTTTGGAATACCGCGCCCCCGAGGATTCCATTCTGCTTGCCGCCAATTCCGTGGACGTTCACGGCAGATTCGGACCAAAGAGCAATGAATACATCGCCCTACCCGAGGGAAAATATTACGGCGTTCCCTACGGTTGTCTCGTTCCCGAGAACCGTTCTAATCTGTTGGTAGCGGGACGTTGCATCTCGGCGGAAAGCGAAGCGGCAGGCGCGATCCGCGTCATGCCCCCTTGCATGGGACTGGGACAAGCGGCAGGCGTTGCCGCGGCGCTCTGCCTGAAGGACGAAACCGACGTAAGGAAAGCCAACGTGAAAGCGATCCGCGAGGAGCTTGTCCGCCAAGGCGCGTTGCTTAAGATATAAACCCCACTTCAAAACAAATAACACCGCTAATAAAACTCTCAAAAAGTGTAGTACCTTGTTTCATCTATCCCTTGACATTCTTACCCCTCGCCCGTGTCATCCTCGAGTGAAGCCGCCCCACGAGATTCTTCACTTCGGTCAAGAATGACAGCGTGGGGCGGCGTAGCGAAGGATCTCGGGCGAATGGATTATGTAAATTTTAAGTGAAACAAAGTAGTAGGGACCGGCGTCCTCGACGGTCCAAATGAAAGATCGATATTAAATCAACATGGACCGTCGAGGACGCCGGTCCCTACAAAAAGTTAAATAAAAGTTCAAAAAACAGCGTAGCCGTGAGATTTTTCTCATAGCTACGCTATTTTATTCGCTAAATCTTTCTTATCGGACATTTTGCCATAAAATATGCCCCTGCTTTGGCTTTTTTTTTCCGGATCTCCTTACTTTCCCTGTCGCAACGTCGCGATCTTCTCCCCGTTTGGCGTGACGTACGCCGTCCAGTTGGTGTGATAGATCACAAAGCCGGGCTTTCCTCCCGCGGGCTTTTTGACGTGCTTTGCCAAGGTATAGTCCACGGCGATATTCGCCCCCTCCGCCTTGGAATAATACGCCGCGATCTCCGCCGCCGTGGTAAAATCCAAATCGGTCGGCTCTCTGCCCTCGGTCACCAGTACCACGTGAGACCCCGCGGTCTGCTTGGCGTGAAACCAATAGTCCTGCTTTTCTGCCAGCTTATGGGTAATATACTCGTTCTGCAAATTGTTCTTACCGCAAAGCACCGTCATGCCGTCGGGGGTCAGGAATCGCATCACCGCAGGCTTGTGCGCCTTTGCCACCGTATAGTTCTTCATACGGGAGGCATATCCCGAGCGATACAACTCATCGCGGATCTCCGCAAGATCCGCAGGCGATTCGGCGCGGGTCAGCGACTCAAATACCGTATAAAGATAGGAAAGCTCCGCCTCCCCCAGCTCGATCTGCCGCGCCAGCTCCACCTTGGCGGTCTTGGTCTTGTTGTATTTCTTGTAATACCGTTGGGCATTTGCCGCAGGAGACAGACGGTTGTCCAGCTCTACCCGAACCGTCGGGAAGCTCCCGTCCTCTCGCATCTCCTCGTAATCCTCAAATTCCGCCACCCGATCGCCACGGGAAAGGCGATATAGATTGGCGGTGATCAGATCACCGTATTTTTTGTACTCCGCGCCCTTTTCGCAAGCCGCCAGCTCTTCCCGTTGCGCCTCCAGCTTCCGACGGATCCTCGCCTCGGCGTTGGTCAAAAGCCGCAACAGATCCGATGCCCGCTGATGTACCCGCGTCTGGCGGTCACGGGTATCAAAATAGGCGTCCAACAGCTTTCCCGCGCTCTCAAATGGGCGCGCCTCGGCACTGCCGTACTGCGTCAGTGGGAAAAAGGAATATTCCACGGCTTTCTCCCCCTCAAGCACAAGGCAAGGCTCAAACCGTTCCTCGCGAATACGTGCCGTCACCTCGGAAAAGCACCGCCACAGATCCTCACGAAAGCAATAACGCAAAGGCGTATCGGTATGCCCCGTGGAACGGAATACGATCTCCCGCGCCACCACGGGAGCAATGCCCGAAAAATGTCCCATCAGAAACCGATCACAGCTCCGATCGCCACTCTCTGCCGCAAACAGCTCAAAAAACCGTTCTTCCGTAACCGTCAAGGGATTTTCCTTGTCTTGGGCGGGTGGGAGCGTATAGGTCATGCCCGAGATCAGCTGACGAACGCTGTCCAACGAAAAATCGGCAGTCCGCAAGGCGGTAATGATCTTCTTATCGCCGTCCGCAAAGATCAGATTACTGTATTTGCCCATCAGCTCGGCTATGAGATACCGACGGCATTCAAAGCCCATTTCGTCTCTCGTATCAAAGCCGAGGAACGCCACGCGGTCAAACTGCGCCTGAGAGATCTCACTCAGCTTCGCCCCCTGCAAATATTTGCGCAAAAGCATACAAAACATCGGAGGATTCTGAGGATTCTCCTTTTGTACCTCGCTAAAGCCGATACGGGGATTCCCCGAGCCGGCGTTGATCAATAAGCGTCTGCCCCCCTCAAAGCTTCGCATCTGAAGCACGATCTCATCGCGCTCGGGCTGATACACCTTTTCAATTCTCGCGCCAAGCGCCACGCGGCGAAGCTCGCTGAGCGTACACGACAGCATGCCCGCATCAAATGCCATAAGCCACTCCTCCTTTTCGCAAAAAACGTTCTTTCAAAATATTATTATAGCATATCCTTGATTTTTTTGCAATGATATGTTATAATTATTTTTAATGACAGTAGACAACGGAGGAAATACCATGAGAACCGTAATCGGAATAGACGTAGGAGGAAGCACCACGAAGATCGTCGGACTCAGAACGGAAGGAAACGAGCGTAAGCTGATCGAACCGCTGTTCGTCCGCGCCACCGATGCCATTACCTCGGTATACGGCGCATTTGGCAAATTTACCATGCAGAACGGGCTTTCCCTTTCGGACATTGACCGTGTCCTGATGACGGGCGTCGGCTCGTCCTTTATGGAAAAGTCCATCTATGACCTCGACTGCCGCAAGGTGTCCGAGTTCCAATGCGTAGGGCTTGGCGGACTGTATCTGTCGGGGCTTGACGAGGCGATCGTGGTCAGTATGGGAACGGGCACGGCGCTGATTCACGCGACGCAAAAGGACGGACGCGCCGAAACCGAATACCTGGGCGGAACGGGCGTGGGCGGCGGCACACTGCTGGGACTCTCCCGTCAGATGCTTGGCGTGGATACCATCGAGCATCTGGAGCAGCTTGCGGAAACGGGCGACCTCAATAAGGTAGACCTTCGCATCGGAGATATTTCGGGAGATCACAATTTTCAGATCGGCGAGGAGATCACCGCCTCCAATTTCGGAAAGCTTTCCGACATTGCCAACAAGCACGATATCGCCCTCGGAATATCCAATATGGTAGCTGAAACCATCGCCATGCTATCGGTCTTTGCCGCGCGGAATTTCAAGGTCAAGAACGTGGTGCTGACGGGCAACCTGACCGCCCTTCCCTCGGTAACGAGAGTGTTTGAAAATCTCGAATCCACCTTCGGGGTCAAATTCCTGATCCCCGAGCTGGCGCAGTTCGCCACCGTCATCGGCGCGGCGCTGTCGGATCAAAAAATGTAATAAGGACGCGGGGACGCGATGAGGGGGAACTTCTTTCGAGAAGTTCCCCCTCACCCCTTCAAGAACTTGAAAGCAATTTCCTGAATTGCGGATTGCTCTCTTCTTTTCATTGTGCATAACCGACCGTTCGTATTTTTTAACCGCAATACTCTCTAATAAAAATCAAGAAAATCTATTGACATATTACAGAAAATAGATTATAATAGTAACGGAGAGCACCGATGACGGCTGCCCCCAACAAATACGATTAAAGAAAATAACCGCCTTATGTGAGAGTTAGGCGGTTATTTCTTTTTAGTTATCTCGGCGATTATTGAAATACTCGGCGAGAGCGATAATCAAGGATAATAACATCAACAGTTCTGCCAACGTTACGTACATGGTTACCACCTCCCTCCAACGAAATTGAAGGGAGAAAAAGAAAATTTTCGCTCCCCTCTGTGTAGACAGGAAGCAACCGCCACCGCAAATGGTGCTCTACGGGTACGATGTGTACCGAGGACATTATATCATAATCGTTCGTTTCAGTCAATATAATTTTTGAAAATGCAAGGGGCTGATTCAATAGAAGCAACGACTTAAAAGAAATATCCGAAAATCTATTGACATATTGCAGAAAACAGGTTATAATAGTAACGGAGAGCACCGATGACGGCTGCTCCAAATGAATTTGATTAAGAAATAACCGCCTTCAGTTTGGTCGCTGGGCGGTTATTTCTTTTTAGTTATCTCGGCGATTATTGAAATACTCGGCGAGAGCGATAATCAAGGATAATAACATTAACAGTTCTGCCAACGTTACATACATGGTTACCACCTCCCTCCAACGAAATTGAAGGGAGAAAAAGAAAATTTTCGCTCCCCTCTGTGTAGACAGGAAGCAACCGCCACCGCAAATGGTGCTCTACGGGTATAGAAATATACCGAGAATATTATACCACTGAAACATAAATTTTTCAAGATATTTCGGTATATTTGGGGTGTTTTATTTCAAACTTTTTACGCATTTGAAAAATAGCGTAAAACTTTTCATAAACTCGAAATAAAGTGATTGACAATCCCGCAAGCAAGTGATATAATAATATAATGTAAAAATATGCACTTTTTCAAGGAAGGCAAACGATTATGAAATGGACATCTTTAAACGACCTGCGCGAAAAGTATCTTTCGTTTTTTGAAAGCAAGGGACACCTTCGTCTCCCCTCTTTCCCGCTAGTTCCCATCAACGACAAATCCCTGCTTCTGATCAACTCGGGTATGGCGCCCATGAAGAAGTACTTCACGGGCGAGGAGATCCCTCCCCGCAACCGCGTCACCACTTGCCAGAAGTGTATCCGCACCCCCGACCTTGACCGCGTGGGTCACACCGCCCGTCACGGTACGTATTTTGAAATGCTGGGCAACTTCTCCTTTGGAGATTACTTCAAGGACGAGGCGATCCCGTGGGCGTGGGAATTCCTGACCGAATGGTTGGAGATCCCCGCGGAGCTGCTCTGGCCCTCCATCTACGAGAACGACGAGGAAGCCTTCGAGATCTGGAACAAAAAGATCGGCGTTCCCGCGGAGCGAATCGTTCGTCTTGGTAAGGCGGACAACTTCTGGGAACACGGCTCGGGTCCCTGCGGACCTTGCTCCGAGATCTACTTTGACCGCGGCGTCAAGTACGGCTGCGGCTCGCCCGACTGCAAGCCCGGCTGCGACTGCGACCGCTTCATGGAGATCTGGAACAACGTATTCTCTCAGTTCAACAACGACGGCAACGGCAACTATACCGAGCTTGCGCAAAAGAACATCGACACGGGCATGGGTCTGGAGCGTCTCGCCTGCGTGATGCAGGGCGTGGACAACCTCTTTGAGGTAGACACCGTCCGTAAGATCCTGAACACCGTCTGCGCCATTTCCAACAAGGAATACGGCAAAAACGACAAGGACGATATCTCGATCCGCGTGGTCACCGACCACATTCGAAGCGCCACCTTTATGATCTGCGACGGCGTCATTCCCTCCAACGAGGGTCGCGGCTACGTGCTTCGCCGTATCCTGCGCCGCGCCTGCCGCTTCGGTAAGCTGCTGGGCATCAACCGCGCCTTCCTCTGCGAGCTTTGTGAGGTGGTAATCGGTGAAAACATCGGCGCGTATCCCGAGCTTGGCGAGAAGAAGGCGTACATTCTCAAGGTAATTCGCAACGAGGAAGAGCGATTTGACGCTACCATCGACGCGGGTCTGTCCATTCTCGGCACGATCATTGCGGACGCGCAAAAGGCAGGCACTACCGTCATTTCGGGTGAGGACGCCTTCCGCCTGTACGATACCTACGGCTTCCCTCTCGATATCACCCGTGAGATCGTTGAGGAAAAGGGTCTTTCCATCGACGAGGAAACCTTCACTTCCCTGATGCAGGAGCAAAAAGCTCGCGCAAGAGCCGCAAGAGGAAACGTAGGCGGCTGGGACGAAGGCTCGAAGAAAGCCCTCGCCGCCCTTCCGAAAACCGAATTCTGCGGTTACGATCACCTGTCCGATACCGCCACGGTACTGGCAATTCTCAATGAAAGCAACGAAAGCGTCAACGAGCTGAGCGAGGGCGAATGCACCGTCGTTCTGGATCGCACCCCCTTCTACGGAGAGGGCGGCGGTCAGGTCGGTGACGTGGGTACGATCACATCCGAGGGCGCAAGCCTCACCGTTACCGATACCAAGAAAACCGACGGCGTATATCTGCACGTTTGTTCCCTGAACGACGGCGCACTAAAGGTAGGCGACAAGGTAACCGCCACC
The DNA here is from genome assembly GCA_017504995.1 of Clostridia bacterium. Classification (GTDB taxonomy): domain Bacteria; phylum Bacillota; class Clostridia; order Oscillospirales; family CAG-272; genus HGM12713. The sequence goes on from JAFVQC010000067.1 coordinate 19,606, forward strand.
GTGGATACCCCCACCCGCCGCGCCACCATGCGCTGTCACTCGGCGTGCCACCTGTTGCAGGCGGCGCTCCGTCAGGTGTTGGGAAATCACGTAGAACAGGCAGGCTCTTACGTATCGGGCGACCACGTTCGCTTTGACTTCACCCATTTCGCTCCCCTGACGGCAGAGGAGCTTGCCAAGGTAGAGGCGATCGTCAACGAGCATATTCTCGGCGGCGAGACCGTCACCATGAAGGAAATGCCCATCGATGAGGCGAAGAAGCTGGGCGCAATGGCGCTGTTCGGTGAAAAGTACGGCAAGATCGTACGCGTCGTCCGTATGGGTGACTTCTCCACCGAATTCTGCGGCGGTACGCACCTGAATAACACCGCCGAGATCGGGCTGTTCAAGATCACCTCCGAGTCCTCGGTCGCCGCAGGCGTACGCCGTATCGAAGCGGCTACGGGAAGCGCCGTCTTGACCATTCTGGCAGACCAGCAGGCGCTCATCAACGAAACGGCATCCGAGCTTCGTTCTCAGAACCCCACGGAGATCGCCAAGCGCGCTTCGCAGCTACAGGGCGAGCTTCACGCCATGAAGAAGGAGCTGGAATCCCTGAACGCAAAGCTGGCAGCCACCAAGCTGGATTCGATCCTCTCCTCCGCAACCGAGATCGGCTCGGTTCGGCTCATTACCGCAACTCTAACCGATATGCAGCCCGACGCGGCAAGAAGCCTTGCCGACGAGATCAAGGCAACCTACCCGAGCGCCGTTGCCGTACTGGCGATCCTCACCCCCGAAAAGCTGAACTTCCTTGCCGTCGCGGGTAAGGACGCGGTCGCCGCAGGCGTGCACGCGGGTAAGCTCGTGGGCGCAGTTGCCGCAGTCACGGGCGGTAAGGGCGGCGGACGCCCCGATAACGCCATGGCAGGCGGACAGGACCGCGCCAAAATCGACGAAGCGCTGGCATCTGCCAAGGAAGCGGTAAGCGCGCAGTTAAAATAAGATTTACCTATCAAGAACCCCGCTTGTGAGAACGTCTCACAAGCGGGATTTTTTCGGCAAGGATTGACAAGGGTTTGCTTTTGTGATATAATAGCATCGGGATATCGGGTCTTTTCCCGATATGAGCGTAAGCTCCACCATACGGTGGCGGTTGCTTTCCTTTTTTTCACGAAGGGAGCAAGTTTCTTTTTCTCCCTTCGGTTTCGAGGGGAGGTGATCGCTATGTACTTAACATTAGAGCAGCTTCTGCTGTTGGCTTCGTTTATCGTCGCCCTTCTGTGCTACGTTCAAAATCACAACAATAAAAAGAAATAACCGCCTCAGCTTCCAAACGTAGGCGGTTATTTTTTAATCACCGAGGGAAGCAACCGTCATCGGTGCCCCTTCTGTTATTATTATAAACCGAAAAAGTCTTCTTGTCAATAGTTTTTTTCACTTTCCTCGATTGATGGGGAATTTTCTTGACAAAGCAGAGCTTTCATGGTATAATATTGTCGGGATATCGGGTCTTTTCCCGATATGAGCGTAAGCTCCACCATACGGTGGCGGTTGCTTTCTCAGTTCCGAGGAAGCGTGAATCTTTTTGCCTTCCTCGTACCGAGGGAGGTGATAGCGTGGATTTTATAACGTGGAACGACCTGCTTCAGATCGCTTTGCTTGTATTTGCCATTCTGTCTGTTTTTTATAACAAAAAAAGATAACCGCCGGACTACCAATCTAAACGGTTATCTTTTTAATCTTTAATTGGAAGCAACCGTCATCGGTGCCCCTTCTGTTATTATTATAAACCGAATCCATCGGTTTGTCAATAGTTTTTTGCAGAATACTCCCCATTTTAATCAAATTTCCGTGATCGTACCGCCTCCGTACGATCATTTTTTACGTGAATTCCTATTTTTCGCCGCTTCGACGGAATAGGCTCTCCCGTTCTTGCATAGCCATAGCTTCCCTTGATCCACGAAAACGCCCGTGGATTCTTTTCGTTCCCCCCGTCGAAGACGGCGCAACCCAAAAACTTGGGCAAGCTGCTCGGGGGGAATCAAGCATTCCTCGGAAAGCGCCCACGCCTGCCCATCTATGTACTGCTCCAAGGGCGCGCCGCCTCCCCGTCTTGAGAGTCTCGCCTCCAGCCGCACCGTCAGCCATTCTCTCTCCCGATCCTCCCACGTCACCCTTCCCTCCAGCGTATAGAGAAAGGACGGAAAGGAAAAGCGTTTCTTGGGATCGTCACAAGCGGCAAACTCCGACTCTGCCATAGAAAGAAGCGCTCCCTCGCAAAAGGAGAGCGCTTCTTTTTTCATTTCCTCGTAAAAACCCGACATCGAATCCCGCCCTTCCCAAAACGGAAGCGAGATCCGACAGCGAAGCACCTCTGTTCCCGACACCAAAAATCGTTTTGTTTGACCCCCATACTGCTCCATCATACACCTCGTTGCCCTTTTCAATCCTGCTCTATTCTATGCGGATTCCATCGAAATCATGTCAAGCAAACAAAAACTTCTTTATTTTCTTCCACTCGCCTCGGCAAGCGCCGCGATCCTTTGCGCAAGCCCCTCGCAAAGCTCGGTTCCTCTCAGCCGCCAACGCCAGTTTCTTCCCGTGGTGGCGGGACGGTTGATCCGTCCCTCTCCTCCCACGCCAAGATAGTCCTGTAGGGGAACGATACACCGTCGGGCGCGGCTGTGAAGCAAGCACGTAAGCAACCGTTCCCGAAGCGCCTCGTCCGAGTCACAAGGCGCGCCGAGATATCGCCAAATTTCCCGTTTTTTTTCTTGGGAGAGCATAGAAATCCATTCCGAAAGCGTGGGGTTGTCGTGCGTTCCCGTATACGCCGCGCAATGCGCCTCGTATCGATGGGGCAGATGCTCGTTCGTCGTCTCGTCTCCCTCGGACTCCTCCCAGCCGAACTGCAAGATCTTCATGCCCGCAAAGCCGCTGTCCTCGACCAAGCGGCGCACCGATTCGGTCACGTAACCAAGATCCTCGGCAATGATATCCCGCTTGCCCAAGGCTCGCTCCACCGCGTCAAACAACGCCATAGAGGGTCCTCTCTCCCACCTGCCGTTCCTTGCGTCCTTTGCGCCAAAGGTGACGGCGTAGTAGGAATCAAAGCCGCGAAAATGGTCGATCCGTACCACGTCGTACAAAGAAAAGGCGTGACGAAGGCGAGAGATCCACCACGAATACCCCTCTTCTCTGTGGGTATCCCATCGATATAAGGGATTCCCCCAAAGCTGACCGTCAGGAGAAAATCCGTCGGGGGGACAGCCCGCTACCGCAATCGGCGCGCCTTGCGCATCCAACAAAAACAGATCGGGACGAACCCACACGTCCGCGCTGTCGGCAGACACGTAAATGGGCAGATCTCCCACGATCCGAATCCCTTTTGCGTTGGCGTATTCCTTCAGCGCGCGCCATTGCTTCCAAAAATGAAATTGAAGAAATTGATGAAATTCGACCTCCGCCCGAAGTGCCCGACGGCTCTCTTCCATTGCCTCACTGTCCCGACGGCGCAAATCCTCCCGCCATTCGCTGACGGGCAAGCCCCCAAGACTTTTCTTGATTGCCATAAACAGCGCATAATCCGCAAGCCACCATGCCGCCTCACGCTCAAAGCGCCTCTGCTCCTCGTTCTTCTGTCCCCCCGTCCGATCAAACGCCAACCGAAGCAAGGGCAGACGATGCAGATATTGCTTTTCATAATCCACACCGCCGTCCTCGCTCTCAAGCGCGGCACTCTCGCACTCCTCTGCCGTCAGCAAACCTTCTCGACAAAGGGCTTCGAGATCGATAAAATACGGATTCCCTGCAAATGCAGAAAAGGATTGATAGGGGGAATCCCCCACTCCCGTCACACCCATGGGAAGGATCTGCCAAAGGCGTTGTCCCGACTCTGCCAGAAAGTCCACGAATCGGTAGGCTTCCTTCGAAAAGCAACCGATGCCGTATCGGGAAGGAAGGGAGAAGATCGGAAGTAAGATCCCCGCCTCGCGCATCAGAATCCCCCCCTTCCCTGCTTGGATTCCGCTTCAACGATCACACCGAAATGATCCGAAACCACAGGAAGGTCTTTTCCGTCAAACACGGTGCGGTAACGGAGAATCTCCCTGCGCTCGCTGCACCAGACGTGGTCGATCCGCAAACCGTCGTCCGCATTTCCGTCACCCCAACCGTCGATCCCTCGCCGCGCCGTTGCCTCGCCGCTTCGATCCTTCGCCAGAAGATAGGCGTCAAAGAATCCGTCTTTGGTAACCGTGTCGTAGCCCTCGTCCCGTACCTCGGCAGGATTGTTGAGATCCCCCATCAGCCAAAGGCTCTCTTTCGTTGAAAAGCTCCCCTTCAACCGCTTCCACTCGTCCATAAATCCACCCTGCCCTGACCAGCGGCTCATGTGCGCGTTGTAAAACCATTCCCCACGCGCTCCGCATTGAATCGCCAACGCCGCGCGGGTGTGCCAGTCCTCGTAATCCCGATTGGGGCTTAAATAGACCGTCTCAACCGCGTCAATGGGCAAACGGCTAAAGGTAGCAAGCCCCTCGTCGTATCTGCCGTATCCCCGCTTGATGGGAAACCAAGTCCAATAATAGGAGATTCCCTCCTCGGAAAGCTTTCGCCAAAGCCAGTAGGCGTAATTGTCCTCTCGGATAGGGATCGACGCGCCGCTGGAAACGAATCGGGAAACCGTGTCGCTGTCCACTACGGGCGCGTCAGGGGTCTGATTGACCTCCTGCATGGCAATCACGTCGGGCAGCTCCAAAAGGATCGACTCAAAGAAGGCTTCCGCCCGAAGGGGAAAATCCTCCCCCACAAGACTGTGGGTATTGACCGTCATCAGCTTCATCGGATCACCTCAAAGGATATCGTTGATATCCGACTTCAGCACGTCCGCCTTCGGTCCGTATACCGCCTGTATCCCCGTTCCCTTTTTCAGGAGACTCAAAGCGCCCTCGGCGCGCCACGCCTCCGCCTCTGCTACGAGAGAGGGATCCTTCACCGTCACCCGCAGACGGGTCATGCAGGAATCCACCAGCACGATATTCCCTCTGCCGCCCAGCAGCCCGATGATCCGTTCGGGTTGTCCGTTCGAATCACTTACCGTCCGCGCCGTAGGCTCGGTGGTATAGTCCTCGGCGTTTTCGTCCATATAATTCCCCAATCTGCCGGGGGTGGCGTAGCCGAATTTTCCAATCATAAAATACGCCACGAAATATCCTACGATAAAGAACAGCACGCAGGCGATCACAAACCATATCACGTCCCACAAAAGTCCCGCGCTGAGGGACATGGGAAGTCTGGTCAGAAATTCGATGTTTCCAAAGGAATGGAGACGAAGATCCACGACCCCCGAGGCGGCAAAGGCAAGTCCCTGCAATACGGCGTAAACCACGTACAGCGGAACGGCGCAGAACATAAACATAAACTCAAGAGGCTCGGTCACACCCGTCAGAAAGACCGCCAGCGCCGCCGAGAAAAAGATCGAACGGTAGCGCTTTCTCTTGTCCTTATCCACACGGCGGAACATGGCAAGTCCTACGCCGAGAAGCAGACCCGACGCGCCGATCATCTGCCCTACCTTGAATCGGGCGGGAACTACCGTCGCAAGCAGATTGTCGTAGGCAACCGTATTCCCCGCGTTTTTGAAATTGATCAGGTCGGTGATCCACGCCAGCCACAAGGGGTCTTGTCCGAACACGGTAGAGCCTGCATTGATTCCCGTCTGTATCACGTAAGAGCCGCCGAAGGAAGTGTAATTCATGGGGATCGTCAGCATATGGTGCAGACCGAAGGGCAACAAAAGCCTCTCCAGCGTTCCGTAAATAAAGGGAGCGAGAATGGGCGAGGTATCGGCGGAATTCGCGATCCATACGCCAAAGGCATTGATCCCCGACTGCACCACAGGCCATACCACGGAAAGCCCAAGAGAGACGACGATCGACCAGAAGATCACCACCAGCGGCACGAAGCGCTTGCCGTTAAAGAAGGAAAGCGCGTCGGGCAGCTTGCGGAAGTTGTAATACTTATTATAGAGAATTCCACCGAGGAAGCCCGCGATAATACCGACGAACACGCCCATATTCAAGGCCGGAGAGCCTAACACCGAGGTAAAATATCCGTCCACGGGGATCTCCTTGCCAAACAGCGTATGGGTCACCGCCTCCGCGTCGGCAAGCATATCCGAGGTCACGCCAAAGATCGAGCCGGTAACGTTGTTGATGAGAATAAAGGCGATCACCGCCGCGAACGCGCCGCCTGCCCGATCCTTTGCCCAAGAGCCGCCGATGGCAACCGCAAAGAGCAAATGGAAGTTGGTAATGATTGCCCAACCAATGTTCTCCAAGATCGTACCGATGGTAACGAGCAGACCGATATCCGCCCCCAGCATCGCGACAAGCTTTCCAAGACTGATGGCAAGTCCCGCCGCGGGCATGACGGCGATCACCACGATCAACACCTTGCCAAGCTTTTGCAAAAAGTCAAAGCCCTTGCCTCTTTTTTCCTTTTTCTTTCGTCCCGACGCGGAAGAAACCGCCGCCTCCGCCAACGCTTCCGTCGGAGAAAGCGTCAGAAGCTCGTCCTTTCCGCCGCGAACGAATTCACAGCGATCCGATTCGCCAAGAACACCGACCGTTTCGCCCTCCGAGGCGTTACAGATCAATACAGGGGTCAGCGGGGATAGCCCTTTTTCCTCCAACAGTTTAAGATCCACCTCTGCCACCAGCTCTCCCCGCTTGACGCGAGAACCAACCTTGGCATAGACGTGAAAGCCCTTGCCGCCAAGAGAAACCGTCTCCAAGCCCACGTGTACCAGTACCTCGACCCCGTCCGAGGACAAAAAGCCGTAGGCGTGACCCGCGTCCGCCACCGAGGTCACCTCTCCGTCCACGGGGCTGTAAATTCTCCCATCGCTTGGAAAAATCGCGCAGCCGTCTCCTAAAACCTTATCGGAAAAAACCGTATCGGGAACCTGCTCCAGCGGAACGGTCTTTCCGTCCATGGGAGCAATGATCCTTCTTTTTTGTTTGTTTCGTTCGGATTCCACAATCCTTCTCCTTCCGTCTTTTCTTGTTTTTTCATAGTATGCGCAGAATCCGAGGGTTCAAACCCACCCATGCTTTTATTTTTAAAAAATCGTACCGTACCAAATTTTACAAGAAAGAAACAAAACAGCGTAGCCATGAGAGGATTCTCATCGCTACGCTATCTTCGTTAACAGGATCGACCTTACAGATTTTCAATCATTTTTGATTTCAATTTTCATATTCACATTTCATCTCATCAACTCATCTGTAAGGCGAATGATCTCAGGCGCGAGCTTCTTTCGCTTTGCTTTCACGATACCGTTATAGATAGGATAAGCAAGACTGGCAAGGATACCGCCTACAACGCCGATCAGAATACCGATCAGCATAGCCCTATCCCGAAGCGATCCGAGAAGCTCTCCAAGATCGGTCAAACAAAGGCTCATACCAAAGCCGAGAATGAGTACGCCCACGATACCGAACACGAGCGCCACGATCTGCGCCGTTTTTGTAACACTTGCATCCAATCTGCGCAGACGAGCCATCTTGTCCTCTTCAACCGTCGGAGCAGTATATTTATCGCGGATCCGCTTCAGCTCCGTCTGTTCCTTTGCCGAATACGTATAGTGAAATCCGCTTTGTTCTTGATTGTTGTTTTCCATTTTATACCTCTGCTTTGCTTTCTTTCAATTTCTTTGTACCTTTTACGATCATACGAATTGCCATCGCAACCACCACTCCCGAAACGGCAAAGCCGACGCTGCCGAGCATAAGCTTTTGTTCCACGATACCCATAGAACCGTCGCTGAACGTGGTCAGCAGCGTTGAAGTCAACGTCAGCATAGACACGCAGGCTGCGGCAAAGCTGATGGCTTTGGAAGCCGAAAAAACGGGACTGTTATATTTTTTATATCGCACCACGTTGACGATGGCGACCGTAAACGCGGTGAACGTATACGCCGCCATCGCGATCGCCGTGATCATATGATGCTCGAAGGTTCTGTTCCAATAGACCATAAAGAACACGATCAGTGCAAGCGCAAGGTTCATCAGAAGAAATACGATGCCGCAGGCACGGTATTTTACAAGCTCGGCTTGCATTTTCTCACCGGGCGCGTATTTCCTCGTATGCAGGAGCAAAAAGAAGCGCATCACACCGAGACAGATATAGTACGCGCCGAGAGAGTAAAACCAGAAGGTATGGTGATAAAATCCGAGCCACAACTGAAAGATTCCGTATAAGGCGTTCCACGCAAGCGAGCCATAAAGAGATGCGTTTACACGCAGGCGTGTGTCGTCCTGCCACTTTCTTGCATACTTGTTTTCGTCCTTGAACGCCTTTAAAAAACGGATCAGATATGGAATTTTAAAGCACCAAACCGTCAAGGTATAAGCGGCAAGAACGTAAGAAATATAGGCAATGACCGACTCCGTTCCGACAAATACCATCGAGCCGACGAGCAGAACGGTGACAATGGGAACAAGAACGATCATGATGGCAACGTGGGGAAACAGTAAGGCTTTACCGAGCTTCTTCCAATCCATTTTCACCCTTCCTGATTCTGACCGTAAAGGTCGTTCCAACGCCTACGGCGCTCTCTACCCCGATTTCTCCCTGCAAGATATCAACTACGCGCTTCACCAAAGGCAATCCGAGTCCGTTCCCTTGGGTCGCGCGAGACGTGTCGCCTTGATAAAACTTTTCAAAGATATGCGCCCCCACCTCGGCGCTCATTCCGCAGCCCGTGTCGGCAATTTTCACGGTAGCATACGCTTCGTCTGCCGCAAGCGTAAGCGTTACCTTACCGCCGTCCTCGGTAAATTTGAAGGCGTTGGAGAACAGATTGTTCCACACCAGCGACAGAAGCTCGGCATCTGCGGAAACGATCACCCCCTCGGCAAGGTCGGTCTCAATTTCGATATTCTTTCTCTCCCACGTGCTTTCATATTGAAGCAGACTTTCGCATAGCTGCTCTCCAAGATCAAAGGTGGTGAGATTCGGATAGATCTGCTGATTTTCAAGGCGGTTGAGCTTCAAAATATTCGTCATCATATCGGCAAGACGGCGCGAGGCATCGGTTATTGTCTTTGCGTATTCGATCCGCTTTTCTTCAGGCAGGTCGGGAGTCTGCAAGAGTGTTCCGTAGTTCTGCATGACGGCAAGAGGCGTTTTCATTTCGTGGGATACGTTGGCAATAAAATCGGCGCGAAGCGTTTCCACGCCCGACAGCTCCTGTGCCATTTTGTTGATACAGTCGATGATCTCGTTGAAGCTATCGTCCGTGCCGAATTTAGTGATCGGTTCTACGCGAACGCTGAAATCCCCCTCAATCATTTTCGAGGTTGCCTCGGTAATTCTCTTTACGGGACGCTCCACCGTAGCTTTACGGCGAAAATAGTCAATGGCAGCCATGGCGATACTGATCAACACCACGTTTACCATCGTAATTTTTGCGGCAAGAGTGATCTCACTCTGCGTAAATTCTCTACCCACCGAATCCTGCAAAGCCGAAATAAACAGCATGATGCAGCAAGTGGTCACGAAGGCGGCAAGCAGAAAGAAGATGAAAAAATTGCTGAGAGTGCTAAGTATCTTTTTCGTCGTATCTCCTTTTTTCATTTTGTAACCGCCTTATATCCCAAGCCGTGAACGGTCTGAATCTCAAAGGAGTCGCATGCCGAGAGCTTCGCGCGAAGCTTGGTCATATACACGTCAACCGTCCTCGTGCTTGTCTGCGTATCCACGTCCCAAAACTCGTCCATCAGCTGCGTGCGCGTAAAGGTCTTTTTCGGATAGGACAGGAGCTTGTAAAGAAGGTCAAATTCTCTTGCCGTGAGGGGGATTTCCTCACCGTCAAGGGTTGCGCTTCTCTCGTCGGCGTCCATTACGAAATTACCGACCGCAAGCCGACGGCTTGACGCGATCTTGAAACGGCGAAGAAGCGCGCCGATGCGCAAAAAAAGCTCGTCAAGATCGATGGGCTTTGTCATATAATCGTCGATACCGATCCGAAAGCCTCTCTGCTTGGACGCGAAATCGTCACGGGCGGTCATAAACAAAATCGGAATATCATTGTTGAGGGAACGCACGGTTTTGGCAAACTCAAAGCCGTCGATGTTCGGCATCATAATATCCGAAACGATACAGTCGAAGGTGGTCTTATACATCTCGTCGTAGGCGCTCTCCGCATCAAGACAACCAATTGCTTCATATCCGCTGTTATTGAGAAAAGAACATACGGAACGGTTCAGGTCTCTGTCGTCCTCCACAATCAAAATTTTGAACATATTTTCATCCTCCAAGGGCGATTTTAGCATTTACATATCTATTTTAGCACACAAATGTTAAAGTTTTGTTTGCGTTTTAAAAAAAGACGGAGATTTTTCCGTCTTTTTCTGATTTAAGATATCCAAGCCATACTGCGATTCCGTTGCAGTCTTTTCAGCATGGCTTTCAATTTTGGCGTATTGTAGCGTAGCGCCAGCGTAGGAAGAACGTTCAAAAACAAATTGACGATCGCCACGGGAAGCGCGACGGTGAGAGAACAAAGATTCGGCAGCGTCAGCATTGCCAGAAAACCGATGGGATAGGATAATCTGTGGGTCAGAACGCCCTTGTTACATTCGATGATGAATTTCTCAATGTATTCGGGACGGTCAGGCTCTTTCAGCTTCTTTTTGCTGAACCCTCCAAGACCGCCAAGCTCCCAGACCTTGTCCTTCCACCGTCTCACCTTCAATTTTTTGTATAGACGCTTTTCCGCTTCCGACACGTGATACCACCGATTGTTCACGCCAAACCACCCGTCGGGCATTTTGTTGATCAAGAATGCGATCGTACCGTCAAAAGCAAATTGCAACGCCGTACACCAAATCACGGCAAGGATGATGTAATACCACGAAGCCGTTCCGAAAAGAATATTGACGGCAGAAATCACGGTCATTGCGATTCCGATGATCGAAAGATATAGCTTCATGATTCACCGTACACGAGGGGCTTCTTGTAAAAGTCCTCGTAAACCCTTACCCATGCCTCGTAGTTTTCCCTTCTCATTCGTGCCTTTGCTTCCGCCGAGGAAAGCGTTTCGTCGGGATAGACAGCAGGCAGAATATGGATTGTATACTCCTGCACGAAAAAGCCGTCGCCGTCGAGAACGTCGCTGTCCTCCATGGTGATAAAAATCGGCACGATGGGCGTTTTGTTCCGCACCGCCAACGCAAACGCGCCGTCCTGCATCGGCTTTGGCTTGCGATAATTCCACCACATGCTCTGCTCGGGATAGATCAGTATCGTTTCCCCCCGCGCCAGCAATACCTTGACCGCCCTTAAAAATTTTTTCATGGTAGCCGTTTGATTGGAAAGAGGAAGCGTATTGCAATGGCGCATAAAAAGCCCGAAGGGCTTGGGGGGATTGGTATAGTTCCCTTCCCGAATCACCTTGTAAAGCATCTTCCCGTCCATATGGTCACGGAGCGCCACCCATACCGCGTAATTATCACACACGCTGAAATGGTTGCAGGTAACGATCTTACCGCCGCTGACGGCGGTAAAATTCTCAATCCCCCGCACCTCCTTGATGATAAGCTGACGGTTGGCGATCATTTTATCAAAAAAGCGAGAGCCTGCCCAATTTGCGATTTTGTTTTTGATTTTACTGGAACGCTTCTCGTTCAGATAATCCACCATATCCGGCATCAGCGGATAGGTCTCGGGATCGTCCTCCACGTCCAGATGCCAAAGCTCCTTTTTTTCAAACTCCTCTATTCTTCGAAGCAATTCCAGCTTGTGAGCAGACCGTTCCATTTCCTACCTCAACCTTTCTTCAACTGTTTCAAAAACGTTTGCTCGGAGGCAACGATTTTGTTTGCGTGTACCAAAATTTCGCTTGCGGCAGCTTCCTTTTTTGCCCGTTCCTCGTCGCCAAACGCCGCCTTCCGCTGCAAGATCACCTCGTAAAAGGGAGATTTTTCCGCATAGCGCCAGAAATATTCTCCGTCGATCACGTCATCGTACTGCCACGGCTTTTTGTATAGCGCGTAATGAACGATGTTCTTTTTCCCTTGGCAGGCATAGGGCATCGGCTCTTTGTTCCAGCCGTTGGGCAAAACGTATATTTTGTTTTGACACAAATAATTCAAGTACGCCTGATCGGGATCCAGAAGGTCAAAATCGTAGTCCGTGATCAATTGAACGAATTGCTCCTCGATTTTATTTTTGCGGAACTGCTCCAGATTGATCACCAAAACCCCCGCGTTCACGTATCCGTCGGGGTCTACGCCCAACGCTTTTTCGGCATACTTGCGGAATTCCTCGGTACTGCGAACGAATTGCTCGGGCGCGGCAGCTAAAATATTGTCGCCGAGATCGGTGCGGTATAGCTCGGATACGTCCCCAAGCACCACCAGATCGCAATCCAGATATACGATCTTATCGTACTGCGGGAACAACGAAGCAATGAAAAGACGGTAATACGTAACCACCGAAAAATGATATACGTTCTTAAAACGGGATTGGATATTCTCCACGTCCTTGGAAATGTCTATAAAATCAATAGAAAATCCGTGACGCTCGTTCTGCTTGATTTTGGAAACGTTTTGGGCCTCAAGTCCGGTATGAAGAATGATGATCCGATATTGATACGCCTTACTCGCGTTTTCAATCAAGGAAGCAATCGCTACGTCAAGATACGGTATATAATGATCGTCGGTGGAGAAAAAAACGGGGATTTCCTTCGACTGCGTATCGGCACTGTAATTCAAAACGAGTCCTCCTTTGATGCAATGTTCTGCGATTGAATTTTTTGAATGTGGTTATCGATACTATATTATCACATTTTCAATGCAAAGTCAAGTACTTTTTCAAAAAACAAAAAAACAAATCGATCAATAGCATCATGACCACCGATTCAATCGGTGGTCATGGCCGGTTTTATTTCGTTTTTTCCGCGTAAGACGTTGCGATCATACGGGGCACTTCAAATCGCTTGATCTTTTTTGAGGAGTTCTTGGGGAATTCCTCGTTGGTAACGATGGTCACGTCAATGCGCTTGTAGGTCTGAACCACGTCGTTGACCGCGGCGACCGCTTCGCTCAGCTTTTTCTCTAACAGCGCGGTGCTGTATCCTGCTCCCAACAGCTCTTCTGCCGCCTCAACGTCGGGACGGAGAACCGCTACGATGTCACATTCGTTCTTTTTCTCATTCTGCATACTGAGAACGATTGCCTCGCCCACCAAGGGATTGCGGCAAAGATAGGACTCCAGCTCCTCGGGAAATACGTTTTTCCCATTGGCGCGAATGATCACGTTTTTCTTTCGTCCCGTGATGATCAGAAATCCGTTGGCGTCAATATAACCGATGTCTCCCGTATAGAGCCAGCCGTTCTTTTTGACCTCAGCCGTCAGGTCGGGACGACCGTAATAGCCGAGCATCACGTTATCGCCGCGGTAGCAGATCTCTCCCGTGCCGTCCTCGGCGGGATCGACGATCTTCAATTCGCCGTCGGGAAGCACCAAGCCCGCGGCGCGATCGTTGAAATAACAGTCGCGGTTGACGGCGGCAAGGGGCGCGGATTCGGTCAGTCCGTAGCCTTGGATCACGTTCAGTCCGAAATCTCTCATACCCTTGATGATTTCGGGATCAATGGGAGCGCCCCCCGAAACCAGAAGCTCCAGCCGTCCGCCGAAGGATTCGTGGATCTCGGCAAACAGCCTTTTCTTCGCCGCCATGCGGGCGGAATAGGGCTTGATTTTGTTGGTCACGGCAATGACGGTCCGTACCTTCTTTTCAATTCCTTTCTTGCGGATATTCGCCCAGATCTTGCGGTACATGGTCTCAATCAGCAACGGCACGCAAAGGATCTTGGTAGGACGGACCTCCTTGACGTTTTTCATGATATAACGAACGCCTTGAGAGAACGCCACCGACGCGCCGCGGGACAGCGGGAATAAGAAGCCGCAGGTACACTCGTATACGTGATGCAACGGAAGAACGGACAGCGCGCGGTCCTCGGTGTCTACGTGGATCATGCGACCGAGGTTTTCTATGGTATGGCAAAGATTTCTTTGAGATAACATCACGCCCTTGGAAACACCCGTCGTTCCCGAGGTGAAGATCAGGGCGCACATGGTATCAATGTCAATGGAACGGTCGGCATAAAGCGTGCAGCCCTGCTTCAACAACCGAGCGCCTTCTTCGATCAGATCGGAAAGCTCGTCAAAGCCTATACGGCAGACCGAAGGATCTACGTCCCCCAGCTTGGAATTCATTTTGAAGGAGTGCAGGATCAGCGACGCCTCCGAAATTTTTGCGATATTGGCGATCTCCTCCGCGGGGATCTCCTTGTCTACGGGAACGATCACGCCAAGACCGCAGACCGTCGCCATATAAGACAGACACCACTCGTAGCAGTTTTCGCCCGTCACGAGAATTCTCTTATCCAAAAAGCCTTTGGCGGCAAGGGCAGTTCCGAGCGCCAATACGTCACCCTTGAGGCGGGAAAAGCTGTATTCCACGTACTTTCCGTCCACCTTCTGGAGAAAGGCGGGATGATCGCCGTACTGCGCGGCACTGTGCTCCAGCATTTCCCTCAGGTTGTGAATTTTGTTTACCTTATAAAAATTTGGTTGCATTGCGAACACCTCTTCTTTTTTGACAAAAGTTGACAACTCAACATTTGATTGCTCAACAATTATACCATAAGATAGCGCAAAAGGTGTGAACAAATTGTAAAAGAGCAGAAAGAATTGATTTCGAATTTAAAAACGGCGTGTGAACACAATGTCACACGCCGTTTGAGGCTTTTGCTAAGCGGCAACGGCAGGGCAAGACCAGCTTTGCCCGAAGGTTTTCGCGCCGAAGGCTTTTGCGATAAATTTCGCGATATTAATATTTTCGGTAGCCACGTTGTGGAATACTTCAACCCCTGCGCCGAAGGCGTATAGGGGAACGTCAGCGTTCGTGTGGTTGCTCGTGGTGAAGCCGTACTTGTATTTAGAAGAACTGTCTGGCGTGATACCGCCCGTTTCGTGGTCTGCGGTAATGATCAGTGCGGTGTCGGGATGACAGAGCGTGAAGCAAATGACGTAAGCGATCACGTCGTTGTAATATTTCACGTGCTCAAGCGTGCCGTCCATATCGTTTTTATGGGCACGCTTGTCGATATGTCCTTCCTCTACCATCATAAAGAAGGGGGCGGAGGAGTCGGTCAGCGCCCGCAGCGCGTTGCGGGTTTCGTCGGTCAGCTTGTCTCCGTTGATGCTGCCCAAGCAGTAATCCAGATCGTTCTTGATGGCGTTGACCTGCGTGGCGATGTCCGCGTTGTTTCGGTGGGTGGAATGAGCGAGGAACGCGCCGGGAGTCGCGCCCGTCAGGGCATCGGTGGAAAGGACCGCGGTCTGCGCGCCGTATGCGGCGGCAAGCTCTCGAACGTTTTGTACGCTCTTTTTGTTGTGATCCATACCCAACACGTTGTTGAGCGTTTTATATCCCGTCGCCATGGCGGTTGCCGAGGCGGCGCTGTCGGTATAAGCCGCGCCGTTATAGATCACGGAATAAGAACGGGTAACCGACTTACCGATAACGGGAAGTCCATCTGCCACAAAGGCGGGCAAGCCGTTTGCCAGCGTTGCTTTGACGTGATTGAAGCCCATGCCGTCTCCGATCATCAGGATCGCGTTCCGATAGGTGGAGGAGAAGGAATAGGTCTTTTTCTCTGCGGTGGTGGGCAGATCGTTGACGGCGACCACGCGGTTTTGCGTATCGTTGGCATCGGGCAAAAGATACGTAGAGACGAAGGCTCCCACGCCTGCCGCCGCATAGACGCCCGTACCCTTCATGACAAGCTTGGTATCGTTCCGCATCAGGATATATTGCGCTCCCGAAAGCCCGTCGGTTTCACTTTGGTCGCGATTCGTGTCACCGACGAGGATCTCGTGGCTTTGCTCGGCGGTATCGTCGTAGCAGAGCGTCAGCTCATATCCCGACTGGTTATAAATATGATCCCGAAGATTCAGTCCCGCATAATAGGTCAGAAGATCGCAGCTTTTAGGAACGACGATCGAGTATCTCGCAATGCTGACTCCGTTTACGGTCAGGGTCTGAATGGGATAGCTTGCCGTTGCCTTGGCGTAATGAAGATCGTTTTCAATGACGATAGAGCGTTCCGTTGCGTCAGCGTAGGTGTCCAAAAAATACTGAACGGCTTCCAGCAATTTTTTCTCGGTCGTAGCATGAATCAAGAGGGATTCGTATTCGTCGGCTTGATCGAAGGCAAGGATATATTCCTCGCCGCGTACAAGCTCGGAGGCGATCTCCGCGCTTTCCACGCGGTTGGTAGCTCCAATGAGAATTTCATTGATCGGCGCGTCGTCGTCAATTATTTGTTCATCGTGGTAGCATGGAAGGGTCATGCCGTGGGTTTCGGTCAGCTTGCCAAAGAGTGCGGTCAAAGAATTTTTCGTGTAGGTGGAAAGATCGTTGTCGTAGACGACCACGTAGTTGCTCACGCCGTTCATGACGATCGGTACGGCAGTGGTTGGAGGCTCGGTTTCGATGCCTTCCGTCGTTTTTGACGTGTCATTGGGAAGCTCGGTTGTGTTGACCGAAGAAACGGCGGGCAATTCCTGCGCGCAAGCGGTGAATACGCCGCCGAGAATGACGAGGATCAAAAGAATCGATAAAATTTTTCTTGCCATAAAAGTTCCTTTCAACGAATCCGCTTTCATCCGTTATGCGGATCAGGATATCGTTATCATTCTTTATAATGCAAATAATGCTCCTTTACAGCGGAGAAGGATTTTTCGCTGATGACGTGTTCAATGCGGCAGGCGTCCTCGGTAGCGGTTTTCTCGTCCACGCCCAGCGCCATCAGCAAGTTGGTCAGCACGGTATGACGCTCGTATAATTGCTCCGCGACCCGCATTCCTTTATCGGTCATCGTGATATATCCGTCCCCGTCCACCGAGATATGCTCGCTTTTCTTCAAAAGACCGATGGCGCGGCTGACGGAAGGCTTGGTATATCCAAGATATGCGCCCACGTCTATGGCGCGGATATTCTCATTCTTTTGTAATAAAACGTAAATTGCTTCGAGATACATCTGTCCCGATTCGTGCAGTGCCATAGATACGCTCCCTTCAATAGATATCAATTTATTATATCATATCTTTGAATTTTTTTCAAGAGAAAACAATATAAATTAGCGTGTCTCTTTTTGTGCAAAATATCCATGAGGAAAGGAATGATTTGGAGGCATTTTGTCAACCCGAACGAATTTGCTAAAAAAACGCGAAAATGGTTGACAACAAAGGAAAAATGAAGTATAATATATTGCAGTTAGCGGTTGCTAACCAAGTGATCGATAAAAAGCAATCGGTGAAAGGAGCTTGCGATGAATCTGAAGGAAGTAGAAGAAGGAAAAGAATACATCATAAGCAAAATTGAAACCGATGACGAGGAGCTTGACGCTTTTCTTTTCTCGCTCGGTTGCTACAGCGGTGAAGCAATTACCGTCGTTCGCCGTATGAAGGGCGGCTGTATTGTCGCAATCAAGGACGCGAGATATAATATTGATAATCAGCTTGCAGAAGCCATCGTAATATGATTTTGTATGCCATAAAGTGATATGTCAAAGGGCATTTTGCAAGCCGATTATTTTTTGCCCTTGCGGTTAGCCGTTGCTAACCGATAAACGAAAGCAGTAAATTATATCCGTAAAGGATTAAAAATAGGAGGACCTCCAATGAGAATTGCCTTGACAGGTAATCCCAACTCAGGTAAGACCACCATGTACAACGCTCTCACGGGTCGCAGTGAGAAGGTTGGAAACTGGGCAGGCGTTACCGTTGACAAGAAAGAACACCCCATCAAAAAGATGTATGCAGGTAGCGAACAACTGATTGCCGTTGACCTTCCCGGCGCATACTCTATGTCACCCTTTACGAGCGAGGAAAGCATTACAAGCTCCTACGTAAAGAGCGAGCATCCCGACGTAATCATCAACATCGTGGATGCGACCAACCTCAGCCGAAGCCTTTTCTTCACCACGCAGCTTCTTGAGCTTGGTATTCCCGTTGTCGTCGCGCTGAACAAGCACGACGTAAACGAGAGGAAGTCGAACAAGATTGACGCGGAGGCTCTTTCCGCAAAGCTTGGTTGTCCCGTTATCCATACGGCTTCCACCGCTGCCGAAGGCTTAAAGGCTGTTGTTGAAGCGGCGATCAAAGTAGCGGGTACGGCGCAGAAAGCGCCTTACGTTCAGGGAGATATCGATCTTACCGATAAGGCTGTTGTTGAAGCGGCTGACCGCAAGCGTTTTGCTTTCGTAAACGATATCGTAAAAGCGGTTGAAACCCGTAAGGTACATACAAAGGATAAAAACGTAGGCGATAAGATCGACACGGTTCTTACAAACAAGTGGCTCGGTATTCCGATCTTCGCTCTCGTTATGTGGGCTGTGTTCTGGATCTCTCAATCCGGTCCCGGCTTGTGGCTCTCCGAAGGTCTTGACATCGGTGAAACTCACCTTTGGGGACTCGTTGACTGCATCGGTTGGTTCAAGGGCATCGTGGAAGGTTGGCTTGGTGGCGCACATCATATCATTCAAGCAATTATTCTTGAAGGTATCATCGAAGGCGTTGCAACCGTTGTCGGCTTCCTGCCGCTTGTAATGGTTATGTACTTCCTTATCGCTCTCCTTGAGGATTGCGGTTATATGGCTCGTGCGACCATCGTTCTCGATCCCATCTTTAAGAAGGTCGGTCTCTCCGGCAAATCCGTCATTCCTTTCATCATTGGTACGGGTTGTGCGATTCCCGGTATTATGGCTTGCCGTACCATCCGTAACGAGCGTGAGCGCAGATCAACTGCTATGCTGACTCCCTTCATGCCCTGCGGCGCAAAGCTTCCTGTTATCGCGCTCTTCGCAGGCGCGTTCTTCAGCGAATCCTCTTGGGTTGGCGTAACCATGTACTTCGTAGGTATCGTACTGATTCTTCTTTGCGCATTGCTTATCAATGCCCTCAACGGCTACAAGGCAAGGAAGTCCTTCTTTATCATTGAGCTTCCCGAATATAAAGCTCCCTCCGTTAAGCAGGCATTCAAGTCGATGTGTCAGAGAGGTTGGGCTTATATCGTAAAAGCAGGTACCGTTATTCTCGTATGCAACTTTGTTGTTTATATGATGCAGACCTATAGCTGGAGCTTCCAAATGGTTGATGATCCCTCCAACTCCATTCTTGCATCTATTGCAACTCCCATCGGATATATGATCGCTCCTATCGTTGGTGTCGCTCTTTGGCAGCTTGCGGCTGCGGCTGTTACAGGATTTATCGCAAAGGAATGTGTGGTTTCCACTCTTGCAACCGTATTTATGTTCGAGCATCTGATCAACGAGGATCTCGAAGCGGTTGGCGCGATCACGGGCGCAAATATGGGCGGTATCTCGGTCGTTGCGGGTCTTGCGTTCCTCATGTTTAACCTCTTTTCCCCCCCTTGCTTCGCAGCGCTCGGCGCAATGAACTCTGAGATCAAGAGCAAGAAGTGGTTCTGGGCAGGGGTTGGTCTCCAATTCGCTGTTGGATACGTTGTTTCATTCCTTACGTTCTTCTTTGGTACACTCTTTACGGGTGGAAGTCTTGGCGTTGCTTGGATGCCAATCGTTGGTTGGGCTATCACCATCGCGATTGCCGCAATCTTCACCGTTATGATTGTCAGAAAGAATAAGCAGTTGAAGGCGGAATACGCTCTGAAGGCATAATATGGGAATTGTTGATTACATCGCAATCGCCGCCATCGTACTTATCGTTGGTGCGTCGGTCTTTTATCTCGTTCGCGCAAAGAAGCGAGGACAAAAGTGTGTTGGCTGTCCTTATGCCAAGCAGTGCGGCGGTCATTGCAACGGCGGCTGCGAAAGCATGACGACGGAAAACAAGAACGATCACGAATAATCGGGTAAAGGGATGCGACCCTAAGGCACGCATCCCTTTTTGTTTTGTCTGTGGGGTTGATAACGCTTTAGCAACAAGTCGTCAACGAAATAAAAGAAATTATTTGCTTTTTTTCGCATTTTATGATACAATAAAAGTAACGAAAAAGAACGGAGGATACTCTTTTGAAGCTCGTACTGTTGGATACGGCAACGCTGGGAGAGGACATTGATCTTTCCCCCATTTCCACTGTGGAAGGATTTGACCGTATCGTAGAATATAAAAGCACCTCTCCCGAAGAGGTGGTGGAACGCCTGACGGATGCGGATGCCGTGATCCTCAACAAGATCAAGCTGGGAGAACAAAATCTTTCCCGCCTGCCCCGTCTGCGCTTGATCTGTGTCACCGCCACGGGCTACGACAACATTGACGTGGATTATTGCCGATCCCATGGGATTGCCCTATACAACGTCCCCGCCTATTCCACGGAAAGCGTGGCGCAGCTGACCCTTGCCATGGCGCTGTCCCTTGCCTGCCGTCTCAATGACTATCGGGACTTCGTTCACTCGGGGGCGTATTCGGAATCGGGAATTGCCAACCGACTGACTCCCATTTATCACGAGCTGTCGGGCACGGTCTGGGGAGTGATCGGCGGTGGCGGAATCGGCTCTCGGGTCGCCTCCCTTGCCACTGCCATGGGCTGTCGGGTACTCATGTGCCGCCGCACGCCCGATAGCCGCTACGAGCAGGCAGACGTGGATACCCTTTGTCGCACCGCCGATATCATTTCCCTGCACGTTCCCTTGAGCGAGGAAACCCGTGGAATGATCGGAACGGAGCAGCTCGCATCGATGAAAAACGGCGCGATCCTGATCAACGTGGCGCGGGGCGCGGTCACCGACGAGGAAGCGGTCGCCCGCGCCATAGAAAGCGGTCATTTGGGCGGGTTTGCCTCGGATGTTTATTCCCGTGAGCCATTCGACAAAAGCCACCCATTTTATCGGATTCTCGGTTACAGAAACGTCTGTCTGACCCCTCATATGGCTTGGGGCTCTGCCGAAGCGCGAGCGCGGTGCATTGCTGTCATCGTCGAAAATCTTCGATCGTATCTGGACGGCAACGAAAAAAATCGAATCGTATAGATGAATTTTCCCTTGACAAACAAGAAAAAAACACTTATAATAAAATTAGAGAGATTTCAAGAAGAAAGGATCGGAACCTATGGGAATTATTACGATCAGCCGTGAATTCGGCAGCGGTGGCAGAGAATTGGGAAAGCGTTTGGCTGACGAATTGGGATATGCCTACTACGACAAGGAGATCGTTACCGCCATTGCCGAAAAGCATCAATTAAACGAGCATTACGTTTCCTATGCGTTGGAAAGCGGAAATTTCCGTAATTTCCCCGTTCATTTCGGAAGAACCTTTTCCTATTCTCCTACGCTGATGGCAAATGAATCCAAGCTGTTTGCCGAGCAAAACAAGCTGCTCAAGGAAATTGCCGCGAAAGGAAACTGCATCATCGTCGGACGCGCCGCAGACGTGATCCTCAGAGAGCATCGCCCCTTCAATCTGTTCGTCTATGCGGATATGCCCGCAAAGGTGCAGCGGTGTCAAGAACGGGCAGGCGAGGACGAACACATGAGCGCCAAGGCAATGGAAAAGCAGATCAAACGAATCGACGCGGAGCGCAAGCGATACCACAGCATGATCTCGGATATTGCTTGGGGCGACAAACGGGGCTATCATCTCTGTATCAACACCACTGAATGCGACATCAAAGCCATCGTGCCCATTGTAGCAAGTTATATCCGTCAATGGATGGCGGAGCGCAAGGAAGCCGCCGTGGATTGAACCGATTCTAACATAAAAACGGAAAGTTGATCCGATTGGATCCGCTTTCCGTTTTTCATTGAGTGGGTCATTCGTGAATGACCCCCACAGAATTTCTTTTATTCTATCAAAATCACGTCACCGAAATGTATGGGATATAAGAAACCGCTTGTAGGGCGGTGCCTTGGTGCCGCCGCCTTTATTCTTCCTTGGATTCCTTTCGGCGGGAGCAAGCCCCCGCCCTACGGGTTGATATTTCTTTTATTCAATCAGCATCGCGTCACCGAATTGCTCGGGATATAAGATGATCGTAGGGGCGTTCTTTGAACGCCAGCGGGCGAACGCAGTTCGCCCCTAC
>JAFVQC010000068.1 GCA_017504995.1 Clostridia bacterium
CACCACTCTCTGTCGCTTAAGAAAAAATAATGTTTAGGAGAAAGAAAAATGAAAACAGCATTATCAATCGCAGGAAGCGATTCCTGCGGAGGCGCCGGTATTCAAGCAGATATCAAAACGATGACGCTTAACGGTGTTTATGCGATGAGTGCGATTACGGCACTCACGGCGCAGAATACGACCGGCGTAAGGGGAGTACAAGAAGCAACTCCCGATTTTTTGGCACAGCAGATCGATGCGGTGTTCGAAGACATCCGTCCTGATGCTGTAAAGATCGGTATGGTAAGCTCTGCAGAGCTGATCAGGACCATTGCAGAAAGACTGAAATTTCATAAAGCGGTAAACGTTGTGGTGGATACCGTTATGGTTGCAACAAGCGGAGCAAGACTGATCAACGAGGACGCTATCGACGTGCTCAAGTGTGAACTGATTCCGCTTGCAACCCTCGTAACACCCAATATCCCCGAGGCAGAGGTGTTGTCGGGAATAAAGATCCAAAATAAGGACGATATGCTTAAAGCCGCAAGGATCATCAGCGAGGCGTATCACTGCGCCGTTCTTCTCAAGGGCGGTCATAGCGTGAGTGATGCCAACGACCTTTTATATGAAAAGGAAAGCTATAAGTGGTTCTGCGGTAAGCGCATTGATAACCCGAATACGCACGGCACGGGTTGTACGCTCTCGTCAGCAATTGCCGCGGGACTCGCAAAGGGATATGACCTTGAGAGCTCCGTACAGAGAGCCAAGGACTTTATCTCGGGCGCACTTGCCGTGATGCTCGATCTTGGACAGGGCTCGGGACCCATGAACCACGCTTTTGATCTGAACAGCCAATTTGCTAAATAATACTGCTTGAAAGGAACCAATATAAATGAGAAACTATACGACACAAATGGATGCCGCAAGACGTGGTTTGATCACCCCCGAAATGAAGGCAGTTGCCGCAAAGGAATACAGAACCGAGGAAGAAATCAGAGAACTTGTTGCAAAAGGTCAGGTAGCTATATGCGCTAACAAATTACATACCTGCATTGATCCCAACGGTGTCGGCTCTATGCTCCGCACCAAGATCAACGTAAATCTCGGCGTTTCACGCGATTGCAAGGACTATGATATTGAGATGGAAAAGGTCATGGCAGCCGTAAATATGGGTGCTGAAGCAATAATGGATCTGTCTTCCCACGGAAACACACAGCCCTTCCGCAGAAAGCTCACAAGCGAGTGTCCCGCTATGATCGGTACGGTTCCCGTATACGATAGCGTTATCCACTATCAGCGCGACCTCGCAACCCTCACTGCAAAGGACTTCATTGACGTAGTAAGACTTCACGCAGAGGACGGCGTTGACTTTGTAACTCTTCATTGCGGAATTACCCGTAAGACCATTGAACAGATCAGGAAGCACAAGAGAAAGATGAACATCGTCTCTCGCGGCGGCTCTCTCGTATTTGCTTGGATGTGCATGACGGGCGAGGAGAACCCCTTCTACGAGTATTACGATGAGATCCTTGACATCTGCCGTGAGTACGACGTAACCATTTCTCTCGGTGACGCCTGCCGTCCCGGTTGCCTTGCGGACGGAAGCGACGTATGTCAGATCGAGGAGCTTGTTCGTCTCGGTGAGCTTACGGGGCGCGCTTGGGAAAAGGACGTACAGGTAATGGTAGAGGGACCCGGACATATGCCGATGGATCAAATTGAAGCCAATATGAAGATGCAGCAGACCATCTGCATGGGCGCACCCTTCTACGTGCTCGGTCCTATCGTTACCGATATCGCTCCCGGCTATGACCATATCACATCTGCAATCGGTGGAGCAATCGCAGCGGCAAGCGGTGCAGCCTTCCTTTGCTACGTAACACCTGCTGAGCATCTGGCTCTTCCGAACGTTGACGACGTAAAGCAAGGCATTATCGCCTCCAAGATCGCGGCTCACGCGGCAGATATTGCCAAGAAGATCCCTCACGCAAGGGATATCGACGATCGCATGGGCGATGCAAGACAGGCCCTTGACTGGGAAGCACAGTGGGCGTGCGCTCTTGATCCGAAACCGCAAAGCGTATCCGTGACGAGCGCAAGCCCGAGCATGAGGATACCTGCTCGATGTGCGGAAAGTTCTGTGCTGTGCGAAGCATGAATAAGGCACTCAACAACGAAATGGTAGATATTCTGTAATGAGAAGATGTGTAATAGTAGGCGGAGCTGACATTGTGAACTACGAACGAGTTTCCGCCTATGTTGGAGAAGACGATTACGTTATATACTGTGATAGCGGGTTGAAGCATAGAACGAATCTCCACCGTCAACCGAACCTGATCGTCGGCGATTTCGACTCGCACGAAAATCCTTACCTCGATATAGAAACGATCGTATTGCCCTGCGAAAAAGATGATACCGATACTGTGTTTGCTGTAAAGGAAGCAGTCAAGAGAGGATTTACCGACTTTCTTCTCATTGGAGTTGTCGGAGCACGACTTGACCATACGCTTGGCAATATCTACGTTTTGGAATATCTCAGCTCTCTGGGACTTACGGGAAAGATCGTTGACGATTATTCGGAAATGGAATACGTTACAAGCGCTCCCGCCTTAGTTGAAGACTCGTTTTCATACTTTTCGACCATCAACATTTCGGGTGTTACTCGGAATATCAGCATCGAAAATGCAAAATATCCTTTGCATAATGCAGAGATACAATCGGGATACCAGTACGGAATAAGCAACGAGGTTCTGCCCGGTAAGACCGCCAAAATCACGGTTGGAGAGGGAAGTGTGCTTCTAATTAAAGTGTTCAAATAAACAAAGAAGGATGCCCATTCAAAATGAGCATCCTTTTTTTATTTAAGCTGGGAAACGGCATCGCCGATCGTTTTTTCAAATGCCTCGCGTCCGTATTTATCAACCTCGGCTTTGTTCTTTTCGCCATGTGTAAGACATCCTGCACCGCCGATACAACCGCCGATACAAGCCATTCCTTCGATAAAGTTACCGTCGAGAATACCCTTGTTCAGCTTGAGCAGAGCCATACGGCAGGCTTCAATACCGTCGCAGGGAACTGCCTTCAGATCGAAGTCAAGATTCTGTTCCTTAAGTCCTTGTGCAACAGCATCGGAAAGACCGCCGGAGCGTGCAAAGATTCGACCGAAGTAAGAAGCGTTATCAAGGACGTCCTCGCCAAGCGTTGTGATGTCGATATCCTTACTGTCAAACAGAGCTTGCAGCTCCTCAAAGGTCATAACCGCATCAATGTAGGGTTTCACCTCATCAAGCTGTGCTTCAGCCTTTTTCGCCGTGCAAGGACCGATGAAAACGATCTTTGCGTTCGGAGTGGTATCCTTGATGTACTTTGCAAGAGTAGCCATCGGAGACAGGTTATGAGAAACGTACTTCAAGAGATCGGGGAAAGCGGATTTCACATAGGCAACAAAAGCAGGGCAGCAGGAGCTGGTCAAAAGACCTTTTTCCGCGAGCTCACGGGACTCAGCCTGAGCAACCATATCCGCACCGAGTGCTGCTTCTACAACCGTAAAGAAGCCGAGTTCCTTCAAGCCGGAAATAACCTGACCGAGCTTTGCGTAGGTAAACTGACTTGAAATCGAGGGAGCAACCATTGCGTAGACCTTGTATTTCTCATTGTTATCACTTTTCTTGATGATGTCGATGACGTTGAGAATATAAGACTTATCCATAATCGCGCCGAAGGGGCACTGATGAACGCAAGCACCGCACTGAATGCACTTATGGTTATCGATGGTAGCTGCCTTTTGCTCGTTCATAGAGATTGCCTTGACCTTGCAGGCGTTCTGGCAAGGACGCTTACGGCTGACGATCGCCGTGTAGGGGCAGACCTTAGCGCAAGCTCCGCACTCCTTGCACTTGGACTTGTCAATATGAGCTACGTGGTTATGGTCAAAGGAGATGGCACCGAATTTACAAACATCCTCACAGCGATGTGCAAGGCATCCGCGACAAGCATTGGTGACCTCATATCCACCAACAGGGCACTCGTCACAGGCGATCTCAATGACCTCGATCACGTTTGGGTTGTTCTTGTCACCGCCCATTGCAATTTTAACTCGCTCACCGAGAATGGCGCGTTCCTTGTATACACAGCAACGCATGGTAGGCTCGTTACCCGGCACGATGGTCTTTGGTATATCCATAACGTGCTCAAGCAGCGTATCCTTCCATGCGAGGCGTGCTACCTCGCGCAATACTTTATATTTCAAATGCTGTACTTTGGTATCAAATTTACGCATTTTACACCTCCTTAGAAATAACTGACCTTAATACGCTTACCCATTTTCTTGAGGCAAGCGGAAAGCTCCTCTACAAGATTCATCTTGATATTGAAGTTGATCGGAAGATCGGGGTTCTGATGGGCAGGATTAACCGCTCTGCCAACGTAGAAGTTGATATCGGTTGCTTCCTCAAAGAGCAGTCTGCTGATGAGAGAAGCACCGTCTTTCTTAAAGTTCCAAGTTTCGTATAACTCGTTTTCACCGAGATAATCCTTAGCGTATTCAATGACGCGGTTCATCGTAATAACACCCTCGGTAACAAGATCAACTCCCTCGATCTCAGCAATCGGAGGAATATCCGAACGCTCAAATTTCAAACTTGCTTTTACGGTCTTACCAAGGAATTTAGCTGCGATAGACGATGTGGTTCCTCCGCAGATGATGTGTTTGCCTTGCTTGGAGAAAAACAGGGACATCATACGGTCGCAGTCATCTCGGTTTGAGGGAGGACCGAAGAGAATATTCATCGGCTCTCTCTTTCTGATCTTTACAACGCAGGCGGTCGTATCGTCTCCGGGCTTGTGTCCGTAAAGCTTATCACACTCATCTACAAGCATCGTGGAGAGGTTCTTAGCGGTATATCCGCCGCAGATAAGCGCCTGCATATAGTCGGCAATATCCTCTCGCTTCCAACCGAAGTTGTATCTTCCGCCAAGCCCCGCGTGAGGACAGCCATCACTCATGCCGATGAAAACGTCGTCCTCCTGAAGCTTGATGGTAGATTTGTAGATCTTTTTGCCGCCGATGTTTAACTCGGTCTTGGGATAATCGTATATCTCAAAGTTTCTGTAAGCGATCACGTGAGGATTGTCATATTGGATGATCTCTGCCGTGTCGTTGTTTTGAATATGAATAATGGTAAAGGTGGAATATGCCACGCCGCGCACCGAGCAAACGGGAAGGGTAGCGGCAATCGTAGACACACATTCCTCAATGGGAAGTCCCGCAGCCATCATCGTTGAGATGATCTTGGAGGTCAGAGTGGAAAGGATACTCGCCTTAACACCGCTTCCAAGACCATCTGCCAGCACGATGACTGTGGAGTTTTCGTTTTCCTCTACGATGTCTACGTGGTCACCGCAAAGCTCCTCGCCGATATGATTGATGCTTTTGTATCCGATATCTGCACACAAATCATTCATCGCCGATCGACTCCTTTAGCTTCGTCAGGGCAATCTTGGTTTCCGCTGCGGTCTCTCCAAGCAGGGAAGCAATTTCCTGTACGATTCTCATTTGTTTTTCAACGACGGTATCGGCAACCTCAACGGTTTGCTGATTGATTCTCGTCTTTCTTTCTCTCTCGGCTTCCTCGTCCGTTATGTCGCGCATAATGCCGACGAGCATACGGGAATCGGGATCGAATACGACGGTCTGTTCAACGTACTTTTTATATTCCGCAAGATAAACCTTCTGGTCTCTTACGCTTCTTCCGCTGTTCCTTACGCTGACGAATACGGCAGGATCCAGGATGCGGATGACCGGCTCGCCAAGCACGTCAGATTCGGAGCGGATATTCATGATCTTTCTTGCCGCCGCGTTGATCTGCTGAACCTCAAGATTTTCATTGAGGACGATCAGACCGTTCGGCGTGTTTCTTACAATGGTATCCGAGAAGCTTTCCGCCTTATCCTTAAGGAACGGCAGACACATGGAGATCTCCGCTTTTCCTTGGCAGATCGCAATCGCCTTCTCGCGGCAGGAGTTGTATCCGCAGGAGCCGCAGTTGAGCTCGTCGGAGGGCTTGAATTTACCCATCTGACGAAGAACGGCAGCGATCTCATACTCGGCAGGCTGCATAAGCTTATGGTCAATGACCGTAAAATTCTTTTTCAGGGTGAGAGCGTCGGGCTGTGCTACGTCGAAATCGCGTGTTCCCGCGTACTGTGCAACCGACATGTAATCGTGTACGGGTGAGCGGTGATACTTTTCCATAACAGGTCCGCCGATGCAGCTTCCGACACACGCAGACATCTCGATAAAGCACTTGTGTATCTTTCCGTTTTCAATATCCTTGAGAGCGGTAATACAGTTCTCAACACCGTCAAGTGCCATATAGGTATATCCGGGTGCGTTCTGTGCCATCGTCTTGAGGATTCCTCCGGTCGTGGGGAAGAAACGTGCGCGGCTTTCAGGCGTGTTGTCGAGCTCCTTATCAAGGGTGATATGCTCAGCCCTGAGCCAGTTGGTAAGCTCTTCAAAGGTAAGCACGGCGTCAACAGGACCCTCGTAATATTCTGCCTCGTCCTTCTTTGCGACGCACGGACCGATGAATACCGTCTTTGCGTTCGGGATGCGCTTCTTGATATCTACGCAGTGTGCCTGCATAGGCGACATTACATCTGCAAGATAGGGAAGCTCGGCAGGGAAGTATTTCTGTATCAGAAGATTGATGGAATGACAGCAGGAGGTGATGATAATATCGTGCTCCTCCTCGCGAAGCATTCTCTCATATTCGGTCTTAACGATGGTGGCGCCGATTGCGGTTTCCTCAACGTCGGCAAAGCCGAGCTTTTGAAGTGCCTTACGCATTGCATCAATTCCAACACCGTCGTAATTTGCAACAAAGGAGGGAGCAAGGCTGACGATGACCGGATCGCCACTCTGGATCAGAACTCTGACCTTTTCCGTGCTGTCCACGATCTCCTTTGCGTTCTGGGGGCACACAACAAAGCAATGACCGCACAGAATGCACTCATTGCCGATAATATGGGCTTGGTTACCCGAAAAGCGGATAGCCTTAACAGGGCAGTGACGGATACACTTGTAGCAGTTTTTGCAGTTTGATTTTTTGAGTGTTAAGCAGTTTGCCATGGCCGTCACTTCCTTTCGTTTTCAATAACTTTTAATATGTTCTCCGTGAAGAATTCCTTGAAATTCTCTCTTGTGATTCCGACGTGAATTTCGTCGTCAACTTGAACGGTGACACCGACTCGGTTGCACTTTCCGATGCAGAAGCTACCGGAAAGCACGACCTCGTCCTCTATGTTATGATCCTTCACGGCTTTTTCAAAGAGCTCCACGATATCCTGCGAGCCCTTGAGGTGGCAAGATGAGCCAACACAAACCTGAACGAAAATCATAATCTTATACCTTTGCTAAAATTTCCTTCTGGAAGAACTCTCCTACGGTTTCGGGAGTAACCGAATAGAAGGCATCGTTTACGGTTACGCACACACCCTGCTGGCACTTGCCCATGCAGAAGGTGCCGCCAAGCTCAACCTTGTCACCGAGCTTGTTTTCTGCGATCAAATACTGGAGCTGTTCTACTACCTGACGGGAGCCCTTGATGTGGCAGGAGCTTCCGATACAAACTGTGATTTTAAGCATGATTCATTACCTCTATCTATTTATTTTTTCAGGATTTTGCGGAGCCTCCTTGAACGTATTTCGGAAGCTCCGCATCGGTTTTAGGAAAACGCTTGATTATTCGTAATCAACAACGTTGGTCCAGGAGAGGAGGAATTCACGCTCCTTCTCGTTACCCTTTACGGACTGGGAAGCTGCAACGATCGGCATCCATTTCTGAACGTACTTCTTTGCGGTACCGCTCTTCTCGCAGAAGAGATTCAGGTAAAGCTCAGCGCCGTCGAAGTCGCCCTTGAGCATGAAGAGCAGATAGGTACGAGCGACGTCTGCGGAAGCGTTACCCTGCGTTGCGTGAGACCAGTCGAGAATGTAGGGGGTACCGTCCTCGGTAATGATGATGTTGGAGGGGTTGAAATCGCCGTGGCATACCTTGTTGTGCTTGGGCATACCCTCAAGGCGGGTGTGAAGATCGTAACGGGTGGTTGCGTCAAGGTCAGCGATGGTGATCTTGCGGTTCATCTTATCCTTGAGTTTGGTGAGAAGGGGACAGGTCTTTGCGTGAACGCTCATCTGAAGATCAACGAGAAGCTCGATGTACTCAGCCTTCTTCTCGGGCTCTTCCTCCATGAGCTGTGCCAAGGTCTTACCCTTGATGAATTCGGAAACGATAGCCCACTTGCCGTCGTTCATCGTAACGCCGAGGATCTTCGGAATGTTAAGACCGGTTTCCTCAACTCTTGCCTGATTGAGTGCCTCGTTGAGAACGTCAGCCTTGGAATACTCTTCGTTGAATACCTTTACACAGGTATCTCCATCACGGTAGATGGTCTTATTGGTTCTTACTGCAATCATTTTATCAAGTTTCATTGTTCAAATCCTCCTTATAATTACGCTTTCTTTCCCTTGCGGTAGGGAGCCTTGATGACGTCGGGGGTTGCTACGCTGAGGTCCTTCTCGGGCATCTTTTCCTCAACGAAGTGGTTGCCGTAGTATGCGTTGAGATACATCTGCTTGATCTCGCTCATCAGAGGATATCTGGGGTTAGCACCGGTGCACTGGTCGTCGAATGCCTGCTCAACCATCTCGTCAAGACGGTCAAGGAAGTCCTTCTCGTCAATGCCGTAGTCCTTAATGGTCTCCTTGATGCCTACGCGAGCCTTGAGGTCATTGATAGCCTTGATAAGATTCTCAAGCTTCTCCTCGTCGCTTGTACCCTTGATACCAAGGTAATCAGCAATCTCAGCATATCTTGCGAGCGTGTGAGGATGATCGTACTGCGAGAAGGTACCCATCTTTGCAGGAACTTCAGCAGCATTGAAGCGGAGAACCTCTTCGATCATCAGAGCGTTTGCAACGCCGTGGGGGAGGTGGTGGAAAGCACCGAGCTTGTGAGCCATGGAGTGGCAGACACCGAGGAATGCGTTTGCGAATGCCATACCTGCCATCGTAGCAGCGTTAGCCATCTTCTCACGAGCTTCAACGTCGGTCTGACCGTTATCGTAAGCTCTGGGGAGGTACTCGAAGATCACCTTAAGAGCACGGAGTGCAAGACCGTCGGTGTAGTCGGTTGCAAGCATTGCGGCATAAGCCTCTACTGCGTGAGTAACAGCGTCGATACCCGAAGCTGCAGTCAGTCCCTTGGGAGCAGACATATGGAAGTCGGTGTCGATGATCGCCATGTTGGGAAGGAGCTCGTAGTCAGCGAGAGGATACTTCACACCGGTCTTTTCGTCTGTGATAACTGCGAAAGGAGTAACCTCAGAACCCGTACCTGCGGAGGTAGGAATTGCGATGAAGTAAGCCTTCTCGCCCATCTTCGGGAAGGTGTAGACCCTCTTACGGATATCAATGAATCTCATTGCCATATCCATAAAGTCTGCTTCCGGATGCTCGTAGAGAACCCACATGATCTTTGCAGCGTCCATTGCGGAACCACCGCCGAGTGCGATGATGGTATCGGGCTGGAATGCTCTCATAAGAGCTGCACCCTCGGTTGCGTTAGCGAGCGTAGGATCAGGCTGTACGTTAAAGAACGTAGTGTGCTGAATGCCCATTTCATCGAGCTTATCGGTGATCGGCTTGGTGTAGCCGTTCTGGTAAAGGAAGCTATCGGTTACAACGAATGCTTTCTTTGCGCCTCTTACGGTTCTGAGCTCGTCAAGAGCAACGGGGAGGCAACCCTTCTTGATATAAACCTTCTCAGGTGTTCTGAACCAAAGCATATTTTCTCTCCTCTCGGCTACTGTTTTAATGTTGAGCAGGTGCTTGACACCTACGTTTTCGGATACGCTGTTACCGCCCCAAGAGCCGCAACCCAAGGTAAGGGAAGGAGCAAGCTTGAAGTTGTAAAGATCTCCGATACCGCCGTGAGAGGAAGGAGTGTTAACGAGGATACGGCAGGTCTTCATACGAGCGGCAAAGGCATCCAGCTTATCCTTTTCGGTCACTTCGTTAAGATATACGGAGGAAGTATGACCATAGCCGCCATCGGCCACAAGATGCTCGGCTTTGTCGAGGGCTTCACCGAAGTCCTTTGCCTTATACATAGCAAGTACGGGAGAAAGCTTCTCGTGAGCAAACTCTTCGGAAAGCTCTACGCTCTCAACCTCACCAATGAGGATCTTAGTACCTGCGGGAACTGTCACGCCTGCGAGCTCTGCGATCTTCGCAGCTCTCTGACCAACGATCTTTGCGTTGAGTGCGCCGTTGATGATGATGGTCTTGCGAACCTTTTCGGTCTCCATCGGACTCAAGAAATAGCAGCCTCTTGCCGCAAACTCACTCTTTACGGCATCGTAGATAGACTCAAGAACGATAACCGACTGCTCGGATGCGCAGATCATACCGTTATCAAAGGTCTTGGAATGGATGATCGAGTTAACTGCGAGAAGAATGTCTGCGGTATCGTCGATGATAGCGGGAGTGTTGCCGGCTCCTACACCGAGAGCGGGCTTTCCGCTGGAGTAAGCAGCCTTAACCATTCCGGGACCACCGGTTGCGAGGATGATATCAGCCTCTTTCATAACCGTGTTGGTCATGTCGAGGGAAGGAACGTCGATCCAGTCGATGATTCCCTCGGGAGCACCTGCTGCAACTGCTGCTTCGAGAACGAGCTTAGCAGCCGCGATGGTGGAGTTCTTTGCTCTGGGGTGAGGGCTGATGATGATCGCATTACGAGTCTTGAGTGCGAGCAAGCACTTGAAGATTGCGGTCGAGGTGGGGTTGGTGGTAGGAATTACGGCAGCGATGACACCGATCGGCTCAGCGATCTTCTTGATGCCATATGCCTTATCCTCCTCGATAACGCCGCAGGTCTTGGTCTCCTTGTAAGCGTTGTAAATGTACTCGGCAGCGTAGTGGTTCTTGATAACCTTATCCTCTAAGATACCCATTCCGGTCTCTGCAACCGCGAGCTTTGCAAGGCTGATTCTTGCCTTGTCAGCGGCAGATGCAGCTGCAAGGAAGATCTTATCTACCTGCTCCTGCGTGTAGGTAGCGAATACCTGCTGTGCAGCTCTTACGCGTGCGATCGCTTCTTCAAGCTTCTCGACGCTGTCTACGATTTCGTAAGTTTTGAGTTCCATTGTTTATGTCCTCCATTAAATTATTTACTGATTTGAGAGTTGAGGTGTGCCAGCGAAAGGGCAAGGTTTTCTTGCTTGACAAGAACGTTGTCGGGAACCTTCAGTTGGCAGGGGGCGAAATTCCAGATTGCAGTAATTCCTGCTTCCAGCATTTGATCGCACACGTCTTGTGCCGATCCGGAGCCGACCGTTATGATTCCGATCCTGATACCTTTTTCGGTGCAATATTTCTTTAATGAACTAATAGGTAGGATTTCTTTCGAGGTATTATTCATTCGCAGCACCTGTTCGTTACAGTCGAAGGCCGCAGTGATCTGAACTCCGTATTCCTCGAAGCCGTTGTAGTCGAGAAGTGCTCGCCCGAGCTTTCCGGCACCTACGAGAATTGCAGGTGTGAGCTTTTTGCATCCGAGCGCATCTTCAAGGTCTGAGATCAGCTCGCTTGTTCTGTATCCAACCTTTGGCTTACCGAGTCCGCTGACCGCCGCAAGATCTTTTCTGACCTGAACCTCTCCGAGAGAGAGCATCTTTGCGATCGTCGTCGCTGAGATGTGGTCGTACTGACCTGGTGGTAATCCGTTTAAGAACTGCAGATATTGTGGAAGCCTACCGAGTGTTGCTTTCGTTACGTTTGAGCGTTCCATTACGGTCCTCCTTTCTTTCTGTTGAAAGTTTAACACATTTTCCGGCTTTTGTGAATAATTAAAAAGTTAAATCAGTGTTATACATATCGATAAAACACATACCGATAACACAGATACCGATAAAAAAGCATAAAAAGAGGGGGATTTTGCCTCTTCCTCAAGCAAAATCCCCCTTGTTGCTTTATCCATAAGTTTTTATATGATGGGCTCGGGTGGGCTCATCGTTATAGACGAAGACAACTGTATGGTTGACGATTATATTATAGCACGATATAGGCGTGTAGGGAATAATCAAAATAGTAAAACCGTTTTATGGCGATTGATAAAAGACCAAAATTATTTTTTCAGAAAATCATCAATTGCTTTGGCAGCTGTTTTGCCTGCACCCATTGCAGAGATAACGGTAGCGGCTCCCGTAACGGCATCACCGCCTGCATATACTGCATTTTTCGACGTCAGACCGTCCTCGTTAACAACGATTCCGCCCCATCTGTTTACTTCAAGTCCTTCTGTTGTGGACTTGATTAGAGGATTGGGTGACGTACCGATCGACATAATGACGGTATCAACGTCAATGGTAAATTCGCTATCGGGAATTACTACGGGACGTCTTCTGCCTCTCTCATCGGGTTCGCCAAGCTCCATCTTAACGCAGGTCATACCCGTAACAAAACCGTTCCTCGGGTCTCTTGCGTCATCGGGATTGTTGTATCCGAGAATTTCGGTTGGATTGCAGAGCAGACGGAACTCGATTCCTTCTTCTTCTGCGTGCTCAACCTCCTCTTTACGCGCGGGAAGCTCATCCATGGAACGGCGGTATACGATATATACCTTTTCAGCTCCGAGACGAAGTGCGGTTCTTGCGGCATCCATAGCAACGTTTCCGCCACCAACGACCGCTACCTTACCGCCCTTCATAATGGGCGTTTCGGGGTTCTGAAGATAGGATTTCATCAAATTACTTCTCGTCAAAAACTCGTTTGCCGAGTAAACACCCTTAAACGACTCACCCGGAATACCCATAAAGTTGGGAAGACCCGCGCCCGAGCCAACGAAAACAGCCTCATATCCCATCTCGAACAGCTCGTCAATGGTCAAGGTCTTACCGATAACGACGTTGGTTTCAATATGAACGCCAAGCTTCTTGAGCGTATCAACTTCCTTTGCTACGATCTTTTTGGGAAGACGGAACTCGGGAATACCATACACAAGCACACCGCCTGCGGTGTGAAGTGCTTCGTAGACGGTGACGTCGTAGCCGCGCTTTGCAAGATCTCCTGCGCAGGTAAGACCGGAAGGACCGGAACCAACGATGGCAACTCTGTGTCCGTTGCTTTGAGGTCTTACGGGCTCTTCTTGGCAGAAGGTATTGTGCCAGTCGGCAACAAATCTTTCAAGACGTCCGATACCGACAGACTCACCCTTGATGCCGCGTACACACTTGGACTCACACTGCGTTTCCTGCGGACAAACACGGCCGCAAACAGCGGGAAGAGAAGAGGACTTGGTGATGATCTGATATGCGCCCTCAAAGTCGCCCTCTTTAATCTTAGAAATAAACTCGGGGATGTGAATTTTAACGGGGCAGCCGACAACGCAGGGCATATTCTTGCAGTTCAGACATCTGTTTGCCTCATCTATTGCCTGCGCCTCAGTATAGCCGAGTGCAACCTCGTCAAAGTTATGTGCGCGTACCTTCGCATCCTGTACGGGCATCTCGTTTCTTGTCAGACTCATATTTGCCTTTGCCATCTTACTGTACCTCCTTCTTGAAGAGATTGCAGGAATTCTCGTATGCGTGTCTCTCGAAATCGGAGTACATTCTTCCTCTCGACATTGCCTCGTCAAAGTCGATCTCGTATCCGTTGAAGTCGGGACCGTCAACGCAAGCAAACTTTGTGACCTTCTTGCCGTCCACGTTGAGAGTAAGTCGGCAGCCGCCGCACATACCCGTGCCGTCGATCATAATGGGGTTCATAGAAGCGGTTACAGGTGTACCGAAAGGCTTTGCCGTAGCGACAACAAACTTCATCATAATAAGCGGACCAATGGTAATGATCATATCAAACTTCTCACCCGCTTCAAGCATTTCCTTCAATGGAACGGTCACGTTGCCGTGCTCTCCGTAAGAGCCGTCGTCGGTCATCACACGAAGCGTATCCGAGCAAGCCTTGAACTCATCCTCAAGAATGAGAAGATCCTTATTTCTGAAACCGATAATGCTTGTAACGTGCGCACCCATCTCATGCAGTGCCTCGGCAATCGGCATAGCGATAGCACAACCTACGCCGCCACCGACGATGCAGACTTTCTTAAGTCCGTCAAGGCGTGTTGCCACGCCGAGAGGACCGACAAAGTCCTGAATGTATTCGCCCTCTTCCTTATAAGAGAGCTTCTTGGTCGTGCCGCCAACAACCTGGAAAATGATCTTGACAGTTCCGTTATCTTTATTTACACCCGCAACGGTCAGAGGAATTCTCTCACCGTCCTCATCCACACGGAGAATAATAAACTGTCCCGGCTTTGCTTTATTTGCAACGAGCGGTGCTTCGATCCAAAGCTGGATGACCGTGGGATTCAGCACCTTCTTTTCAACTATCTTGTACATATTTGTCCTCCATTTTGAAAATGACGGTTACCGAAAGGCTCGGCAACCGTCATTTCAGATATCTACGGTTTACCCGTTATCAGAAATCAACTTCGGTGTCGTAGTAGCAGCACTTAAGAAGCTTTTCCATTTCCTCGACAGAAATCTTTCTGGGGTTGGAGCCGGTGCAAGCGTCTGCAACGGCGTTCTTTGCGATCTCGGGAAGTCTCTCAAGGAATACGTTCTCGGGAACGAAGCCCTGCTCGCAGGGAAGTGCGTCTGCGCCGTAGTTCTTGATGCACTGAGGAATGTTAAGAGCATCGTTCATGCCGCGAAGGTACGCGATGAGGTTTGCAACCTTCTCGTCGTCGCTCTGCCCACCAAGTCCCATGTAATCAGCGATGACACCGTAACGCTTCTTTGCAGTCTCGTCCTTTGCGTTGAAGGCGATAACCTTGGGAAGGTACATCGCGTTCGCCGCGCCGTGAATGATATGTGCGCCAAGGTCCTCGAATACGGCACCGGTCTTGTGCGCCATGGAGTGAACGATACCGAGAAGAGCATTGGAGAATGCCATACCTGCAAGGCACTGAGCGTTGTGCATAGATGCACGCTTCTCCATATCACCGTTGTAGGAAGCAACGAGATCGTTCTGGATCATTTTGATAGCGAAGATTGCAAGAGGGTCGGTGAAGTCACAGTTGCAAGTAGAAACGTATGCCTCGATTGCGTGAGTCATAGCGTCCATACCAGTGTGAGCGGTGAGCTTCTTAGG
This sequence comes from Clostridia bacterium, assembly GCA_017504995.1. Classification (GTDB taxonomy): domain Bacteria; phylum Bacillota; class Clostridia; order Oscillospirales; family CAG-272; genus HGM12713. The sequence continues at coordinate 15,197 of JAFVQC010000068.1, forward strand.
CATGGTCTCTGCAAGCTCGGGGTCAACGATTGCAACGTCGGGAGTGATCTCGAAGTCAGCCAGAGGATACTTGATACCCTTCTCGTAGTCGGTGATAACAGAGAATGCGGTAACCTCGGTAGCAGTACCGGAGGTAGAAGGAATTGCGCAGAAGCGAGCCTTCTTACGAAGCTCGGGAATACCGAATACTACGCACATCTGCTCGAAGGTGATTTCGGGATACTCGTACTTGATCCACATTGCCTTTGCA
>JAFVQC010000069.1 GCA_017504995.1 Clostridia bacterium
GAACCGCGCGAAGGGCACGCTCCGTCCTTTATTGGAAAGGCACAGCTCCTCGACCGAAAGTCCGTTTTTCGCGCAGAATTGCTCGAAGCGGGCGGGTACGTAGACCATATTGTGAGCAAAATAGACCTCGTTTTCCTCCGCGCCGAAGGTATACGTAAAGGATTCCAAGGGCGTTCCGTCCTCCAGGGCGCTTACCTTTCTGTTCCCCGTCCAGCTCCAATGGATCTGATCGTGAGAGACCGCCACGCCCCAATAGCCTACGCGATTTTTGTGGGGAAACTCAAAGGTAACGGTTCTGCCTGCCGCCCCCGTAATGCGAAACGCCCAGTAGAACCAATCGCGATCGGGACGGGTATCCCGCAGCTCTCGCTCTACTCTCACGCGGTCGCCGTCGATTTCCAACACCTCAATGTTGCCACCTAAAAATTGCTTGTCGATCTTCATAATGTTCTCCTTTTTATTTTTTATCATTTATAAATTATAAATGACGAAATTCATTATACACGCTATAGCCTCAACTATAAAGACAATTTCGCAAAAAAATTTTCAAGATTTCTCAACCAACGATTGAATATTTCCCACAAAAGTATCCATTCAAATAACAAACCAATATCATTTATAAATCCTGTGGTTCAATTATTTTACTCAAGCTTGTGTTGATTTTTGTTAGTTCATCGTCAAAGACTTTCCACGCGCATCCCTCTCTTTCAGTAGGAACGGCTACGAATGACATTGACTCTCCCGTGCGGGGGTGGGCAAAACGCAGCCGATGACAGTAAAGCGTCATACGCCCCGATTCGGCAGGTGCGCCGTACCGACGGTCACCCGAGACGGGCAAGCCCCGAGAGGCAAATTGGGTGCGGATCTGGTGTGTCCGTCCCGTATGCAGCCGAACGCGAAGCAAGGAACGGTCCCCTTGATTTGCCACCAGCGTATAGTCCAGAATTGCTTCTTTCACGCCCTTGCGCCGACGGTCTACCACGTAGGTTTTCCCTCTTGCGCGGTCGTAAAACAAGAGATCGGTCAGCGTATCCGCCGCTTTGATCGGCGTGCCGCAGACCACGGTAAGATATTCCTTTTCCATTCGTCCTTCCGCGATCTGTCCCGACAGCGCGGCGGCAGCTTTCGCGGTAAGGGCGTAGACCATCAGCCCTTCGGTATCCCGATCCAAACGGTGGACGGGAAAAACCTGCGTTTTGCGTCCTTTTTCCTCCAACGCCCTTGTAAGCAGTTGGGGCAAGGACGCCGCATCCGTTCCCTCGGAAAGAACGCCTCTCGGTTTCAAGCAAACCGCTATATCATTGTCGAAAAATACAATATGTACCATTTGAATCCTTTGAAAAATCGGAAGTTCCGTTTCGCGGGACATTCCGATTTTTCTTTTTTTAAAGCCGAAAAACGTGAGACAAGCCGCAGGCGATGACTCGCATCAGCGTTGCCACGGCGGTGATCGCCAGCAGCAGCAAAGCCGCAAGCGCGGTTATCTTCATCAAATTGTGACGGGAGCTCCCGCCGAATTGATGAGAGCAGAGTGGCGTGTCGGTCTCCCCATCGGGATACAGTGCCAGTTCGAATTCGTATTCCTTTCCCAGGCTGTACCGTCCGATACTTCCGAAGAAGCTGCGAAGTCCGCAAAGTTTTTTCCCAAAATACGAGGTGGGGGAGGGTTGTTGCATCGTTTGCATATGAGTTACGATCCTTTCACAAAGCGTCGGCTTTCGCCGCAAGAGCATCTGCCCTTATTGTCCCCCATTTTCTTTTCATCATACACGAAGCGCCTCAAAAATATCGCCCGAACTCATTATACAGAAAATCCTTCCTTTTGTCAAGATTCTTTTGATATTTTCAGCGTTTTGGTGAGAAATATTCGCAATTTCCCTTTACAGACCGATTTTTTTATGATATAATAAATTTTGTAGTATATCCCGAAAATGAACGATAAAAAGCAAAGGAGTATTCTTCATGAAAACCGACATCGAAATTGCGAGAGAAGCGAGCATGCTTCCCATTACCGAAATCGCTAAAAATCTCGGAATCGAGGGCGATGAGCTGGAGCTGTACGGCAAGTACAAGGCGAAGATCAACGACGAGTTCCTGAAGCGCACCGCAGATCGCCCCAACGGAAAGCTGATCCTCGTCACCGCCATCAATCCCACGCCCGCGGGCGAAGGAAAGACCACTACCACGGTAGGTCTCGGCATGGCGATGAGCAAGCTGGGCAAAAACGCCATTATCGCGCTCCGCGAGCCATCGCTTGGTCCTGTATTCGGTGTCAAGGGCGGTGCGGCAGGCGGCGGTTACGCGCAGGTGCTTCCCATGGACGACATCAATCTGCATTTTACGGGCGATTTCCACGCCATTACCGCAGCCAACAATCTGCTTTCCGCAATGATCGACAATCATCTGCAGCAGGGCAACGAGCTTGGCATTGACCAGCGTCGGATCCTGTTCGCCCGTGTGACCGATACCAACGACCGCGCGCTCCGCAACGTGACGGTGGGTCTTGGCTCGAAGGTGGACGGCATTCCCCGTCAGGATCATTTCATGATCACCGTTGCCAGCGAGATCATGGCGATCCTCTGTCTTGCGGAGTCTCTCTCCGATCTGAAGGAGCGTCTTGGCAACATTCTCGTTGCCTACACCTACGACGGCAAGCCCGTTTACTGCCGCGATCTGCAGGCAAGCGGCGCGATGGCTGTCCTTCTGAAGGACGCGATCAAGCCCAATCTGGTGCAAACCCTGGAGCATACCCCCGCCCTCATTCACGGCGGTCCTTTTGCCAACATTGCCCACGGCTGTAACTCGGTCCGCGCAACGAAGCTTGCATTGAAGCTTGCCGACTACGCCATCACCGAGGCAGGCTTTGGCGCGGATCTTGGCGCGGAGAAATTCCTTGACATCAAATGCCGCAAGGCGGGTCTGACCCCCGACGCCGTGGTGCTGGTAGCAACCGTTCGCGCGCTGAAATATAACGGCGGCGTGGCAAAGCCCGGTCTGGCGACGGAAAACGTAGAGGCGCTGAAAAAGGGCGCGGTGAATCTGGAAGCCCACATTGATAATCTGCGCAAATTCGGTCTGCCCGTGGTGGTTGCCATCAACCGTTTCGGCACGGACACCGAGGCAGAGCTGGAATATATCCGCACGATCTGCCGCGAGAAGGGCGCGGATTTTGCCCTCTCCGACGTATTTGCCAAGGGCGGCGAAGGCGGAATCGAGCTTGCCGAGAAGGTCATCGAGGCGTGCGAGAAGCCGAAGAATTTCCAATTCATGTATGACGACGATATGTCCATCAAGGAAAAGGTGGAAGCCATCGCTACCAAGATCTACGGCGCGGACGGCGTGAAGTTCGACGCTGCCGCCGCCAAGGCGCTCGCTGAGATCGAGGCGCTGGATCCCGCCTACTCCAAGCTTCCCGTCTGCATGGCAAAGACCCAGTATTCCCTCTCCGACGACCAGACCAAGCTGGGCCGTCCCACGGGCTTTACGCTGACCGTCCGCGAGGTCAAGCTCTCCGCGGGCGCAGGCTTTATCGTCGTTCTGACGGGCGCGATCATGACCATGCCCGGACTTCCCAAAAAGCCCGCGGCGCACTTCATCGACATCGACGACGAAGGAACCATCACGGGACTGTTCTGATATGACGATCCCCTCTGTTTTTCAAACCAATTCTCCCGAGGAGACCGAAGCCGTCGGCGCGGCGCTTGCCAATCAAATGAAGCAAACGCCGACGCTGCCGCCCTTCGTGGCGCTCTACGGCGACCTTGGCGTAGGAAAGACCGCCTTTATCCGCGGCTTTACCGCCGAGCTTGCCCCTCGCGCCCGTGTAAAATCTCCGACCTTCGCGCTGGTACACGAGTATCGGGGAGAAGCCCTTTCGGTCTTTCATTTTGATATGTATCGGATCGACGGCGAGGACGATCTGTATTCCATCGGCTTTTACGACTATCTTGACCGCCGCGGCATCTGTCTTGTGGAATGGAGCGAAAACATTGAATTCGCCCTTCCCGACCGCTATCTGCGCGTGGAGATCCTCAAGGATTCCGCAGAACAGCCCGACAGCCGCAGAATTGAACTGACCGCGGTCGGATTTTAGAGTTTCATTTTATCACGGAGCGAAGTATGAAAATTCTCTCTCTTGACAGCTCCGCCATCGTTGCCTCGGTAGCGCTTTGCGAGGACGGCAAGCTGTTGGCGGAATATACCATCAATAACGGAAATACCCATAGCGAGACCCTTCTGCCCATGGTAGAGTCGGTCTTGCGGTTATGGGGCTTGAAGGCAGACGACGTCGATCTCTTTGCCTGCTCCGCGGGTCCCGGCTCGTTTACGGGTGTGAGGATCGGCGCTGCCACCGTGAAAGGTCTTGCCTTTGGGCGCGGACGTCCCTGCGTAGGCGTATCTACCTTGGAAGCCATTGCCGAAAACCTCTCCCTGCATCGGGGACTGATCTGTCCCGTGATGAACGCGCGGCGTCAGCAGGTCTACTGCGCGCTGTTTCGCTCAGACGGAGAGACGCTGACACGACTTCTGCCCGATTCGGCGCTCTCCATTGCCGAGCTGGACGAGCTGCTGGCGGCATACGGCGAGGAGGTCGTCTTTTGCGGTGACGGTTACGACGTGACCCTTCCCGCGCTGACCAAGACCCGTCCGTTCCCCACCCCCGAACGCCTTCGGCATCAGTCGGCATATTCGGTAGCGCAAGTCGCCCTTCGGCATTATCTGGCGGGAGATGCCGTCACCGATACCGCCCTTGCCGTTACCTATCTGCGTCCCTCTCAGGCGGAGCGAACCAGAATGGAACGGGAAAAATAAGTTTCAAAAAGAATATTCAAAGGAAATCCCATCATAATAAATTTAGAAAAGGAACCGATCATCATGAAAATCGCCATCGGCTGCGATCACGCAGCCCCCAATCTCAAAGCAATCGTAAAAGAGCATCTCACGTCCCGCGGCTACGAGGTCGTAGACGTAGGTACGCACACCACCGAAAGCTGTCACTATCCCATATACGCTCACGCCGTTTGTGAGAAGATCACCTCGGGCGAGTGCGCGCTGGGAATTCTCATTTGCGGAACGGGCATCGGTATGTCCATCGCCGCCAACAAGCACAAGGGCATTCGGGCAGCGTGCTGCTCCGATACCTTCTCCGCAAGACTCACCCGTGAGCATAACGACGCCAACGTTCTCTGCTTTGGCGAGCGCGTGGTAGGCGCGGGACTTGCCGTAGAGCTGGTCGATGCGTTTCTGGACGCGGAATACGCCAACGGCGGCAATCATCTGACCCGTGTGGCTATGCTGAAGGATATCGAAGAGGGCAAATTCTGATCCCTTACCCAACCGAAACCAACCGTCAGGAGGACTATCGTTTTGTGTATTAAAAAAATAGCCGGCGTATTTCGCGCCGTTTCAGGCTCTCCTCATCCGAAAAATTTCACCTCTGCCATCATCGCCGCCGCAGGTCTTTCCACCCGATTCGGTGGAGAGTCCACCAAGCAGATGACTGAGCTGTGCGGTGTGCCCCTTTTGGTTCATACCATAAAGTCTTATCAGGAAACCGAGTGCATTCACGAGATCATCATCGTTGCCAAGCGCAACGAGATCTCGACGTGGGAAAGGCTCTGCCGTGACTATCAATTCGACAAGGTCACGAAGATCATCGCGGGGGGCGAGACCCGTCAAGCCTCGGTGATGAACGGACTGGACGCGGTCCATGAAAAGTCCAAGTTCGTCGCCATTGCCGACGGCGCGCGCTGTCTGACCACCCCAGATCAGATCACCTCCGTCTGCCGCGCGGCGTATAAGTACAAGGCCGCAACGGCGGCGCACCGCGCCACCGACACCATCAAGATCGCCGACAGCAAGGGCTTTATCGACCATACCGCCGACCGCAACACGGTCTGGCAGGCGCAAACGCCCCAGGTCTTTAAGACCAAGCTCTACCGCGCGGCGGCGTATACCGCCTTCACCAAGGGCGTGGAAGCCACCGACGACAACTCCCTCGTGGAATACGTGAAGCACCCCGTTCGCCTCATTGAATGCGGCTCGCAGAACATCAAGGTCACCACCCGTGAGGATCTTTGCGTGGCGGAAGCCATTTTGCGAGACAGAGATCGGGAGGAAACGGTATGATACGGATCGGTCACGGCTACGACGTTCACCGTCTGGTAGCGGGTAGGAAGCTCATCGTGGGCGGTGTGGATATTCCTCACGACGTGGGTCTGCTGGGGCACTCCGACGCGGACGTTCTGCTTCACGCCATCTCCGACGCGCTTCTCGGTGCGGCGGCGCTGGGGGATATCGGGCATCTGTTTCCCGACAACGATCCCCAATACGAGGGCGCGGACAGTCTGAAGCTCCTTCGCCGCGTAAACGTTCACCTCGGCACGAACGGCTATCGGGTGGTCAACGTGGACGCTACCATCATTGCCCAAGCGCCCAAAATGGCGCCCCATATCCCGAAAATGCGGGCAAATATCGCAAGAGTCCTCGGCGTGGACGTGTCGCGCGTCAGCGTGAAGGCAACCACCGAGGAAGGACTTGGCTTTTCGGGCGAAAAGCTTGGCATTGCCGCCCATGCGGTCTGCCTCATTGAAACCATAGACTAAAGACGGAGCGTCGGCGCAAATCCGCGCCCAACGCCCCGTTACAATACGATACGAACGGATGTTTTCTCTCACACTGCCCTTCTCTTTTCCGTCCCGTCCGCCCGATTCGCATGGGATTTCCTTCCTATCATATGCGGTCGGATCGGGTTTCGTCATAGGACTCGGTTGACGCGTCGCTATGCGATCCTTCCCCGTTCGGCGGTTGGAAAAGGAAAAGCAAGGGAAATTGGGAGAAAACTCTTATCTCACGCAACAAACTATTTAAAAGAAAGGAACGGTATTTTATGCTTATCATTTCTCCATCCGTCCTCGCTGCCGATTTTTCCCGTCTTGGGGAAGAACTGCAAAAGGTTGAGGCGGCAGGCGCGCAATACATCCATCTTGACGTCATGGACGGCGTGTTCGTCCCCAATATTTCCTTCGGAATCCCCGTCATTGAGGGACTTCGCAAGCATAGCGGCGCTGTTTTTGACGTGCATCTGATGATCACAGAGCCACTTCGCTACATAGATGCCTTCGCGAAGGCGGGCGCGGACCTGATCACCATTCATTACGAAAGCTGTGACGATCCGTGGAAGGTCGTTCGGTATATCAAGGAAAAAGGGCTCAAGGCGGCAGTCGCCATCAAGCCCGCAACCCCCGCCGATGTCCTCTACGAGCATCTTGGGGAGCTGGATATGGCGCTGGTGATGACGGTAGAACCCGGCTTTGGCGGTCAGAAGCTGATCTCCGAAGCTCTACACAAGGCTCGCGCTCTGCGGGAGTACGCCGATAAGAATGGGCTATGCCTTGACATTCAGGCGGACGGCGGCATCACCGCGGACAACCTCGCCGATGTGATTGGCGCAGGCGTGAATGTCATCGTCGCAGGCTCTTCCATCTTCCGCGCAGAAGATCCCTCTGCCGTCATCGCGCAAATGAAAGCCATGGCGGATTGATGAAGGAAGCAATCGAATCAAATAACATTCAAAATCCCCCACGGATTGCCTTGCAATCCGTGGGGGTGTTGCGTTGTTAAAAAACTATTTTCGCGTTTTGCGATGCTTGCACATCTTTGCAAAAAATGGGTATGGGTTATAAGAAATCGTTTGTAGGGCGGTGCCTTGGTGCCGCCGTTTCTTCGATTCGCTTTCGGCGGGAGCAAGCCCCCGCCCTACGGGTTGATATTTCTTTTATTCAATCAGCATCGCGTCACCGAATTGCTCGGGATATAAGATGATCGTAGGGGCGTTCTTTGAACGCCAGCGGGCGAACGCAGTTCGCCCCTAC
>JAFVQC010000070.1 GCA_017504995.1 Clostridia bacterium
GCATATCTGAAACCTCCGATAATGTTTTTCTCGTCAATTAACATTTTATCAGATTTTTTTCAGATATGCTCTTCTTTTTTTGCTTTTTTACTTTTTGTTTGCTATATCTGTTGGTTTCACCCCAACATTTATTATAGAACCGAATTTTGAAATCCTCTGCTTTTTCTTCATATGTATTCTTGTACTTATAATTCTTCCACCGAAGCGACACCCGACAGGGCGGCAATCTGATTCATCATTTGTTGATGAGATACCTTCCGTCTGGTGCGAACGGTAAAGACCGCGCAAGGATTTCTGCCCTCGCCCACGCTTCTTGTCACTTCCATGTCCACGATATACGCGCCCGTCTTTTTGATGGTATCCACCACGTTGCCCAGCGCGCCGCTATCTGCGTACTCCACGTAAACGTGGAAATTTCGTCCGTTGGAAATGATAAAATATTCCAGCTTCGCGAACACCAACTCCGCAAAAATGATAATCAAGGTTGCCAATACCGCGCCCTCGAAGAAGCCCGCGCCGCAGCACAGACCCACGATAGCTGCCGCCCAAAGACCTGCCGCCGTGGTCAATCCCTTGATCTGACGGCTCTTGGTGATCATGATCGTTCCCGCGCCGATAAATCCGATTCCCGCGATCACCTGCGCGCCAAGACGCGCCATATCGGTAAACAAATTCATTTCCAATACGAGAAATTGGCTGGTCAGCGTGGTCATTGCCGCGCCAAGGCAGATCAGAATATGGGTTCGGAAGCCCGCGGGACGGCGTTTTCTCTCTCGTTCCAAACCAATACAGCCGCCGCAGATCACAGCAAGCACCATACGAACGGTCACCGACAGCCAATCAAGCTCCGCGCCGCGAAATACGTTTAAAAATCCAAGCATGGCTTCCCTCCTTATATTTCTTCAATCACGCGCACGGTTTCCACCTGCGCGACGGCAGTCATCACCACCGTATGGGATTTTTTTCTGGGCAGTCGCATGGAAACCACCGCGTAGGGATACGTTCCCTTGGTCGCTTTCGTGATCTCCACGTCAAAGATCCTTACCTCTTGCTCCTTGATCTGCTCTAACACGTCGGACAGATCGTCGGGATGCTCAAATTCCACGTACAGATTCATGTTTCTGGAGTGCGCCAGAATAAAGGTCTCCAGCTTGGAAAATATCGCCACCGTGATAAAAATCAGGGAGCAACCGATGAGTGCCGCGGTATAAAAGCCCGCGCCAATGGCAATTCCCATACAGGCAGACGCCCAAAGCCCCGCTGCCGTGGTCATACCCTTGACCTGTTGACGTCCCGTGACGAGGATCGTTCCCGCGCCAACAAATCCGATGCCGTTGATGACCTGCGCGCCGAAACGGGATACGTCGGTTCGATAATACGTGGCGTCCAAGCCCCAAGCTTCTCCCGAGATCATCACGGACAGATACGTACCAAGCACCATCGTCAGCGCCGCGCCCATACAAACGATCATATGGGTACGAAATCCTGCCGCGCGGTGCTTTTTTGCCCGATCCAAGCCGATCAGTCCGCCTGCCAGTGAAGCCATCAAAAGGCGCAAACAAAGATCCCAAACCGTCAGCGTCATTTTCTTCTCCCTTCAAAACAAAAAATCCCTATTCATCATCGATCAATAGGGATATATTATACAATATTTTCTTCAAAATTACAATATCTTTTTGTAAATTTTTTAAGTTTTTTTATTTATTTTTCCAAGACCACCTCAAACGTCAGCCTTTGCGCGCCCCGAAGAACGGTTACCGCCACCGAATCCGACGGATTTTTTTTAAGGATCGCCTCGCGAATATCCGAGAAAGAGGTGATTGCCGTATCGTCGATTTGAAGGATCATATCTCCCACCCTCAACGTCCGCGCAGCCGAGGATTCGTTTGACGCAAAGCCCAAGACTCTCACACCCCACACACCGTCAAGCTGCGCCGCCTCTCCCGTAACGCCGAGCCTTGGCGCGGGAACGCCTACCGAAGCCAAAAGCCCGTCGGTAAGCTCTTCCCCTCGCATCATCGCTTCTAAAATCGCGCGTGCGCCGTCGATGGGAATGGCGAAGCCGATTCCCGCATAGCGATCTCCCAGCTTCATGGTGATCATGCCCACCACCCTGCCGTATTCGTCAAACAAGGGGCAGCCCGAATTGCCGTGATTGACAAGGGCATCGGTTTGGATCAGCCAAAGCTTCTTTTTTGGAACGCCCGTTCCGTCCTCATAAATCACTACCTGCCGTTGGGCAAAGGAGATCTCTCCCGAGCAAAGGCTTCCCGCGTACTCTGCGGCAGCCGGCGTACCGATCGCCACCACGCGCTCCCCCGTCAGAAGCTCGCCCGATTTGCCAAAGGTCACCGTGGGCAGCCCATCCGCGTCAATTTTGAGGAGAGCAAGATCGGTCAGCGCGTTTCCCGCGATGGGACGCGCCGCATAGCGCGTGCCGTCCGCCATCACCACCGTCACCGTTTCCATGCCCTCTATGACGTGATTCGCCGTGGCAATATAACCGTTGGAGGTCAGAATAAATCCCGATCCAACCCCGGAGGAAGTGGCGTTGCTCACCACCACCGAGACTGCCGAGGGTGCGCATAGCGCATACAGCTCGGGGGTACTCAACGCCCCCGCGTTGGTATCGTATTGCCGAACGAAAACGATCTTTTCCGAGGGCTGCTCTTCCATAGCGTCCGTCAGATCGGTATTCGGCGCCGCGGTATCCTCCGCCGCGCCGTACGGCGACTCGGTCAACGCCACGAAAAACAAAATCCCCAATGCCACCGCAAGGGAAACCGACAGGATCGTTCCACAAAAGATCGCGCGTCTTCGCTCTCTCGCCGCGCCCGTCCTCTCTTGAGAAGGAGATGGCAAAAAGAAACCGAGGGGCGTGTCCGCATCGGTACGCGCCGCGCCCATCTCTTCCCGAGGAATGGGCAGATGATTCTGCTCCGTCCCGTTCTCACAGAAAGAACGGCTCGCTTCCGTCGGCGCTTTGCGTCTTTCTTTTCTCCTGCTCCTTTTTTTCTTATCCTCTCTTTCGGCTTTTTCTTTCATTCGATCCACCTCCCGACAAAGAACTCTTTTCAAGATAGTCTTTGTCCGAAAGGCTCGATTTTATTCAACCGATAATGTGAAATTAAAACGACAGGATTTTCCGTATTCGCTGTCTACCCATATCTGCTCTCCGTGAGCGTCTACAATGGTTTTGGCAATAAACAGTCCAAGTCCCACCCCCGATTTGTTCAAGCCGCGGCTCTTATCGCTCTTGTAAAATCGCTCAAACACGTAGGGCAGATCGGCATCCGCGATCCCCTGCCCCTCGTTGTAGACCGATACGAGAATCTTGCGGTTTTTCAGCTTGCGGATCGCAATACGGAATTCTCCGCCCTCCGCGGCAAACTTCACTCCGTTGTCGCAAAGATTGTAAAAGATCTGATAGATGGCGTCTCTGTCCGCTACCACCGTCAGGTTTTCCTCGTCGCAATCAAAGGATACGTCAAGGCTCTTATCGTTCAGTCTTTGTTCAAAGGACAATAGGATCTGCCGCCCCATCTCACAGATATCGAAGGGCGCCTTGGTAAATTTTCTCTCTCCCGCCTGAATACGGGAAAGATCCAACAGCGAGGAAACGAGACGGGACAGTCTCTTGACCTCCTCCGAAACGATCCGCAAATAATACTCGTGCTTTTCGGGTGGGATCACGCCGTCCAGAATTCCGTCCACAAAGCCCGCGATCGAGGTCATGGGCGTACGAAGATCGTGGGATACGTTGGACATAAAGGTGTTTCGCATGGTATCGTAATTGTTCATGGATTCCGCCATGTTGTTAAACGCCACGGCAAGCTCCGCCACCTCGTCGCTTCCGCGTACGGGCACGCGAACGTCAAATTTTCCCGAAGCAAAGCTCTTTGCCGCGCGGCTGATCTCCCGCAAAGGACCGATCACTCGCTCGCTGATAAAATACACCGCGATCAACGCGGCGACGAGTACCCACAAGCTGGCGCTCACGATGGCTTTTACGATCACGTTCAAAAGATCGGTATGCATCATGGCGGAAGAACAGATCAGCACCGTTCCGCACACCTCTCCGTCCGCGCCCCGCACGGGAACGGCGTGAATATAGTGATCCTCACCGAACACGTCACCAAGCTGATCCGATTGAGAAACGGTCTCCCCCTTGCGGATTGACTCCATCACCGAGATCGGAATAACGTCCGTTTCCCCTACCTCCTGCTGTTCCGCGCCTGCCGCAAGCAAGATTCTTCCCTGCCCATCGGCAAGCACCGCCGTAAGATCGTCTCCGCCTGCTACGATCACGGAAAAAATCGCCGTCAAGTCCTCCTGACCCAACGCCGCCGTCTCCGTCAGTGACGCGCTGTCCGACTCGGTCAACCGTCCTTCCAGATAGGTCGCCGACGAATACGCCGCCGTTTCCATCAGCTCGGTCTTGTTCTGCTGGGAATAGTTTCCGATGATCGACGCGATCACCACCACCAAGAGCAGAAAGCTCAAAAGGATGATGGACAAAAAGGCGGAAATATATTTCGCGAATACGCTCCTAAACACCGTACGCTCCCTTCTTTCTGTCTTTATGAAGCAAAGGGACGGCGCACGCCATCCCCTTACCCGTGGTTTCTATATGACTGCCGTCAGCTTAACAGCTCGAATTTGTAGCCAACGCCCCAAACCGTCTTTAAGGTCCATTTGTCGGACACACCCTCCAGCTTCTCGCGCAAACGCTTCACGTGCACGTCCACCGTGCGGGAATCGCCCAGATAGTCAAAGCCCCAGACCTTGTCCAAAAGCTGATCTCTGGTAAAAACACGGTTGTAATTCGAGGCGAGGAAGTAAAGCAGCTCCAGCTCCTTGGGCGGAACGTCCACCGCTTTTCCCCGAAGCTTCAGCTCGTACTTCTGATGGCTGATCTCAATATTATCGAACTTGATGACCTCGTCGTCGTTCCGATTGGCGTGAGTCTGATACCGCCGCAACACGCTCTTGACCCGTGCGCTCAGCTCCTTCATGTCGAAGGGCTTGACCACGAAATCGTCCGCGCCCAGCTCAAGACCCAGTACCTTGTCAAAGACCTCCCCCTTGGCGGTGATCATAATGATGGGCTTATTGGACATTTCACGGATCTCTCGGCAGACCTGCCAGCCGTCCTTCTTGGGAAGCATGATATCCAGCAAAACCAAGTCAGGCTCGTAAATCTTAAAATAATTCAGACCCTCCACGCCGTCCGAGGCGACCTTCACGCCGTAGCCCTCGTTTTCAAAATAAAGCTTCAACAGCTCACATATGTTATTGTCATCGTCTATAATGAGAATTTTCGTATCCAGCATAAAAAACCTCCTTACCCCGCTTCTGCGGTTTTCTTAACACTTTTTGAACAAATCATGAAATCGTCAAATATTATTATAACATACCCATTGCCATTTTGTAAATAGTTTTTTTACAATTTTGAAACTTTTTTCTAAATTTTCAACAAATCGGAAAGGGTATCGAGGAAAATCCGACGCGCCGAAACGGCAAGAAGCGGCGAATCGGTGAGCACGCCGCCAAAGCGCAAGCCCCCCCACGGATAACGGGAAATCAAGCGACGAAGGGAATTCTCAAGATCACACCCCAGATCGGATAGGCGAAGAACCACCTCGGGCTGTACGCGCAAATCGCCCTCGGAATTGTTGATTTCATCACAAAAATCGCCCCAACATTCTGCGTTTGCCGTCAAGAAAATGCCCAAGCGAATCTCTCCTTTCCACAATCGCCGATCCCTCAAATACGCAATCAAGGAACGCGCCGCCTCACAATCCACGAAATGCAACGTGAAGCCACCCTTATCTCTGTGAGAAAGAAGAAACTCGATCAAGAGCTGCGAGCAAAGCGAAAAAGCCTCCGTAGAATTGATTTTTTCATCACGAATTATTTTCAATAAAACCATAGATGCAAGATGCGGATTCGGGCGCTCAAAGCACAATCCGCTTGCGTCAAAAGCAATAGGAATATCCTTGTTTTTATTGAAAATAATACTCTGATTCAAATAGGAAGAAATATCCGAAAGCTCCGGACCGCATTCTTTTTTTCTTTCAATATTTTTCGACACAAATTGACACCAATCAACGCGATCCACAAAAGCGCCGTTCCAAGGCTTGTTTTCGGTCAAAACGATCTCGTTTCCCCGTCTCCATATTTCCGTTGGCTCGGAGCATTGGTCCAGCCCCAAAACCGCCAACGATTCTTGCCAAATCACTGCCTCCGCCGTCCCCGCGCAAAGAGGAAGCAAGCGGATCCATTCCGAAAGGATCTCAAAGTCGGACACCGAATCGTTTTTGTATTTTTCATCACAATTTAACCGTCGAATATTTTTTAACAGAGTCTCCCATCCCAGCGCCTCGGTCACGTTGGACGGCTCACGTTTGATCTCTGCGAAGCAGTCCCTTCCTACCGCCTCCCGACACCACGTCTCCCAGATTATCCGTTCCATCTCCAAGCTCCCTCTTTCCGATCTTTTCCCGATCTTTTCCCGATCTTTTCGGTAGCATTATAACAGATTTTTCCTCATTTTTCAAGTCTCTTTCCAAAAAACGAAAAAAAGCGCCCCGAAAAATCAAAAAATATTTTGCAAAATATAGACATTTTCCGCAGAATGTGGTATAATATTTTGAAGTATTCTTATTTGGGAGGCAGGAATGATCCGTATCATGACCGTTTGCCCCGAATCCTTCGGCGCAAACACCTATCTTCTGATTTCCGAAAACGAAGCGTTGATCGTCGATCCCGCGGTATCCGTCAGCGCCATACTGGAAGCGATCCGCGCGGAGGACGCGACACCCGTCGGGATTCTTCTGACCCACGGACATTTCGATCATCTGCTTTCTCTTGACACCTTGCGACGGGTTCTACCGTTGCCGACTTATATCCACGAGGCTGACGCCGTGATGCTGACCGACGGGCGAAAGAACGCCTTTTACGAATTTTACGGAACGGAACGCACCTTCGGCGCGGCTGACCGCCTTCTGTCCGACGGACAACACATCACCCTCGGCAAGGACGAGATTCAAGTACTCCACACTTCGGGACACACCCAAGGCTCTGTCTGCTATCTGTGCGGCAATGCGATGCTGACGGGTGACACGCTGTTTGCGGACAACGTTGGCAGGTGCGATCTGTGGGGCGGTGACGAAACGGCGCTCCGTCTTTCACTGGAAAAGCTAAGGACCCTTGACCCTAATCTGACAATTTACCCCGGACACGGACCGTCCGCCCGTCTTGGCGACGCGCTGGACGAGGCGGCATATTTCCTATAAAATCGAGAATTATCGAAAGGATATCAAAAACAATGGATTACAACAAACTATCCGAGCTTCTTTTTCCCCATATCACGCAAACGCCTGCCGAAATCGAAGCCCAGTTTCCCCCCCGACAGCTCCCCGAAGGCGCAAAGGTAACGAGATTCGCTCCCAGCCCTACGGGATTCGTCCACTTTGGCGGACTCTTCCCCACCACCGTTGCGGAACGGCTGGCGCATCAAAGCGGCGGCGTGCTGTACCTTCGCATTGAGGATACCGACGCCAAGCGCGAGGTGGCGGGCGCGGCGGAGGCGCTGATCCGCACGCTATCGGTCTACGGCGTGAACTTCGACGAGGGCGCGATCCTCGGCGAGGACGGCAAGATCTGTGATAAGGGCGCGTACGGACCGTACAAGCAAAGCCTCAGAGGACCGATCTATCAAGCCTTCGCAAAGCAATTGGTTCGCGAGGGAAAGGCATATCCCTGCTTCACCACCGAGGAGGAGCTGGAGGAGCTTCATCAGATCAACAAGAAAGAAGAAATCAAGAACACCGACTGGGAAGCCGAAGCGGCAAAGAGAAAAGCTGAAATGTTGGCGCGCCGCAGCTTTACCATGGAAGAGGTGGAAGCCCATCTTGCGGCAGGGGATCCCTTCGTGCTTCGTATTCTTGCCGACGGTGATCCCGAAAAGAAAACCAAGTTCACCGATCTCGTAAAGGGCAATATGGAGATCCCCGAAAACGACGAGGACTTCGTTCTCCTCAAATCCGACGGAATCCCCACCTACCATTTCGCCCACGCCGTAGACGATCACCTGATGGGCACGACCCACGTGATCCGCGGAGAGGAATGGCTGCCGAGCCTTGCGAAACATTTGCAGCTCTTCCGTTATCTCGGCTTCAAGACACCCAAATATATGCACATCGCCCAGATCATGCGGTTGGACGAGTCGGGCAACAAGAAAAAGCTGTCCAAGCGAGACATGGGCGCAAACATGGACGACTACACGGGCATGGGCTATTGTCCCGAGGCGGTCTGCGAGTACGTCATGACTCTGCTCAACTCCAACTACGAGGAGTGGAGAATGCAGAACCCTGACAAGAGCTATCGTGACTTCCCCTTTCACATCAAAAAAATGTCGGTTTCCGGCTGTCTGTTTGACTTCAATAAGCTAAACGACGTTTCCAAGAACGTGATCTCCCGCATGGACGCCAAGACCGTCACCGAGCGCGTGACCGAATGGGCAAAGGAATTTGACCCCGCCTTTGGCGCGGCGCTGGCAAAAGATCCCGCGTTTGCCGAGCAGATCTTCGCCATCGGCAGAGGCGGCAAGAAGCCCCGTAAGGACCTTGCCACCTGGGCAGACGCCAAGCCGTATATGGGCTTCTTCTACGACGAGTTCTTCACCGTCACCGAGGACTTCGGCGAGCAGTATGACCGTGGGGATATCAAGACCGTTCTCTCCGAATTTCTTGCCTCTTACGACCCTGCCGACGATATGAACGCATGGTTCGAAAAGGTCAAGGCAATCGGCGCGGCGCTGGGATACACCCCCGACATGAAGGCGTACAAGGCGGACCCCTCCGCTTACCGCGGCAACGTGGCGGACGTAAGCATGTTCCTCCGTCTTGCGGTCACAGGCAAAAAGAACGCTCCCGATCTGTATACCGTGATGCAGATTCTCGGCAAGGAAAAGGTCGCGCAGCGGATCGAACGGATGATAGAACAGATCTGATCGTTCATTTTTCCCTCTCTGTCGCCGTTCGGCGACACCTCTCCCAAAGGGCGAGGCAAAGGAAATCCCCCAAAAAACGGCTACAAGAAAGGTGTCTCCTCGCCGTGAGGCGTGCGGTACGCCTTCACCCTCGGACAGTCGAGGACGCCTGCCCCTACGGGTCTGCAAAAAAGCATTGTAGGTTCGTAGTCCTTTTGAACGGCAATATCTCCATATACGGCTACAATCAAAACAACAACTTTTAATAAAGCACTGTAGGGACAGGCGTCCCCGACTGTCCGATCTGTCCAAGCAAGAAAAAGGCTATAAAGTAACACGAACCTCAAACAAGAACCCTAAACAAGAACCCTAAATAAAAAAACAAAATAAGGACACAAAACCATGGAAGAAATCGCAAGCAATTTTATACACGATATTATCGACGCTGACCTGAGAGAAAATCCCGAGATCAAAGTTCACACCCGCTTTCCTCCCGAGCCAAACGGCTATCTGCATATCGGCTCGGCGAAGGCGATCCTGATCAACTACGAGACGGCAAAAAAATACGGCGGTCCATTTAATCTCCGCTACGACGACACCAACCCTTCCAAGGAGGATACCGAATACGTGGACGCGATCTACCGCGATTTGACGTGGCTTGGCGCCATTCCCGACGGCGGCATCTTCTACGGCTCGGACTATTTTGAAAAGTGCTACGAGTTTGCGGAAAAGCTGATCATGGACGGCAAGGCGTACGTCTGCGATCTGTCCGCCGAGGAAATGAAGGAATACCGCGGCACGTTGACCGAGCCGGGAAAGGAAAGCCCTTACCGCAACCGAAGCGTAGAGGAAAATCTCGATCTGTTCCGCCGCATGAAGGCGGGCGAGTTCCCCGACGGAAGCCGCACGCTCCGCGCCAAGATCGACATGGCGTCTCCCAACATCAACATGCGGGACCCTGCCATCTACCGCATCGTGCATACCTCTCACCACCGTCAGGGCGACAAATGGTGCATCTATCCCCTTTACGATTACGCCCATCCTTTGCAGGACGCGTTGGAAGGAATCACCTACTCCCTCTGCTCGCTGGAATTTGAAAACCACAGACCCCTTTACGAGTGGGTGGTGGATAACGTAGGTGTCTTTGAGAATCCCCCCAAGCAGCGTGAGTTCGCCAGACTGAACGTGACCAACACCGTCATGTCCAAGCGCTACCTGCGTTATCTGGTGGAAAACGATATGGTAGACGGTTGGGACGATCCCCGTCTGCCCACCATCTGCGGTCTGCGCAGACGGGGCTACACCCCCACCGCGATCTTCAATTTCGTTCGCAGCGCAGGTGTTTCCAAGGCAAACAGCTTGGTAGACGTGAGCATGCTGGAGCACGCCATTCGCGAGGAGCTGAACGCAAGCGCGCCCCGTCGGATCGCCATTCAGCACCCCATCAAGGTGGTTGTCACCAATTACCCCGAGGACAAGGTGGAATATTTCGATCTGCCCAACAATCCTCAGAATCCCGAAGCGGGCACACGCGCGCTTCCCTTCACCCGTGAGCTGTATATTGACGCATCGGATTTTGCCGAGGTTCCCCCTCCCAAGTTCTTCCGTATGAAGCCAGACGGAGAGGTTCGTCTGATGGGCGCGTATATCGTCAAGTGCAATGAAATCGTAAAGGATGACGAGGGCAACGTGACCGAGATCCGTTGCACCGCCGATCTGGAATCCCGCAACGGCAATCCCGTGGACGGCAGAAAGATCAAGGGAACGATCCATTGGCTCTCCGCCACCGCCGCAAAGCCCGTTACCCTCATGCTCTACGACCGTCTCTTTACCATTGAGAACGTCAACGCGATCCCCGAGGGCAAGACTTATAACGACTACCTCAATCCCGCGTCTCTGACCGTGGTGGAGGGTGCGTTGGTCGAGCCTTCCTTGGCGGAAGCCGAGGCGGGAGAGAAGTTCCAGTTCGTCCGCGACGGCTACTACTGCAAGGACACCAAGCACGAAAATACCTTTAACCGCGTGGTGGGTCTGAAGGACAGCTTCCCCTCCAAGAAAAATTAAAACGAGGTAAGCGTATGTTTCTGAAAATTTTGATCGGCTATCTGGTTGCCATCTCTATCGTTTCGGTGGTGGTTTGTATCTACGATAAATTTGCCGCCAAGCACGCCCAAAAGCACCGCACCCGCGAGGCAACGCTCTTGCTTCTGTCTGCGTTGGGCGGCTCTGTGGCGATGTTCGTGACGATGCTTCTGATCCGCCACAAAACCAAACACGTAAAATTTATGGTGGGTATCCCCCTGATCATGATCGCCCAAGCCGCAGCAATTTGGTTTGTAGTATCAAAACTATAAAAAGGGATGCGGTTTCTTGGAACCTTTCTTTCGAGAAAGGTTCCAAACCTCCAAAGAACTTGCTGACAAGTTCTTGAAAATCATATTGATCGATTCTATTCTTTGTGGATAACCGAATTCGTTTATTTTGTGTCTAAGGTAAAAATCCGTCGGACACTACGTACCGACGAATTTGGACGCAAAAAAGAAAGAATAAAAGATACGAAGCCCGTAGGGACGGATTCCAATTCGCCCGTGAAAATAAAGATCAACCGCAAAGAAACGGCGAACTGCGCAAGTTTGCCGTCCTTGCGAAAGCAAGGTTTTGGCGTTGCCAAAAAGGCAACCTTGCCTTTTACAAATATGCCTGCGGCATGTTTGCAAAAAGTCTTTCGCGAAAGAAAAGTAAGCGCATCCTTTGATAAGCGCATCCTTTGAAAGGAACGAAAAAAATGACCACAGATTTATCCAAATTCAGTCTGCTCTGGCCCGACGAGGCGGCGCAGACCGCCCATTACAACGGAACGGACTGTCCCAAGATCGATATGTTCGTGCTGGAGGAATTGGGTCTGAATGAGATCTTTTCCCTCAAGAGCAGCGATCTTGATGAATATTTCACTGCCGATCCCGCGGTGATCGAGCATCGCATGGCGGTATTCGGAGACATGCTGGAGTTCCCCGCCCTTGCCGTCACCTTGAATCGGCTCATGCCGATCCTCGGAGACATTATGGAGCTTCGCCGACTGGAAGCCGACAACGGAGACACCGAGTCCTATCTGGAAAGCATCACCGAGATCGAGCTTTACATCTCTTGTCTTTCCACCCTCAACGAGGGGTTGTCGCCGCTTCGAGGCTCACTGAAAAGTCAAGCCTTCCGCACGCTCGCGGAACGGATCGCGGAGCTTGTGGGAAGCGACTACTACGCCGAGCTGAACGCAAAGCTTGCCGAGCTGACCACCCGTGTCCGTGACATTCGAAGCGTGACCATCGGCGTGAATCTGGACGCCCAGCTTCGCCCCGCAAGCGCAGGGGTACTGTCGATCAATCCCGAGCCATTCCGTTCGGGTGACGTCATTGAGAAGATCCTTCGTCTGAATTTCAAGGACGACGAATATACCTGTATCGCGAACCTTGTTCCCTTCAGCAAGAAGCAATCGGAAAACCAAAAGACCGCCCTAACGCTCGCCTTCAATTCGGCGATCAACGAGGTCTACCGTCAGTCTCTGCGCTCTTGGAAAAAGATCGTTCAGAGCTACGTACTGGAAAACACCGATTTTCTTTTGAATCTTATGCCCGAGATCGAGTTTCTCGTCAAGGGAACGGCACTTCTGCGCAGTCTAAACGAAAAGGGGCTGTCCCTGTGCCGCCCCGAAATTCTCTCCGACACCCCTACCTTCCGCGCCTATGGGTTGTATAACCCCTGCGTTGCCATGAAGGTGGAGGACGAAATTATTACCAATGACTTGGAATTTGACCCCAGTGACGCTATGATCTACGTGCTGACAGGACCGAACCGAGGCGGAAAATCCGTCATCACCTGCGCCATGGGGCTTGCGCAGGCAATGCTCCAGCTCGGTATGTTCGTTCCCGCAAAGCAAGCGTCCATCAGCATTGCCGACGGCATCTTTACCCACTTCCCAACGGGCGCGGACGACACCATCGACAAGGGTCGTCTTGGCGAGGAATGCGCCCGTCTGCGAGATATTTTTGAAGAGGTCACCGACCGCAGTCTGGTGCTTTTGGACGAATCGCTGTCCTCTACGGGATCGTTTGAAGCGTCCTATATCGCCGCGGAGGTATTGGCGGGACTGTCCCGCGTGGGCTGCCGCTGTCTGTTCTCCACCCACCTTCACGAGCTGGCGGCGGAGATCGACAACGTCAATGCTCGTACTGCCCCTGACGGCGGTGTGAAGATCGACACGCTGGTAGCGGGTATTGAGGAAGGAAAGCGCTCCTTCAAGATCAAGCGCATGAAGCCCGACGGCAAGAGCTATGCCCGTGACATCGCGGATAAATACGGGCTTTCTTATGAAACCATTATCGAACGCCTGCCAAAGGCGTGACCGTATTCCGTTTAAAGGAGGAATTTTTATGAACACCGAACTGTTAAAGCTATTGGAAAACGACGCGAGACTCACCGCCTCTCAGCTTGCCGTTATGCTGGACGGCGATGCCGAGCAGATCGCAAAGGAACTGGAGGAATACGAAAAGAACGGAACGATCCTCGGCTACAAGGCAATCGTGGACTGGGAAAAGACCGAGCAGGAATCGGTAACCGCTATGATCGACGTGAAGCTGACCCCTCAGAGAGATCGGGGCTTTGACCGCGTAGCGGAAAAAATCTACAATTACCCCGAGGTCAAGTCGGTCTATCTTATGTCGGGCGCATACGACCTGTCGGTTCTGATCGAGGGAAAAACCATGAAGGAGGTCGCTTTCTTCGTATCCCAGAAGCTTGCCCCCATTGAAGCGGTGATCTCCACCGCTACCCACTTCGTCCTGCACAAGTATAAGGACAAGGGCGTATTGTATGATGCCAGCGAAATTGACGAGAGAGGAAACGTGTAAACCATGATTGATTACGGCAAAGTATTGTCCCGTACGGTGGTTGAAACACCAAAATCGGGCATTCGAAAATTTTTTGACTTGATGAGCACCATGAAGGACGTGGTGGGGCTGACGGTAGGTGAGCCTGATTTTCAGACGCCGTGGCATATCCGCGAGGCGGGCATTGCCAGCCTGGAAAAGGGGCGGACCTATTACACCGCCAACGCAGGTCTGATGGAGCTTCGTCAGGAGATCAACAACTACATGACCCGTCGCTTCTCGGTATCCTATGATCCCGCAAGCGAGGTGATCGTTACCGTCGGCGGCAGCGAAGCCATTGATCTCGCTTTCCGCGCGGTAATTGAGGCGGGAGACGAGATCATCATTCCCACTCCTTCCTTCGTCTGCTACGCCCCCTTGGCAAGGATCGCGGGCGGTGTTCCCGTGATTCTGGAAACCAAATTTGAGGACAAATTCAAGATCGATCCAGAGGCATTGAAGGCGGCGATCACCCCCAAGACAAAGATGCTGGTGCTTCCCTATCCCAACAATCCCACGGGCGCGATCATGACCCGCCAGGAGCTGTCCGAGATCGCCGAGATCCTGCGCGATACCAACATTCTCGTGCTTTCCGACGAGATCTACGCCGAAATGACCTATACGGGCGACCATTGCTCCATTGCTTCCTTGGAAGGAATGTGGGAGCGAACCATCATTGCCAGCGGTTTCTCCAAGGCATACGCCATGACGGGCTGGCGCATGGGCTACCTCTGCGCGCCTGCTCCCATTGCCGAGCAAATGCTGAAGCTCCATCAGTACGGCATTATGTCCTCCCCCACCACCGCGCAGTTTGCCGCCATTGAGGCGCTCAAGAACGGTGAGGAGGATATCCGCATGATGGTAAATGAATACAACCGCCGTCGCCGTTATATTTATAACGGGTTGAAGAGCATCGGCATCGAATCCTTTGAGCCAGAGGGCGCGTTCTATATCTTCCCCAAGATCGGCGATTACGGGCTGACGGGCGAGGAGTTCTGCAGCAAGCTACTCTATGACTATAAGTGCGCCATCGTTCCCGGCAGCGCCTTTGGTCAAGGCGGAGAAAACTTCGCGCGTATTTCCTACGCCTACTCCATTCAACATATTACCCAAGCGCTGGAGCGCATTGAGGCGTTTGTAAAAACGCTGTAAAATACACTCAAAAAGCAAACCGTATTGCGACAAGCTTTTGTCCAATACGGTTTATTTTGTTGTCTTTTTCCTTCTTTTCTTCTTGCTTTTTTGTGAACATTGCCTATTGTAATTTGTCGAAAAATATGATAAAATATTTATAATATGAAACCGTTGAAGCTTTTAGGATTTTCGTGATCGAAAAAACCAAAAGCGGAGGGGCTCTGGAGAATCTCGCAAGAGTGCCGAAGGTGCAAGGAACGCTCCCGTTCCGAATCTCTCAGGCAAAAGGACAGAGACAGCGTCAAAAAAAGGCGCCATTTTGTTTTCTTTAGAGCCACTGAAGGAGTTTCAGTGGTTTTTTTTATTTCTATTCCATTTTATTGTGTGCCGTTCAAAGACGGCAGGAGGTCTTATGAAAGCAGTATCCGATTTTCTTCTCCCCATCGTTCAGACGATCAATCAGTATCTGTCTGACTACATTCTCATCTTCCTTTTGGTCGGTGTCGGTCTTTTCTACTCGATCCGCACGCGGTTCGTACAGGTCCGTTGCTTCGGCGAGGGTATGAAAAAGGTGTTCGGTAATCTGTCCCTGAAGGGCGGTAAGCAGCAAGGCGGACTTTCGTCCTTCCAAGCGTTGGCGACCGCAATCGCCGCGCAGGTCGGTACGGGTAACATCGTCGGCGCTTGCGGCGCGATCCTCATCGGCGGTCCCGGCGCGATCTTCTGGATGTGGATCATTGCCTTCTTCGGCATGGCAACCATCTACGCCGAGGCGGTTCTTGCGCAGGAAACCAAGATCGTTCAGGAGGACGGCTCGGTTCTCGGCGGCCCCGTATACTACATCAAGCGCGCCTTTCACAACAAGTTCGGCAAATTCCTCGCCGTATTCTTTGCCATCGCCATCACGCTGGCGCTTGGCTTCATGGGTACGATGGTACAGTCCAACTCGATTTCCGAAGCCACCAGTACGGCGTTCCATATTCCTACTTGGGTCGTCGGTTTGGTTCTGGCTGCTCTCTGCGCCTTTATCTTCATCGGCGGTATCCAGCGTATCGCGTCGGTAGCGGAAAAAATCGTTCCCGTCATGGCGGTGATTTATCTTGTAATGGGTCTTGTGGTACTGGGAATCAATTACAAATCCGTACCCGAAGCATTTGCGATGATCTTTAAATTCGCATTCGTTCCGCAGGCACTGATCGGAGGAAGCTTCGGCGCGGCAATCAAGGCGGCAATCAGCCAAGGTGTCAAGCGCGGACTCTTTTCCAATGAAGCAGGTATGGGTTCAACGCCTCACGCCCATGCGCAGGCAAAGGTGGAAAAGCCTCACGATCAAGGTGTCGTCGCTATGATCGGTGTGTTCATTGACACCTTCGTTGTGTTGACCATTACCGCGCTTGTCGTGATTTCCACGCTGTATGCAGACGGCGAGCTTGGTACGGCAGAGGGCTTGGCAGCAACGACTCTGACCAAGGCAAATCTGATGCAGACTGCGGTTGGAACGGCGTTTGGCAACGCAACCCTTGGAAATATTCTCATTGCGATTTGCTTGACCTTCTTCGCCTTTACCACGATCATCAGCTGGAACTTCTTCGGCAAGCAGAACGTTCAGTACCTGTTCGGCAAGAAGGCAAAGATTGCTACCACCGTTTACGCGGTGCTTGCAGTCGCTTTCATCTTCCTCGGCTCTCTTTTCCCCAACGATCTGGTTTGGGAGCTTGCGGATATGTTCAATAATATCATGGTCATTCCCAACGTTCTCGCCCTCTTCGCCCTGTCCGCTATCGTTGTAACAGCTGTAAAAAGCAAGACGAAGAAAGAGAAAAAAGCAAAGAAAAGCAATTAAGGTGCCCAAACGGACCGTCCCGATCGATATGGGACGGTCCGCTTCTCTTGCAGAATGTTTAAAAAAATCTCGCAAAAATTGCAGTTCGACTTGACAGGAGAACGGAAATCTGTTATAATATAAAGCGTAATTTTTCATGCTATTTTTTTGATGTTTTACACTTCGGGGTGTGGCGCAGTTGGGGACGTTTCCGAGCGCACCCTGTGGGTGATGAAGCGAGAAAAAAGGAGTGGCAGCAACTTGGCAATTGGCAAGCCTTGGCGCTGACAGAGCCTTAGTTGCAACAGGAAGCGCAGCGAACAACTGCAAGTGTAGATAAAATTAAATATTTCGGGGTGTGGCGCAGTTGGTAGCGCGCGACGTTTGGGAGCAGGACACTGGCGGGGACGCCCCCGCGGGCAAACAGGCGCTCCGCGCCAAAAAGCAAAACCTTGAAATTCGTTGCAAACATTGAAGAAACAGCCTTGTAAACACTGACTTTTTCGGCACTATACTCCCTCGCAAAATCCTCAATAAAAGTGATTTGACCACATGTTTGACCACTTGCAAAAATCAATCGTTTGTGGTATAATTAAATAAATCGGGGCGTGGCGCAGTTGATAGCGCGGGTGGTTTGGGACCATCAGGCCGCAGGTTTGAGTCCTGTCGCTCCGACCAAATTTGGCTTTGGGAAGTAATTTCCGAAGCCTTTTTCTTTGCTTTCTGCACCACAAATTTTGAGGGCTGACGGTTAGTTTTCCGTCAGCCCCTTACTTATTAACTGCTCGACAAATTGGAATTTATTTATATTGCCTTTACGGTCAAATACAGATTTCTGCGTACTCACGAATCATTGCAATATTGCTTCGTTGTATTACAAGCAGCTCTCCTTCGTCAAGCTCTAACGTAACGGATTCTTTATCCCATTTGGAAAGCAAACCGATAAATTCCTTCGCTCCGCTGATTTTCGTATACGTGCGCACCTCAACTTCTCTTCCGAGATTTCTCTCGTAATCTCTGTCCTTCTTCAAGGGGCGTTCAAGACCGGGAGAGCTGATCTCCAGCATATAGGATTCCTCAATAAAATCCTCTTGGTCGAGGAGCTTGGAGTATGGGTTGTGTATCCGTTTGCAATCGTCAAAGGTGATTCCACCTTCCTTATCAATGCAAATTCTCAAATAGTGAATACCGCCCTCCGTTGCAAATTCTACGTCCACCA
>JAFVQC010000004.1 GCA_017504995.1 Clostridia bacterium
GCAAACGGTGGTACGGGAACTATGCAAGCCGTTGAATACGTTGGCGAATATACGCTACCTACTTGTACGTTTACTGCTCCCGACGGAAAGCAATTTAAGGGTTGGGCTTTGGCAAGCGACGGCGAAGTTATTGACGGAACTTACAACGTAACGGCTAACATAGAACTCTATGCTATTTGGGAAAATATCCCTGCACACGAACACAATCACGGAACGGCTTGGGAAAGCGATGCTAATAACCATTGGAACGAGTGTTCTTGTGGCGATAAGGCTAATGAAGGACGCCGGTCCCTACAGTCTCTTAAGAAATATTATTTATCTGTTTGCCGTATATTTTCAAAAGAACCGTGTCCGATCGTTTTTTGAATCTTGTAGGGACCGGCGTCCTCGACGGTCCATGACAATCAAATTCCCACAATCAATCGGCGAACAAGAAAGGCATCGTTTCCCGCAAGGCTTCCTCATGGGAAGGCTTGGACGACAGACGACTACAAAACAACGCCCAAGCCTTCGCTTGAGCGTTGCCGATGTTCACACTCTATTTCAAAAACAATTCCAAAAGAAAAACCGATACGCAGGAGAGGACTGCCACCTGAAAGAGGCTTCGTCCGAACCATGCCAGAAGAATGGCGATCACAAGGGCGATGGCGGCGGAGATCGGCGTTTGCGTCGCCGAAAGGATCGCTGGGAAGGTCATCACCGCAAGGGTCACGTAGGGCACGTAATATAGGAAGGAGCGCAGGGTCTTGTTTTTGATCTCCCCTCGGATCAGCGTCAGAGGAAGCACGCGGATCAGATAGGTCACGCCCGCCATGCAGGCGATATAAATATAAACGTTCATGTCTGCTCCTCCTTCTCGCGATCCGATATGGGAAAGAGGATCGCCGCGGCAAGGGAAATGAGGACGGTCAGCGCAATGATGCGAACGCCGTCGGAGATATCCCGTACCCACGGAATATATTCACAGGCAAGGCTTGCCCCGAAGCTGACGACAACGAGAGTCGCTACCACGCGGTTTTTCCTTGCCTCGGGAATAAAGACCGAGATAAACATGCCGTAGAGTCCCACCCCAAGGGCGCTGAGCAGACGGAGAGGAAGCACCTCTCCCAGAACCGCGCCAACGAAGGTGCCACTCGTCCAGCCCGCCGTTGCCACGCAAAAGGTCCCGTATGTAAAGAAGGGGTCAAGAGGCTCGGGCTCGGCGATAGAGACACCGAAGATCTCGTCGGTGACGGTAAAGCCGAGAAGAAGCCGCTGCCAGGTGGTCACACCCCGCTTCAGCTTTTGGCTCAGAGCAGCGGACATCAGAAGATAACGGGCATTTGCCACCGCTTCCATCAGAAGGA
Organism: Clostridia bacterium; assembly: GCA_017504995.1. Taxonomy (GTDB): domain Bacteria; phylum Bacillota; class Clostridia; order Oscillospirales; family CAG-272; genus HGM12713. The sequence goes on from JAFVQC010000004.1 coordinate 1,347, forward strand.
CCTCCAGATAGGTCGCGCCCGTGGCGATCAGCGCAAAGCCTGCGTATTCTCCCGCGGACGCATTGATGAGCAGGCTGGTCAGCGCCGCCTGCAAAGAGCCGATCCCCGCCCGTTTGGCGGTGATGCCAAGGGCGATGGAAACGGCGAAATAACCGAGGGAGATCGGAATGCCCGCCTTCATGCCCCGCAGAAACTGTTTTTTTCGGTTCACGACGAAAGCCCCTCTTCCGTAAAATATTCCAAAGCCTTGCGATAGCCCTCAAAGCCAAGACCGCAGATCGTCTTGACGGCAACGAGGGAAACGTAGGAGTGCTTGCGGAATTCCTCGCGGGTGTGGATATCCGAAAGATGGACCTCTACCGTGGGAATGCCCACCGCCTTCAGCGCGTCCAGAATCGCCACGCTGGTGTGGGTGTACGCCGCGGGGTTGATGACGATCCCCTCGTAGACACCGTACGCCGATTGGATCACGTCTACGATCTCCCCCTCGTGATTGGACTGAAAGAGAGTGACCGTGTGCCCAAGCTCCTTTGCCGAGGCACGGATATAGTTCTGGAGGGCGGCGAAATCCTCTTTGCCGTAGATCGACGGCTCGCGAATGCCCAGCATATTCAGATTCGGTCCGTTAATCACCAATAGTTTCATAAAAGTCCCTTCCTTCCGTAAGCCGTTTTAAGATCGTTTGGACGGTTTTTTCTTTGACCTCGGTGCTTTGCACCGAAAGGTCGGCAAAGCGCTCGTAGGCGGATTTCCTTGCGTCGTAGAGCGCTTGCAGATCGTTCCCTTGCGACAGAGGTCTGCCCTTGGTGGAAAGCTTGTCCAAATTCCGTTTCAGATAAACGATCACGCCGTTCTGATGGAGAGGCGCGTAATTTTCCTCTCGGGTGACCGCGCCGCCTCCCGTGGCGATGACCGTGCCGCTTTTCTTGCCGAGGGCGACGAGGATATCGTGCTCCATCTTGCGGAAGCGATCCTCTCCCTCGCTTTGAATGACCTCGGCGGGGGTTCTGCCCCAGACGGCGGTAAATTCCTCGTCGGCGTCGAAAAAGGGGCGACCCATCTTCTTTGCCAAGAGTTTGCCCACGGTGCTTTTTCCGCAGCCCGGCATACCCACGAGGATCAGATTTTTTGTGCTTGCGTCAATGCTTGCCGTGACCGTTTCGATCACACCTGCTTCCGCCTCGTCCCCCGTGAAGAATTCAAATGCCTTCACCGCTTGCGCCACCAGCATATACAGTCCGTTGATACAAGGGATTCCCCTTGCCTCTGCCTCCAGCAGCAGGGCGGTTCGCGCGGGATTGTAGATCACGTCAAGAACGGCGGAGCAACGGGGAAATTGATCCAGCGAAACGGGAGCGACCCCGTTGTTCGGGTACATTCCCACGGGGGTCGTGTTCACAAGAATTTCCGCGTCGGCGTGCAAATGGAGATTTTCGTAGTTGTTTTCGGAGCGCCGTCCGACCACCACAAGCTCTCGCACGCCCCGATCCCGCAGGACGGCACAGGCGGTCAGCGACGCGCCGCCGCTTCCGAGAACCACCGCCTTTTTGCCCTTCACGTCAACGCCCAGCCGTTGAAGCATACCGTCAAAGCCGAAGTAATCGGTGTTGTAGCCGAAAAGCCTTCCGTCGGGACGGCGTACCACGGTATTCACCGCGCCGATCCGCTTTGCCTCGGGGGATACGGTATCGAGAAAGGGAAGAACGGTCTGCTTATAGGGAATGGTCACGTTAAAGGCGTCGAATCCGCCGTTCTTTACGAAGGCTTCCACCTCGCCCTCGGCAAGCTCCACAAGCTCGTAGGAATAGTCCGCGATCTCCTTATGTATGATAGCGGAAAAGCTGTGACCCAGATGCTCGCCGACAAGCCCGCACCGCATATGTGAATAGCCTGCCTTCATCAGATGACCTCCGAGTAAGAGCCGAGATAGGAAAACTCATCGCATTCCGCCTCCAGCTCGGCAAGCAGCTGCGCCAGCTTCGGGGAATAGACCGAGGCTTCCAGATCAAAATAAAACATAAACTCAAAGTCGCGGTCGGGGATCGGACGGGATTCCAGCTTGAGCAGGTTGATGCCCAAGGCGTTAAAGCGGGAAAGCATACGGTAGAGCGCCCCCGGCTTGTGGGGCGTGACCACCATCAGGCTGGTTCGGTCCGCGCCGGGATAGATCTCGGTTTTGTTGGTGATGCAGATGAATCGGGTGTGGTTGTTTCCGTTGTCCTGCACCGAGGAGCGAAGAACGGAAAGACCGTACTGCCCCGCGCAGGAGCGAGAGGAAAGGGAAGCGATATCTCTGCGGTCGGATTCTGCCACCATCTCTGCCGCCTTCGCCGTGTTCTCCACGCGGGTGATCTTCACGTCAGGACCGAGGGAGGCAAGGAAGGAAGCGCATTGGCTGATCGCCTGCTCGTGGGAGACGATCTCTCGGATCTCGGAGAGGGCAACCCCCGATTTTGCCAAGAGATTGTGGTCGATCTTGATGCGGACCGTCCGCACGATACGGAATTTGTGGTCGATCATCAGATCGTATACCTTTTTCACCGATCCCGCGGTGCTGTTTTCAATGGGGATCACCGCGTAGCGGCAAAGCCCCGCGTCAATGGCGTCAAACACCTTTTCCCAGTTGGAGAAAAAGACGATGTTGGGCGCTTTAAACAGACGCTCGGCGGCGAGCTGGGAATACGCGCCCTCCACTCCCTGACACGCCACCGTGGCGCGGTCGGGGAACAGACGGTCGGTCTGCTCCATGGCGGAGCTGATCTCCTCGTAAAGAGACGATGCGCCGCCAAGCCGCTTGTGCTGATAGGAGCGAGAAAGATCGAGGATCGTCGCGTACAGCGTGCGGGCGTATTCTTCAAAATCCTCCCCCGCGCGCTCGGAGATCTTTTCAAGGAGCGCTCTCTCCCGCGAGGCGTCCAACACCTGCATTTCGTGCTCCCGTTTGTATTCCGCCACTTCTGCGGAGAGATTCATACGCTTGATGAACAGCGGCACCAGCTCACGGTCAACGGCGTCGATCTGTTCGCGAAGTTCTTTTAATTCCATATCGTGTTCCTTCTTTTATTTTAAGAGATTAAGCTTTTTTCTTTTTCCGAAATCCAAGATACGCCATCACGAGGATCAAGACGGGAAAGACGATGGCGGCGAGGAATGCGATTTTCAAATTGTTTCCGAAGGCCTCGGCAAGCCACCCTGCCGCCGTGGGACCAACGAGACACCCGATATCCCCCGCCATGGCGAGAACGGCAAACATGCGTACGCCGCCGTAGGGTAGCTTGGCAGACGCCAGAGAATACGTGCCGGGCCAGAGGATTCCCACCGACAGACCGCAAAGAGCACAGCCGAGAAGCGAGATCAAGGGTCGGGGAGAGAGGGCGGCGATGAAATAGGCGACGATGCAAAGGCAGGAGGAAAGCAGAATAAAGCGAAGCAGCTTGATCTTTCCGCCCGATTTGCCGTAGAATACACGGGCAGAGCCCATGAGAATGGCAAAGGCGCAAGGACCGAGCAGGTCTCCCATCGACTTGGAGACCCCAAGCCCCGATTCCGCGAAGCTGGACGCCCATTGGGACATGACCATCTCCGCCGCCCCTGCCGAGAACATCATCACGAAAAAGATCCAGAAGATCCCTTGACGGAAGATCGATTTTTGACCTTGCTCCTCGTCCTTGGGGGCTTCGGGCAGGGTATAGATGGGAACGAAGCAGAAGGCAACGGCGCCCGCGGCGGGGACGATCGCCCACAGTGCCGAGAGGATTCGCCAATGCTCAATGCCCACGAAGGTAAAGAACAGCGTGGAAAGCAGGACCACGCCTGCCAGCCCCCAGCTGTAAAAGGAGTGCAGCAGACTCATGGCGGCGCTTTTCTCCTCGGTGGGACACGCCTCCACGATGGGACTGATGAGAACCTCAATGATTCCACCGCCCACGGCGGCGATCATGACGGGAAGGATCAGACCGATATAGGGGTCGGGAAGCAGATCGGGCAGATAGGCAAAGCCCGTCATGCCGAGCACGGCAAAAAGATGGGCGAGGATCACCCAAAGACGGGTGTTGACCCCGTTGGAAAATTTTGCCGCCACCGCGTCGGCGGTAAGCTGGGTCAGGAAGCTGACGGCGATGAGCAGACTGATCTTTCCCAGCGAAATATCGTAGGTTTTTTCAAAGGTAATAAACAAAAGGGGGGCAAAGTTGATGGTAATGGCTTGGGTCAGATAGCCGATGTAAGCCGCCCTGACCGTATGCTGAGGGGTGAGTTTCATGACCAAATGCCTTTCGTGAGAAATGAATGGGATTTATTCGTCCGAAAGAAGATCGCAGATCGCGATTGCCGTCACCGCCTCAAGGACGGGAACGGCGCGCAGGACGATACAAGGGTCGTGTCTGCCTTGGATCTTGAGCTTGACGGGCTGCATGGTGATCATGTCCACGCTGTCCTGCTCACGGAAGATCGAGGGCGTGGGCTTCATGGCGGCGCGGAAGACGAGGGGCATTCCCGTGCTCATGCCGCCGAGGATACCTCCCGCGTTGTTGGTTTTGGTGACGATTTTGCCGTCCTTGACGCAAAAGCCGTCGTTGTTTTCCGAGCCGCGGCGCGCAGAGCCGTCAAAGCCGCTTCCGAATTCGATTCCCTTTACACCGGAAATTCCGAATACAATGGCGGAAAGGCGGTTTTCGATTCCGTCAAACATATGCTCCCCAAGACCCGCGGGCAGACCGATCACGGCGCACTCCACCGTGCCGCCCACCGAATCCCCGTCGGCACGGACCGCCTCTATCAAGGCGCGCATTTCCTTGCCTGCCCCCTCGTTCAGTACGGGGAAGGCGGAGCGAGAGGCGAGCAGATCAAAGTCGGCGTCGCCCACGGCTACGGGATCAAACCGATCGTCCGCCACCGAGCCGACCGAGGCGATATGCGCCGCAACGCGAATGCCCCGTGTCCGCAGATATTGCAGACAGATACCGCCCACCACGCACAAAGGGGCGGTGAGCCGTCCCGAAAAGTGACCGCCGCCGCGCAGATCCACCGCCTCGCCGTACTTCATTCGCGCCGCGAAATCCGCGTGGGAAGGGCGGGGAACGAAGGAGGTGGCGGTGTAGTCGGAGGATCGCTGATTCTGGCTGCGGATCACGGCGCGAAGCTCGCTACCGTCCAAGACACAGCCATCTTTGACACCCGAAAGAAATTCGGGAATATCCGCTTCCTTGCGAGGGGTGGAAAGAGAATTCTGACCCGGGGCGCGTCGCTTCATAAAGGCGAGAAGCTCCGTGGGGTCAAAGGAAAAGCCCTTGGGCAATCCCGTGGCGACGACGCCGATCTCGGGATCGTGCGAGCCGCCAAAAACAGAGACAGTAATATTTTTACCGTATTTCGTAGCCATCATACTACTCCTTTTTCGGAGAGAATTTTTTGAATGAATTGCTGTATATCAGATTGTTTTCTCCAATACCAGTCCAAGGGATCGCATATCCTCCCAGAAGGCGGGATAGGATTTTGCGGCGGACTCGGCTTGCTCGATGATCACCGAGTCACGGCAGACCACCGAAGCAACGGCGGCGCTCATGGCGATCCGATGGTCGCCGAAGGAGGAGATCCGTCCTCCCGAAAGCTTGTCCACGCCCTCGATCACAAGACCGTCGGGGGTCTCGGCTACCCTTGCGCCCAAGGCGTTCAGGACGGTGCGGGTAGACTCCAGTCGGTCGCTTTCCTTCAAGCGCAGACGGGAGGCGTTAAAAATAACGGTTTTCCCCTTGGCAACGGAAGCGACGGTAGCAAGAATGGGCACGAGATCGGGAATTTGCGACGCGTCGATCGAAATGCCCGTAAGGGGGGCGGGAGAGACGGTGACGCGGTTGCCTTCCGCAATGACCTCTGCGCCGAAACGGCGAAGGAGCGTCAGAATTTCGCGGTCGCCTTGACGAGAGTGGAGATCAAGCCCCGTTACGGTGATGGGCTTTGCGCCGATCGCGCCGAGACAGAGGGGGAAAGCCGCCCCCGACCAGTCGCCCTCGACGAAGGCTTCCTTCGGGGAGCGCAAGCCGTCGTTTTTTTCAACGGTATAGCCATCGGCGGTTTGTTCTACGCCCGCGCCGAAGCGGCGGAGCGCGTCTACGGTCATATCGATATAGGGCGCGGACTCGGGCTTGCCCTCAATACGGAGCGAGCCGCCCTTAGCCGAAACGGCAAGGGCAAACAAAAGTCCGCTGATGAATTGGGAGGAGACGTTCCCCGCAATGGAAAATTCGTTGCCCACGAGCTTTCCCTCGCAAAGCAGAGGGTTTGAGCCGATGGGGGAAAAGCGAATACCGTTTCGCTCCAATTCCTCGCGCAGAGGAGAGAGAGGGCGGCTTGGAAGCCGACCTGCCATCCAAAAGGAAGCGTCCACACCCAGCATACAGGTCAGAGGAACGAGAAACCGCATGGTCGAACCGCTTTCCCCGCAGTTGAGGACGGGATTTTTTGTAAGCTCCTTTACGGGCGTGACACGAAAGTCACAGCCGTCCCGTACGATCGTTGCGCCAAGCGCCGTAAGACAGCGCGCCGTGGCGGTGATGTCCTCGTTCAGCTCCTCACAGCGAATGACCGTTTCGTCATCCGCGAAGGCGGCACAGATCAGAAGCCGATGCGCCGCCGATTTGGAAGCGATGGCTCGGACCGTGCCACGGGGCGCGGAAGGATGAATCCGAATATTCATGCGCCAAGTCCTTTCCCGATCAGCTCGCAAAGCCGATCGATGGGAGCTTTGACCAAACGGCAATTGCCGATGCCGTGAGGAATGACCAAGGTGATGGTGTCACCCGACCGCTTCTTATCGGCGGTGGCGACCTCGGTCAGCTTCTCCGCGGAAAAGGGACATTCGGTGGGAAGCCCCTCTTGCCTCAACAGATCAATTAGCTCATAAAGCTCCGCCTCGGGGCAAAGACCCAATCGGACTGCCATTCTCGTCACGATGACCATACCCATGGCAACGGCGCTTCCGTGAGAGACCGTCAGCTCGGAGCAAAGCTCAATGGCGTGCCCTACCGTGTGTCCGAGATTCAGTAGCTGACGGGTTCCCGTGTCAAATTCGTCCTCTTGCACGATCTTCGCCTTGCTTTCCACACAGGTTGCAATGACCTCTTCGATCTGAGACCGTACGCCCAGCCTCAGCTTGTCGAAAAACGCGCGGTCATTGATCGCCCCGTATTTGATCACCTCGGCGCAGCCGTCGGCAAAGACCTCGGGGGCGAGGGTATCGAGGGTGGTGTAGTCACATAGCACGAGGGAGGGCTGATGGAATGCCCCCACCAGATTCTTTCCTGCCAGAAGGTTCACGGCAGTCTTGCCGCCAACCGAGGAATCCACCGCCGCAAGGAGGGTGGTGGGGATCTGAACAAAACGGATACCCCGCAGATAAACGGCGGCGGCAAAGCCCGTCAAGTCACCGATCACACCGCCGCCGAGGGCGACGAGCGCGTCGGCGCGGGTCAGACGGTTTGCGGCAAGGATCTCCAACAGCTCCACCAGATTTTCCGTGTTCTTGGATTCCTCACCGCTTGGAAATACGTAGTAAAACAGGTCAAAGCCCGCCGCTTCCAGCGAGGAGGTGACGGTGTCCAGATAAAGAGGGGCTACCGTGTCGTCGGTGACCACGCAGAGCCGACAAGCCTTGCCCAGCGCGGCTTTGCAATAGTCTCCCGCCTGGGACAGCAGTCCTTCTCCGATGATTACGTCGTAAGAGACCGACGCGTTGACCTTGATCGTTTTCATAATGTTCGTTTCCTTTTTGTTTTTTTTTGTTTTTATCGGGTGAACACAGTTCGCCCTACCATGGTTTGTGTTATCTTTGATTGTGTTGTTTCTTGTTCGCCGTTTGTTGTGTTTTATGTCATTCTCCTCATCCGTCTGCTCCTTCGTCGCATCCACCTTCCCCACGGGGGAAGGCTTACGGTAAACGATGCCTTTCTTGTTTACCGTTTGATTGTGGGAATTTGGTTGTTTTTTCGGGAGCACCAAGGCGCTCCCCTACCAAGATGGAGGGAAACTATCGGACACCGTCCTTTTGAGGCAACGGTCAATGAAGATCATCACGGCTACCGAAAAATAATATTTTTCAAGAGACGGTAGGGGAGCGCCTTGGTGCTCCCGTTTTAATTCGCAAATTTTTCGTTTTTTGCGGGCGATTCTTGAATCGCCTCTACCAAGGATTGTGGTTTCTTTTGTAGGGGTCATTCACGAATGACCCGCGGCGAACCTCGCGGTAAACGATGCCTTTCCTGTTCGCCGTTCGATCGCAAAAATTTGATTGTTTATTGCGGGAGCACCAAGGCGCTCCCCTACCAAGATGGAGGGAAACTATCGGACACCGTCCTTTTGAGGCAACGGTCAATGAAGATCATCACGGCTACCGAAAA
>JAFVQC010000071.1 GCA_017504995.1 Clostridia bacterium
TCTCAACGCCCTCGGGAAGCTCGATAACACCGGTAACGTCGGTAGTTCTGAAGTAGAACTGAGGTCTGTAACCAGCGAAGAAGGGCTTCTTACGGCCGCCTTCCTTCTCGGTCAGAACGTAAACGTGTCCTACGAACTTAGTGTGAGGATGAACGGAGCCGGGCTTAGCCAGAACCTGTCCACGCTCGATCTCGTCCTTAGCAACACCACGGAGCAGTGCACCGATGTTGTCACCTGCCTCTGCCTGGGGCAGCAGCTTGTGGAACATCTCAACTCCGGTAACGGTGGTGTTCTTCTTCTCGTCGGAAAGACCAACGATTTCAACAACGTCACCAACCTTAACGGTACCACGCTCAACTCTACCGGTTGCAACGGTACCACGTCCGGAGATGGAGAATACGTCCTCTACGGGCATAAGGAAGTCAAGGTCTGCCTGACGCTCAGGAGTAGGAATGAAGGTATCTACTTCGTTCATGAGCTCAAGGATAGGAGCGTACTCGGGAGCATTTACGTCAGTGCTGGTGGACTCAAGTGCGTCACGAGCGGATCCGCGAACGATAGGAGTATCGTCGCCGGGGAAATCGTAGGAAGAGAGAAGATCTCTGATCTCCATCTCAACGAGGTCGAGAAGCTCATCGTCGTCAACGAGGTCGGTCTTGTTCATGAATACAACGATTGCAGGAACGCCAACCTGACGAGCGAGAAGAACGTGCTCACGAGTCTGCTGAAGAGGTCCGTCTGTACCTGCAACAACGAGGATCGCGCCGTCCATCTGAGCTGCACCAGTAATCATGTTCTTAACGTAGTCAGCATGACCGGGGCAGTCAACGTGTGCGTAGTGACGAGCTTCGGTCTCGTACTCAACGTGTCTGGTGTTGATTGTGATACCTCTTGCTCTCTCTTCGGGAGCGTTGTCGATCTGGTCGTATGCCATGAACTCAACGTTACCGTTCTGGAGACCCAGAGTCTTGGTGATCGCTGCGGTCAGGGTGGTCTTACCATGGTCTACGTGACCGATGGTACCAATGTTTACGTGGGGCTTAGTTCTTTCAAATGTAGCCTTTGCCATTTTGAATGTCCTCCATTATAAAATTTTTTAATAATTTAATTTTTTGTTTGTTGATTCCAATCGGTTCGATCAGTTCTTCGCGCGAGCGGAGATGATCTTTTCCTGAATGGACTTGGGAACCTCTGCGAAGTGGCTGGGTTCCATAGAGTACTGTCCGCGACCCTGCGTCATGGAACGCAGATCGGTTGCGTAACCGAACATCTCGGACAGAGGCACCATTGCGGTAACCTGCTGCGCGCCGCTTACGGGATCCATGGACTGGATCTGTCCGCGACGGGAGTTGAAGCCGCCGATTACGTCGCCCAGATAATCATCGGGAGCAACGGTAACGACCTTCATGATCGGCTCGGTGAGAACGGGATCTGCCTTTCTCATCGCCTCCTTGAACGCCATCGATCCTGCAATCTTGAACGCCATTTCGGAGGAGTCTACCTCGTGGTAAGAGCCGTCGTACAGCGTAACCTTAACGTCAACGACGTTATAACCTGCCAGAACACCACTCTGCATTGCGCCTTGAATACCCTGGTTAACAGGCTCGATGAATTCCTTCGGAATTGCACCGCCGGTAACGGCATTGACGAACTCGTATCCTGCGCCGGGCTCGTTGGGCTCGAGGATCATCTTGACGTGACCGTACTGACCCGAACCACCGGACTGACGCTTGTACTTGCACTCGTGGTCAACCTTCTTACGAACGGTTTCCTTATACGCAACCTGAGGTGCGCCGATGTTTGCCTCCACCTTGAACTCACGCAGAAGTCTGTCTACGATGATCTCGAGGTGAAGCTCACCCATACCTGCGATAATGGTCTGTCCCGTCTCGTCGTCGGTGTAGGTACGGAAGGTGGGGTCCTCTTCAGCAAGCTTTGCCAAAGCAATACCCATCTTTTCCTGACCTGCGCGAGTCTTCGGCTCGATCGCAACGCGGATAACGGGCTCGGGGAATTCCATGTTCTCAAGGATAATGGGATTCTTTTCATCACAGAAGGTATCTCCCGTGGTGGTGTTCTTTACGCCAACGACTGCCGCGATATCACCGCTGTAACAAACGTCGATATCCTTACGGTCGTTTGCGTGCATCTGCAGAATACGTCCCATACGCTCTCTCTGACGCTTACCGGGGTTATACACGGTAGAACCAGCCTCGATCTTACCCGAATATACACGGAAGAAGCAAAGCTTTCCGACGAAGGGGTCGGTCATGATCTTGAACGCCAAAGCGGAGAAGGGCTCATCATCGGATGCGTGTCTCTCATCCTCTTCCTCGGTGTCGGGGTTAATACCCTTGATCGCGGGGATATCGGTGGGAGCAGGCATATAGTCGATGACTGCGTCAAGCAGCTTCTGAACACCCTTGTTTCTGTAAGAGGTTCCGCAAACGACGGGAACGATCTTGTTTGCGATGGTTGCCTTTCTCAGGGCGACCTTCAGCTCGTCGACGGAGATTTCCTCTCCCTCGCAGTACTTTTCAAACAGATCCTCGTCGGTCTCACAGATCGATTCGATCATGGACGCGCGATATTCCTCTGCCAGATCCTTCATGTCCTCGGGAATCTCCTCGACTCTCATGTCCTTACCCAGATCGTCATAGTAAACGTCTGCTTCCATGTTCATCAAGTCAACGATTCCTCTGAACTGAGACTCCTTACCGATGGGAAGCTGGATCGGAACCGCGTTTGCGCGCAGTCTCTCTCTCATCATTCCGACAACGCGGAAGAAGTCAGCGCCCGTGATGTCCATCTTGTTGATGTACGCCATACGCGGTACGCCATACTTGTCAGCCTGACGCCATACGGTCTCAGACTGGGGCTCTACGCCACCCTTTGCGCAAAGAACGGTAACAGATCCGTCCAATACGCGGAGAGAACGCTCAACCTCTACGGTGAAGTCAACGTGACCGGGGGTATCAATGATGTTGATACGGTGGGTGTTTTCCTTCGTTGCAGCGGGATCGTTGTGATACTTGGAGTGCGCCCAGAAGCAAGTGGTAGCAGCAGAAGTAATGGTAATACCTCTCTCCTGCTCCTGTGCCATCCAGTCCATGGTAGCAGCACCCTCGTGGGTCTCACCGATCTTATGAGTCTTACCCGTGTAGAACAGGATTCTCTCGGTGGTGGTTGTCTTACCGGCATCGATGTGCGCCATGATACCGATATTTCTTGTTTTTTGAAGTGAATATTCTCTTGCCATTAATGTTTCTCCTTAATTTTCTACGATTAATGACAGATTAATATCTGTAGTGTGCAAACGCCTTGTTTGCCTCTGCCATACGGTGGGTCTCTTCTTTCTTCTTGAAAGCTCCGCCCATGCTGTTCTTTGCATCGATGATCTCTGCTGCAAGACGCTCAGCCATGGTGCGCTCTCCACGGTTTCTGGAATAAGCAACCAACCAACGCAGACCAAGGGTCTGGCGACGCTCAGCTCTTACCTCCATCGGCACTTGATACGTCGAACCGCCTACACGGCGAGCCTTGACCTCAAGGACAGGCATGATGTTTTCAAGTGCTGCGGTGAATGCGTCCAGCGCATTTTCTCCGGTCTTTGCTTCGATCGCGGAAAATGCGTCGTAAACGATCTTTTGGGCTACGCCCTTCTTGCCGTCATACATAACGTTGTTGATCAGCTTGGTTACAAGCTTCGAGTTATACATAGGATCCGGCAATACGTCTCTTTTGGATATACGACCTCTTCTCGGCACTGTACTTCCCTCCTTCATTAATATTATGAAATCATAGGTACTCAAAAGCATTCTTCTGTAAGCGCACGGAACGGCCGAGGTAAATAAACGTTAAATTTACTCGAAACGGTTCATGCGACTTGATTTGCTTTATACCCTGTTTAGACCCGAATTATTTCTTCTTGGGTCTCTTTGCGCCGTACTTGGAACGGCTCTGGTTACGGTTTGCTACGCCTTGCGCGTCAAGCGTACCGCGAATGATGTGGTAACGCACACCGGGCAGGTCACGTACTCTTCCGCCTCTGATCAGAACGACAGAGTGCTCCTGCAGGTTGTGTCCGATTCCGGGAATGTAGGTGGTTGCATCCAAGCCGTTGGTCAGACGGACTCTCGCGATCTTACGGAGCGCGGAGTTCGGCTTCTTGGGGCTGGTGGTCGAAACCTTGGTGCAAACGCCTCTCTTCTGGGGGGACGCCTGATCGGTGGGTGCGTTGTTCAGAGAGTTGAAGCCCTTCTGAAGAACGGGGGCTTTGGACTTGTAAACCTTGTCCTGACGGCCCTGCTTGACAAGCTGGTTAAAAGTTGGCATTCTCCATTTCCTCCTTCTTATAAATTTAACGTTTATTTACAGCCGCACGATGCGTGCGATTCTGTACGATTTTAGCGCCGTTTTCGCTTTTTTCGCAAACGGTTACAGTATATTTTAACATTTTATCGTCGATTTGTCAAGCAAGACTTGATGACAACGAAAAAATCTCCCTTTTGCACAATAACTCGTCTTTATTTTTCTATTATTTGCATTTATTTTATAGATAATTCCATAGTTTTTATATTTTTTCGCTCTCGTTTTTTTGATCTTCGGCATCAAACACCTGCTTTTCAGACGCAAAAATTTTAAAAGCAGCCTCAGACATCACAAAAACATCCTTTTGCCCGCGCAATTTTCCATTCTTCGCGGATACCCAGATCCCTTCGTCCAAGCCCGTGATCCCGGAAGGCTTGCCCTTGATCACCACGATAACGACCTCGTCCGGATTTCGATCAGGCTTAAGAAGCACGTTTTTGACAACGGACGGCGTACAAATTCCGCCCATCATATAATATTGCTCCCACCAGACCGTCTCGTCGGCTTCGCAACAAATGCGCGTGAATTTGTTCGCGGTCTTTTTCGTCCAATAAACGGAATACTTTTGATCGCGGAACGTAAAGCTCATCTTTTTGATCCGATCGTTTTCTTCCACGATCACACCAAAGGAATTGCCGTAAAGATACAGCGACAGATCCTGCTCTTCAGAACACTCCATGATATCGCTCACGTTACAAGAAAGCGCCGTACATATTTTTGCGATGGTGTCCGTCGTCACGGTTTCATTTTTGGCAAGCTTGGCAATGACGCGAGAGCTTAGCCCCGTCAGCTCCATCAAATCGGATTTGGTCAGCTCCTTCTGTGCCAACAATTTCCAGAGGTTTGAATAATGAATATACATAACGTCACCGTCCTTTCTGTACTTATTATAGCATATCTCCATATATTTGTCAATATATATTTACGAAAGTAAATTTTTATTTCTTAAATTTGTCAAAAAAAAGCCGCTTACGCGACTTTTCTTTTTGGAGGCGCCACCCGGATTTGAACCGGGGGATAAAGGTTTTGCAGACCTCTGCCTTACCACTTGGCTATGGCGCCATTCAATTGTCTGAAGATCCCTACCCTGTATGGGTGGGACATCAGTATATAAACAGGCAATCTTTCGATTGTCCGGCTTACAAAAGTCAACGGGCACGTATTGGTTTCGTGCCCGTGTCTTTTTGGAGCGGATTACGGGGATCGAACCCGCCACCTCGACCTTGGCAAGGTCGCGCTCTACCAAATGAGCTAAATCCGCATAGGTGGTGCCTCCGGTCGGAATCGAACCAACGACACGGGGATTTTCAGTCCCCTGCTCTACCAACTGAGCTACAGAGGCATACAGCAAGGGCTGTACTGAATGGCGACCCGGATGGGACTCGAACCCACGACCTCTAGCGTGACAGGCTAGCGTTCTAACCAACTGAACTACCGGGCCATTATGGTGGGAACAATAGGGCTCGAACCTATGACCCTCTGCTTGTAAGGCAGATGCTCTCCCAGCTGAGCTATGCTCCCATGTCATCCTCGCGGCGACTTTAATATTATATCACAGTCTTTTTCGTTTGTCAAGAGTTTTTTGAAAATTTTTTCAAGTTTTTTTGCACTTTTTTCTTTTTCAAATCATCTTGCTTCCGAGCCGTCAACGGTGACTATTATACCATAACCGATTTGCTTTGTCAATACTATTTTTGAAAAATATTTCTCTTTTTTTGCTTTTTTATTTTGCCGTCATTTTCTCAATATCCGAACGGGTAAAGACCTCTTTCCGTCCGCAAAAACGGCACGAGACCTCAAGCTCCTCCGCCTTCCCTTCCTCGGTCTGTTCCTTCAGCATTTGATACAGCTCCTTCTCGCCGAGGGTGATCAGCGCGCGCTCTACGCGGTCACGGGTACAGTCGCAATGATACGCCACCTCCAGCTCGTCGAACACGTCGTATTCGATGCCTTGCAAGGCAATATCCGCAATCGCTTTGTTACTAAGTCCCCGATCAAACAGCTTGGAGATATTGGCAAGGGCGGGAATGTTTTTTTCAATGGCATCTACCGTTTCGGGATTGGCAAACGGAAGCAATTGGATCAGGACGCCCCCTGCCGCGCGGCAGCTGCAATCGGTATCCACCAGAACGCCAAGGGCGCACACGGTAGGGATCTGTTCGCTATTGGCGTAATACGCGGCGATATCCTCGGCAATCTCACCACTCTCCAAGGGGATCGATCCCGTATACGGCTCTTTTCCGCCCTCGTCACGAATGATGGTCAGAAGTCCCCGCCCCACGGCAGTGCCAACGTCCAGCTTACCGTTGGATTTTCTCGGAACATCCACCTCGGGATTCTGAATATACCCCTTGACGTTTCCGTAATAATCGGCAACCGCCAGCACCCGTCCAGCGGGTCCGTCTCCGCCAAGGGTCACGGTAATAGAGCTATCCTTGTCCCCCATCATGCACCCCATCATAGAGGTGACCGTCAAGAGTCTGCCGAGAGTCGCCGTTGCGGTAGGCGCGGTATGATGGATCGACACGGCGGCATCTACGATGGGCTTGGCGTTGATCACGTGAATCCGCGCGCTTCCGTCGGCAGTCATGGCGCGGAGAATGGTTGCGTACGCTTTCTTTTCTTGATTCATACTATCGTTTCCTTTTCTTTTACATCCATTATTTTTTCGCTCTTGCGGCAAAGTACAGCCGTTCCGCGGTATCCGTCACCTCACCGAACCGATCGTCTCCCCAAATCCCCAAAAGCTCAAATCCGCAAGACTGCAACAAAGACTGAAGGCATTTGGGGGAATAACAGCGTTCTCTCTGATGCTCGTCGGACCGTCGGTACAGGTCCTCTTCCACTTCCTCGAACAGCGAAAGATAGAAGTCGCAAATGCCGCTTTCCTCGTCGTAAGCGTTCTGCCAACCGCAATAAACGGCTCGTACCTCTCCGTTCTCCTCCCGTTCGTCCTCCAGCACGTAAGCGTTATCCCCGTAAACGTGTTTAAATTTATAGGGGGAATTCACGTCAAACAAAAAGATACCGTCGGGATCGAGATAATTATGCACCAAGGAAAACACCGTTTTTACTTCTGATTCTTCCAACAAATAGTTGATACTGTCCAGACAACAGACCACCGCGCCCACCGTTCCGTAAAGCTCAAAGGAGCGCATATCCTGCCGCAGGTACAGAATCGGTTCGCCTTCGCCCGCGGCGTACGCCTCCGAAAGCATATCCTCGCTTCCATCCACGCCGATCATATCGTAGCCACGCCTTGCCAGCGTGCGGGTCATTCGTCCCGTTCCGCAAGCCAGATCCAGCACAAGCATCGGTTTTTCGTCCAAAAAGCGATCAAAGCATCGCTCAAAAAAATCCGCCCAACGCTCATAATCCAGTTCTTGATTCAATTGATCATACACGCTCGCAATGGCGTGATATCCTTCACATCCACTCATGGAACGTCCTCATTTCTTTTTCAAATTCTCGCCAAGGCAATCAAAGACTCGATACACGTCGCCTGCGCCCATGATCACCACCGCGTCTCGCTCCCCCACCTCGGAAAGAAGCGTTTCCGCTGCTGCTTGTGGCGTTCCGCAATAGGTCGCCTTCTCGCCGATCTTCTCCGCAAGCAAAGCCGAGCTGACACCAAGGGTATTCGTCTCTCTCGCGGCGTAGATATCCACGAGAAGCGCCCGATCTGCCACCCCCAGCGCCGACACGAAGTCGTCAAACAGCGCGTGTGTTCTGGAATAGGTATGGGGCTGATACACGCAAAACAGCCGTCCGCCCTCCATGGGCAAGCCCAAGGCACCCGAAAGCGTGGCGCGGATCTCGGTGGGGTGGTGACCGTAGTCGTCGTACACAACGGCGCCGTTGAGGCTTCCCTTTCGTTCCATGCGCCGGCAAGCGCCGCCGAAGTGGGAAAGTCCCATCTCAATTTCCTCTGCCGACAGACCGCACAGACGGCAGACTGCCACCGTGGCAAGGGCGTTATAAATATGATGATATCCCGTCACGGCAAGGGATATGCGGCAAAAGAGCTTACCCTCCGCTAACACGTCGAAGGAATATGCGCCTCGGCATTCGTGTAGGTTCACCGCGCGAAGACAGGCGTCCTCGTTTTCGATGCCAAAGGTGATCTTCGTTCCCGCATAGTCCCGCAAAGCAAAAAGGACGTCGGCGTCATCGGCGTTACAGACCGCAAAGCCGTCCTTTCCCGTCAGATCAGCATACCGTCGGTAGGAGGAACGGATCTGCTCCATGCTTTTGAAGTAGTCCACGTGATCCATCTCAATGTTGAGGATCACCGCCACCGTGGGGTTAAAATCCAAGAAAGAGTCCATGTATTCGCAGGCTTCAAACACGAAATTTTCTTCGTTCCCTACGTGATACGCCCCTCCCATCACCGAAAGCTCCGCCCCAGAAAGCACCGTAGGCTCGACGCCTGCCTCCAGCAAGGTCTGCGCGCACATGGACGTACAGGAGCTTTTTCCGTGCATACCCGCAATGCCGATCCGACGGCGGTAGCCCGTCATAATATAGCCAAGATAATCAGATCTGGAAATGCAAGGAATTCCTCGCTCCAAGGCGGCTTGATATTCGGGATTGTCGGGAGCAATGGCAACGGTATAGACCACCGCGTCATAGTCCTCCGTCTGTTCCCTTCGATGTCCGTAAAACACCTTGATCCCAGCCGCGGCAAGTCGTTCTGTCAGCGCGGTGGGAGCGCGGTCAGATCCGCCTATTCGATAACCGCGCTTTTGGGAAATGAGTGCCAGAGAGGACATATTGATGCCACCGATCCCGATAAAATAAATGCTCTTACAATCCCGAAGCATCTCTCCGATCCGATGAGCGCCGTAATGGGTATTTTCCGTTGCCATCTCCTCTCTCCTTTCAAAAAACGATTTTTTCGTCGAAGAAATCCGACTTTCTCCGAATCCTCGGTAAGACGGTCGCTTTTTTGGTTATTTTTCGAATTTCTTCACAAAAAAAACTTAAAACCATTGTATAACCGTCAAATATATCATGTATAATAGTACCAGCAAGTTGAAAATTTATCCAATTGCAAAAAAGAAGTTTATCAAACAACTCACACGGAGGTATCACAAATGCAAATCACCGATATTAAGGTAAGAAAACTGTTTGACGAAGGTCCCATGAAAGCGATCGTATCGGTCACCTTTGACGGTCAGCTTGCGGTCCATGACGTAAAGGTTATCAACGCAAGGGACAAGTTCTTTATCGTCATGCCCAGCAGAAAGAACGCCGACGAAACCTATCGGGATATCGTACATCCCATCAACGCGCAATTCCGCAATATGCTGGAAGAAAGGGTCATTGCCGCCTATCATGCGGAACGAGAAGCCGCCGAGGCAGAAAAGGCAAACGCGCCCCAAACGATGGAAGAACCCGTTTAACAGAAAAACGACGAGCTGTTGCGCTTGCGCAACAGCTTTTTTGTTTTAGAAAACCGTTACAACGCCCCGATGGAAAGCAAAATCCGTCCGTTTCGAATTTGAAGCAAGCCGTAGGAATGCCGTCCGTCTCTCGGCGCGCCGAGACTGCCGGGATTCATCACCCACATGGGACGGCGCAGGATCAAGCCGTCGGCATCATACCCCTCGGGAAGATATCGCTCCTCCGCCTCGTGGGTATGACCGTAGAGTAACACGTCAGCACCTCGCTCCGCCGCCGCGCGAACCGCGCAGTCGATCCCTGATTTCACGTTTCGCGTATGTCCGTGCATCATCATGACAGTATATTCGTCCAAACGCAGTAAAAGTTCCTCGGAATAAAAATATTCGCTTTGCGACGGGGAAAACCAATCGCAGTTTCCGCGCACCCCCACAAACAGCCGACCGCCCTCACGGCAAGCAGAAAGCGATAGATCTCGAATACCGTCCCCGAGAAACAGCACGCCATCGGCATTTTTTTGAAGTCGCAAAGCCACCTCTGCCAAATCCCGCCGTCCGTGGATATCGGAAAACACCAAAAAGGTCATTGTACCTCCGCGCCCTCAGCAACCGCTTCCCGCGCTGTGTCCTGCTCGGCAGACTCTTCCGACTGCAAGAGCCAAGAGCCTGTGGGAACGAGGAAATTCAATGCCTTGGGGACAACCGACAGATGCAGCTCCTCTGCCGCCATCAGCTCTCCGTCCACACAAACGAAGATCTCCTTTTCAAAGCGCATATCCACTCGGCTGAATTTTTTGTTACAGAGAACCGACTCAAATTCGCTACCAAGATGCTCGCCTTTTTTATATTTACCGACCAAAGAAAGAAATTTCAGTCTGCCGATATCCTTGACCAGAATAGAGTCCAGCTTTCCGTCCCGCATAGAGCTTTTGGGATTGGAATAAAATCCGCCGCCGCAATAGCTTCCGTTTGCGTAGGTATTCAGCAAATACCGCTTGTCCTCTTCCTCACCGCCGTCAAAGGATTGCTTTGCCTTCACCCCCGGTTTGCGGAAAAGGGTGACGATAAGCCCCGCTATGTACGCCATTTTAGACGGAATCAAGGGTCTCTTTTTCAATTGGGCGGTCTTTACCACCACCTCGCAGTCAAATCCGATATTTACCATATTGATGGCGTAGCGATCGTTACATCGGATCAGATCCACCGCAAGGGGTTCTGCCTCCAGCTGCGCTCGTACGTCAAAGAATTTATCTCCAAAGGTAAAGTTCCGAACGAAATCGTTTCCCGTACCAACGGGAATCAAACCAACCGAGGCTCTTTCGGGGTGTTCCAGTCGCATCACGCCGTTGATAACCTCGCTAAGCGTTCCGTCGCCGCCGCAAGCGTAAAACCGATACGCCTCCTCGGGCGCGGCGTCTACCGTACGGATCACGTAATCGGTAGCGTCTCCCACCCCTTTTGTCAAATACAGCTCCACCTCGGTATCGGTCTGCTTATAGCAAGCCTCGATATCCTCTTTCACTTGCTCTGCGCCCCAGCCCTTTCCCGCGGCAGGATTCAGAATAAAGCAATACTTCATCTTCAAGCATCTCTCCTTCTCCGTTGTCACAAACGGATATTTTCCGATTCTTCGGCATAAGATATATCGGATCCAGCATGAGCAATCTCTCAAAAAGTCACACTTTTTTATATTATACCACAAAAAACGCGCGTCGTCAATCCATAAAAAAAGCAGGTACCTTTTTTTTTCAAAAGCATATTCTGTTAGAGAAGAAAATTTTTTCATTTTTCTTGATTTCCATTTTCAAACAGGAGGATTCTCTCATGCAAATCGACCGAGCAGCTTTGGATAAATTACTGGCTATGAACGACCGTCAGCTGAAGTCTATCATTCAACGATTGGCAAATGAAAGCGGCATCGATCCCTCGCAATTCAATATTGACCCTGCCAGCATCGAAAGCATTCGGAGCGCCCTGCGGAGCGCCACCGACGAGGATCTGAAGCAGGTTGCGGAGCAATACGAAGCCAATCGAAGAAAACGGGGGTAATCCCATATGGATCGTGAACAAACCACTTCCGAGTCCTCACGGGACCCCATCGCCAGCGCAATGGAACAGGTGTTGGCTCACCCTGAACTGATCTCTATGGTAGCATCGGCTTTGGGTGCGTCTCAAAAGAGTGCCGAAGAAAAAGAAGAACCCGAAGCCCCCCCTGCCGTTGCGACCGCGGCACAGTCCCCGACATCAAACAACGATCCCCCCTCGGAGATGCTTGCCGTCATGGCAAAGCTCTCCCCTTTGCTGTCGGGACTGTCCAAAGGATCGCTCGGCGCAAAGACGGACGACAGGCGCGCCTGCCTGCTCCGCGCCCTCAAGCCCTACGTCAGCGCGGGACGGAGAGAAGCCATCGATTACATGATCGGACTCTCTCAGGTTACCGATCTGCTCAAGCAATTGTCTTAAGGAGAACACCATGTACGCACGACAAGGACCGCAAGGAAGATTTCCAAGAAATCTTCACGTTCCCCAAAATTATAGCGGAAACGCCTTCCGCAAAGAAGAACCCGTCATCGACGAGCCGTCCGACGTCGAAGCGGAAGAAGCGCTTCCCATACAGGAAGAACCGTCGATTTCCACCGAAGCACCGCCCGAAAGCCCGCCCCCTGCTGACGAAGCCTTGACGGCGGGACGCTTGTTCCCCTCCCCCGGCTTCAAGCTGGATCTGGGACGTTTTTTTAAAGGAAAAAGAGGTCTTGGCATCGGCTTTGAGGAGATTTTGATCATCGGTCTGATCTTTCTCGTTGCCCAGGGAGACTCCGCGGACGATCTAATCTTTCTTTTGTTACTACTGTTATTTATTCAATAACCGAAAAAAGCACTTGCAAAAGGCTACTTCTCATACGATCGTAAAACCCCGACAGATTTTTAGGTTCTGTCGGGGTTGTTTTTCTTTGTATTGACCAATTGATGATTCCTTATCGTACCAACGCATTGGATTTTCACAGATGTATTAACCCGCGGATCATATCGTCCAAGGTAGGGGAGGGGCTTGCTCCTCCCGCCTTCCCATGCAAAAATATGATTGCGTGAATATGGTCGGGCATAATGGCAAAATTTTCAACGGTTACACTTAGGAACTGTTTTCGATCAACCGCAATTGCTCTTTTACGATCTCGCCGCGGGGTTTTCATTTAACCATGATTTCGGGAGGAGCAAGCCCCTCCCCTACCGCGGAAGCGGTTGTTTTTTCGGTAGCCGTGAGATCAGCTTGGATTATTTCGGATATTATTATTTGGGTGTCAAGCATTTTTAAAAAACGAACACAAGGAACCGTCCCCTGTGTTCCTGCATTTTTTAATAATGTCACAGAGAACCGTCCCCTGTGACATCCCCTGTGACACCCTGTAACATGACGGAGAAAGATCATTTTTTCATTTTCTATCGTTAAGCATTTCCATGGTACCAAATATCAAAAGTAAAACAGTTAATATTATTGTACTATATACGGCAATGTATTGCAAGACAAAAAACGAAAGTGTATATTTGCAGACTGCCAATAATAAATAAACTAACGATATCAGTATGCTTAGCAACAGTATACACCCGATTGCCAGATTGCTGTAAAATATGGTGGGGTTGAGGCGTTTTTTAAAATCCACATAAAAATATTTTTTTATAAAAGAGGTTTTGTTTTTCTTATAGAATTTGTCAACATTTAATTTTGGTGTTTTATATCGTATTTTATATGATATTGTGAACTTTAAAAACCAAGGTATGACCGGAAACAAAATCATAATAAGATAAGCTGTGGATTGTTCCATATAAAACCTCCAAAACAAAAATTGGAACACAGGGGACGGTTCCCTGTGTTCCAGACATTATCCCGCGTACGCCTTTCCCGAGCGCACGCATTTACCGTCGATCACAAGGTCGGGTTCGCCCTTTTTGGGGAAGTCCACGATCGCCGCCATCTCGCCAAGGCGGAACACCTGATTGGTGCCGCGCAAGCCGAGGAAGCGGGTGCTGATATCAAATTCCGTGCCGTCGATGGTGATCTTTGCCTTTCCCGTCAGCATGGAACAAACAAGCATCACCTCATGCGTAACTTCCTTTTCCTGTTCGGTCTCCTCGTCCGTAACTGTTTCGGGAATCCTCCAAGTATAGGTTTTTGCCATTTTCTTTTCTCCTTTTCCGTTTTGATCATAGCCTCGCGCAAATCCTACGTCGCAGCCTTCTTTTCTCTTTTTTCTACCGTCAGCCCCTCTGCATGGCAAAGGAAGAAAACCTCGTCGATCTTCTCCGTGGCGCAAAGAGTCAGATAAGCTTGTCTGCCGTGATAAAGAACCGAATAGCTCTCGCAAAAGCAATCGCGGTTCTCCCTTCCCAAAAAACGAGCCAATTCCTCTCCCGCGCATTTGGTGGCGGCTTCTTTTTTCGTCCAAAGCCAAAAAAAGGCATCCGCCCCGTCCTCGGCATCTCTCATTGCTTGGCGTTCGGATTCCCCGAAAAATCGTTCGGAAAGTTCCAATACCGCAAGACTCGGGCGAAGGAATTCCAGATCCACTCCCAAAGAAACGTTGCCTTCTCCCAAAACCGCTACCGCCAAGGAGGCGGAGTGAGAAATGCTGAAGGGCAGAAAAGAAGCGTTTTCAAAACACGGCTTTCCCACCTCGCTTCGAACAATCGTCATCGGCGCAATTTCTCGTTGCGCCAGCAATTCCTTCAGAGCAAGCAGTCCGCCAAGGCTCTGCTTGAGGGCAACGAGGTTCTTCTTTGCCGACAGCCTGTCAATCTCAGTCTGCCCGATGGGCAACGACCGCACAAGGGTATTCAATTGCTCTCTTTCGTCAGGAAGCCCATCGATATCCATCAGGCAAACGGACAATTTCATAACGGATTCCTTTTTCTTTTATTACTTTTAATACCCCAATTATACCATTTCCCATACAAAAGTCAAGTGGTTTTCGGAAAATATTTTTCTTTTTCAGCGCCCCTCTTTTTCTCTTCTCATGCGCCGACGCATACGGTTGAGGTGGCGCTCAAAGCTACCGCTTGCAATAAACTCCGCAAGCACGTACTGATCCATCACGGGGACGGAGCAGGAGAACATTCCCACGTGGGCATCGTAAGTGGAAAGAAGCTCCTCGGGCAGGATCATGTAGCCGATCCGCATTGCGGGAGACAGGCTTTTGGAGAAGGTGTTGATATAGATCACCGAGCGTCCGCCCCCAAGGGCATACAGCGACTCAATGGGGTTACCGGGAATAAAAAACTCGCTGTCAAAATCGTCCTCTACAATATAGCGTCCCTTCTCTTCCGCCCACCGCAGATATTCGTGCCGTTTGGAAACGTCGGCGGTCACCCCCGACGGATAACTGTGAAAGGGGGTCACATGCAAAACGTCAAAGCGTTTGGCTTGCAGCTCGCCGCTTTCGATCCCATCCTCCCCCATTCGCAAGGGACAGACCGACACGCCCATATCCGTATACACCGTACGGATCTGCTCGTAGCAGGGGTCTTCCACCCCAAAGATCCGATCCCGTCCCAACAGCTTCACCACGGTTTCATACAGCTGCTCCGATCCCGATCCGATGACGATACAGCGAGGCTCGGCAACCATACCGCGATAGCGGTAGAGATAGTCGGCAATGGCGTTCCGAAGGACGGCGCACCCTTGGTTGGGGGCTTTGACGAACAGGCGATCCCCCTGCTCCGCGATCACACGCCGCACCGTCTTGAACCACACCGAATATTCAAATTCTGCCGCAGGCACTGTCTCCTCTTCTTCCAAATACGTCAAGGAGGTGGGACTGCTTCCCGCACCCGCCACGAAGGCATCGATCCGATTGACGAAGTATCCCCTTCGCTCCCGCGACGAAATATATCCCTCGTCCTCTAACATCCCGTAGGCGGTCTCCACCGTCACAAGGCTGACTCCCGCACGATCCGCCATTACTCGCTTTGAAGGCAGCTTTTCCCCCGAGGGATATTCTCCACTCAAAATCTTTTCTTTGATCCGACGATACAGGGCGTAATATTTCTTTTCCATGTTCATTCCCATCTGGTATTAAAAAAATATTCTTTTTTGACCGTTTACATAATATCACATTTGCTTTATAATAATATCATAAAAATTTTGAATTGTAAAGAGGTTTTTGAAAAATGTCTTATCCCAAGTTGCTTACCGTTCAGGATATTTCCTGTGTCGGACAATGCTCTCTGACCGTTGCCCTTCCCGTGCTTTCCGCTTGCGGCGTAGAAACCTGCGTACTTCCCTCCGCCGTGCTTTCCACCCATACCGCAGGCTTTTCGGGCTATACCTTCCGCGATCTGACCGAGGATATGCCCGCCATCTGTCGGCATTGGCAAAAGGAAGGTATTCGTTTTGACGGTGTTTACACGGGATACCTTGGCAGCACGAAGCAGATCGACTACGTTGCCGAGATCATTTCCGCCTGCGGCAAGGAGCAGGGGCTTACGATCGTTGACCCCGCCATGGCGGATCACGGCAAGCTGTACCCCGGCTTTGACGGCGCGTTCGTTGAGGCAATGAAGGGACTTTGCGCAAAAGCCGATTACGTCGTTCCCAACATGACCGAGGCGTGCTTCCTGACCGATACCGAGTACAAGACCGAATACGACAGAGCTTACGTGGAGGAGATCATCGGGAAGCTTCTGGCGCTTGGCTCGAAGAACGTGATCTTCACGGGCATTTCCTATGAAGCAGGAAAAACGGGGGTCGTCGTTTACGAGAAAGGGGCATACGCATACTACGAGCACGATATGCTTCCCAACAGCTGTCACGGCACGGGAGACATCTACGCTTCGGCCTTCGCGGGCGCGCTGATGCGCGGAAAGACCGCATACGATGCCGCGAGGATCGCCGCCGACTACACCGTGGAGTGCATCAAGGCAACCGCCGAGGAAGAAAACCATTGGTACGGCGCGAAATTTGAACCCGTCCTCGGATGGCTGATCGAAGCGTTGCGATAACTCCACCCTTACGGAAAAACCGCCGTTATGATCTCGAACGGATCATAACGGCGGTTTTTTCAGTTATCGTAATTCGCTTTCGTTTCGCAATAAACGCAACGGTATACGTGTCCTTCGGGATCGGTCAGCTTAAATTTCTGAACCAGCTCCTGCTCGCAAGAGGTAATACAACGGGGATTCTTACACCGAATCACGCCCGTCAGCACCTTCGGCAACGCCATGCTCTTTTTCTCGACGATCACGCCGTCGCGAATGATGTTCACCGTCACCTCGGGAGAGATGAATCCGATAATATCAAAATCGATGGAAATTGCTTCGTCGATCTTGATGATATCCTTCTTCCCCATTTTACGGCTGCCTACGTTTTTGATAAGGGCGATGGAGCAGTCCAAGGACTCCAGCCCCAACAGCTCGTACAGCTTCATTCCTCTGCCTGCGGGAATGTGGTCAATGACAAATCCGTTCTGAATGGAATCGATGTTCATATCGCTCCTGCCTCCTTCAACAATTTTACGATCAATGCTTTCCGTACGTGCTTTCCGTTGAGCACCTGCTTGAAGTAGCAGGCTCTGGGATCATCGTCAATGGCAACGCTGATCTCGTTTACACGGGGCAACGGGTGCATAATGCAGAGGTCGCTCTTGGCGTTTTTCAGCTTCTGGGGCGTGAGAATATAGCTGTCCTTCAGACGGAGATAATCCTCCTCGTTAAAGAACCGTTCCTTCTGCACGCGGGTCATGTAAAGCACGTCAAGCTCGGACATCACAGCCTCCAGATCGGTAGTCTGAGTGCAGATCATGCCGTTCTTCTCTATCACGTCCTTTTTAATGTAGCCGGGAAGCGCCAGCTCCTCGGGAGAGATGAGAACCACGCGAATTCCCTCGTATCGGGTCAGCGCGCTGATCAGCGAATGTACCGTTCTGCCAAACTTCAAGTCACCGCAGAAGCCGATGGTAAAGTCGTTGAGCCTTCCCTTCTCACGGCTGATGGTCAGAAGGTCTGCCAAGGTCTGGGTGGGGTGGTTGTGTCCGCCGTCGCCCGCGTTGATCACGGGAATCGACGCCGCGTTTGCCGCCACCAACGGAGCGCCCTCTCTGGGATGGCGCATAGCGATAATATCGGCGTAGCAGCTGATGACCTTCGCCGTATCCGAAACGCTCTCCCCCTTGGACGAGGACGAGTTCTGCGCATCGGAAAAGCCGATCACGCTTCCGCCAAGCTCCAGCATTGCCGCCTCAAAGCTCAGGCGGGTACGGGTGGACGGCTCAAAGAAGAGCGTCGCCAGCTTCTTGCCTTTACAAATCTCACTGTATTTTTCGGGATGGGCGATCATGTCCTTCGCATCGTCAATCAGCGCGTTGACCTCCTCTGCCGAAAAATCCAAAATATCAATCAGACTTCTCATAGCTTTTCTCCCTTCTGTCACGAAGTCTTACGCCTTCGCGCCGTTTTGCGCCAGATAATTCTTAATGCGGGTCACGTTCTCCTCGTTCTTGGGGTCTTCCTCCAGATACTCGATGATGTCGTAAACGTCCACGATGGAGTACACGGGGAAGCCGAACTGCTCCTCGATCTCCTGCATCGCGCCCTTCTCGGTCTGACCCTTTTCCTTACGGTCTACCATAATGAAGGTGGCAGACACCTTGACGCCTTCCAGATGGGAGAGGATCTCCATGCTCTCGCGGATCGCCGTTCCCGCGGTGATCACGTCCTCGATGATGACGACCTCCTCGCCTGCGGTAGGAACGTAGCCCACGAACACGCCGCCCTCGCCGTGATCCTTGACCTCCTTACGGTTAAAGAAGAACGGCACGTTCAGCTCCTTCTTGGAAAGAGCCACCGCAGCGGAAACGGCAAGGGAGATTCCCTTGTAGGCAGGTCCGTAGAGGACTGCCTTCTTTGCGCCCAGCTTATCAAAATACGCCTTGGCGTAAAACTCGCCGAGTCTTGCAATGTCGTCGCCCGTCTTGATCATTCCCGCGTTGATGAAATAGGGGATCTTTCTGCCGCTTTTGGCGGTGAAATCTCCGAATTTCAATACGCCCGCGCCTTCCAAAAACTCAATAAACTCTCTCTTATAGCCTTCCATTTCTGATTCCTTTCTCCGACTTATAATTTTTCAAACACCATCGTTGCCTGAATGCGGTCGCCGCCGCCAAGCCCCGAGCTATGCGCCGACGCGGTAGTGATGGTATGCAACCGATACCCCTTTGCCGCCTGCTCGTTGATCACGTCCTCTAACTCGGAAAAATTTCTCGAAGCAGTTCCCCAGAATTTCTCCTTGAGGGTTACCTGTAAAACTACGTATTGAGGCATTTTATTTTCCTCCGTATTTTTTATTTCAGTCCACAAATTCTCTGACGCATCTCTCATACGCCGCAACGGGATCTTCTGCCGCGGTAATGGGTCTGCCTACCACGATGTAATCCGAGCCGATCTTCTTTGCCTCAGCAGGAGTCATCACTCGCTTCTGGTCGCCCACGTCGCCGTCCGCAAAGCGAACGCCGGGGGTAACGGTCAGGAACTTCTCTCCGCATGTCTCGTGTACCTTGCCCGCCTCCAAGGGAGAGCAGACTACGCCGTCAAGACCCGCCACCTTCGCGTTATGGGCATAGTGCATGACCACGTCGGCAATGGGCTTTTCGATGAGCAGATCCTTTTCCATGCTTTCCTGATCGGTAGAGGTCAGCTGGGTCACCGCGATAAGCAGGGGTCTCGTACCGTCGGGACGGGTCAGTCCCTCCAGCGCTCCCTCCATCATGCGGATCGTGCCTGCCGCGTGCAGGTTGGTCATATCCACGTCCAGACGGGAAAGCACCGCCATGGATTTCTTTACCGTGTTCGGAATATCGTGAAGCTTCAGATCAAGAAAGATCTTATGTCCTCTTTTCTTGATCTCACGAACGATGGAAGGTCCTTCCGCATAGTAAAGCTCCATTCCGATCTTTACGAAGGGCTTTCTTCCCGTAAATTTGTCCAAGAACGCAAATGTTTTTTCCGCGCTGTCAAAATCACAGGCAATGATAACGTCTTTTCCCATTACTGACATCCTCCTATTATTTCACTCAAAGTATTGATTTTATATTTTTCCATCACGGAAGGAAGCTCCTCGATGATGGTTTTGCAAGCAAAAGGATCAATGAGGTTTGCCGCGCCCACCTCTACGGCGGTAGCACCCGCAAGCATCATTTCGATCACGTCCTCTGCCGTGCTGACACCGCCCATTCCCACCACGGGGATCTTCACGGCGTGCGACACCTGATAGACCATTCTCACCGCCACGGGAAAAATGGCAGGACCCGAGAAGCCGCCCATTTTATTGGCAATAACGGGACGTTTTGTGCGCAGATCGATCCGCATACCGAGCATGGTATTGATCAGGCTGATGCCGTCCGCGCCCGCGTCCTCACACGCCTTGGCAATGGCGACGATATCGGTCACGTTGGGTGACAGCTTGACGATCACGGGCTTGGTGGTCACCTTTTTGACGGCGCGAACCACCTCTTCCGCCGCCTCGGGCGACGTGCCGAAGCTCATGCCCCCGCCATGGACGTTGGGACAGCTGACGTTGACCTCCAGCCAGCCAACCTCCTCGCAAGAATCTAATTTCTCGCAGGTATAGGCGTAATCCTCCACGGAAAAGCCGCTGACGTTTGCCATCACCTTCTTATGGAAGCACTTCCTCATCTTGGGAAGCTCCTCGGCGATGACCTTCTCCACACCGGGGTTTTGCAGCCCTACCGCGTTGATCATCCCCGCGTAACACTCGGCAATACGGGGCGTGGGGTTTCCAAAGCGGGGATCTCTTGTCGTTCCCTTGAAGGAAAACGTTCCAAGCAGATTGATATCGTACAGCTCGGCAAACTCGTAGCCGTAGCCGAACGTACCGCTGGCGGGGATCACGGGATTATCCAGCTCGATGCCGCAAAGCGTTACCTTCATTTCTCCCATATGATCTCCTCCTTTCTGAGCACGGGTCCGTCCTTACAGATCCGCTTGTTTCCGTACAGCGTCTTGCAGGAGCAGCCCATACACGCGCCGAATCCACAGCCCATGCGCTCCTCAAAGCTGAACTGTCCCGAGGTTTTGCTTGCGCCATATACCGCCTTCAGCATCGGCTCGGGTCCGCAGGTATAGAAGTAAGTATAATCCTTTCCTTCCATGGCGCTCGTTACAAATCCCTTGACGCCGTAAGAGCCGTCCACCGTGGTGACGGTCACGTCCGCGCCAAGCGCCTTGAATTCTTCCTCGCAGAAGATCTCAGACTTGGTATTGAAGCCAAGAATGACCGAAACCTTCTTGCCCATGGCAATCAGCTGTTTTGCAAGCAGATACATGGGGGGAACGCCGACACCGCCGCCGATGAGCAGAGGTCTCTCACCCGCCTCGGACAGATCGTAGCCGTTGCCAAGCCCCGTCAGCACGTCAAGCGTGCCTTCCTTCATTTGCCGCATCTGCTCGGTTCCCTTTCCCACCGCCTTATAGACGATGGTCACCGAGTTCTCGTCTCTGTCGTAGACCGAGATGGGACGGCGCAGATACAGACCGTCCAATTTGATATTGATAAACTGCCCCGACGCGGTAATATCGGACACGTCTCCCAAAAGACGCATCCGCATGACGCTGTCGGTCAGCGGAACATTCTCCGCGATCTGAAAAAATCCTTGTTTCATGATCTCTCCTTTTTTCAGTGATAATGCTCTTCCGTAGGAGCTGTTCTCACAGCTCCTACGGTAATATGATCTTACGCGTCAATGGTAGAGATACACAGCGTCGTCTCTTCCAGTACGTCCAACAGGACTCGAACGGTATCCAGCGAGGAGAAGAGCGTGACGTTGCTCTCGGTCGCCCAAGTACGGATCTGTTTGCCGTCGGTGATGGCGTCCTTGGACTGCAGGTCGCTGGTATTGATCACGTAGGCAATGTGTCCCTGACGAATGGAATCCTGAATCTCGTTGCTTCCCGTTTCGATCTTCTCCAGAATGTGAGTACGGATTCCGTTGCTCTTGAGGTAGTTCGCCGTTCCCTCGGTTGCCTCAATATTGAAGCCAAGATTGTAGAACCGACGGATCAAAGGCAATGCTTCCTCCTTGTCCTTATCGGCAATGGTTGCAAATACCGTTCCGTAATTTTGCAGGTGCATACCCGATGCCTGCAGAGCTTTATACAGCGCGCGGTTCAGCTTGTCGTCGTAACCGATCGCCTCGCCCGTGGATTTCATTTCGGGAGACAGGTAGGCGTCAAGACCGCGGATCTTATTGAAGGAGAACACGGGAACCTTGACGTACCATCTCTTCTTTTCCTCGGGATAAATATCGAAGATTCCCTGCTCCTTCAGGCTCTTTCCGAGAATGACCTCGGTGGCGATATCCGCAAGGCTATAGCCCGTTGCCTTGGACAGGAAGGGTACGGTACGGGAGGAACGGGGGTTGACCTCGATGATAAAGACCTTCTCGTCCTTATCCACGATAAACTGAATATTGAACAGACCGCGAATACCGATACCAAGACCAAGCTTCTTCGCGTAACCGAGGATCGTTCCCTTCACCTTATTGGAAATGCTGAAGGTAGGATATACGCTGATCGAGTCGCCCGAGTGAACGCCCGTTCTCTCAACCAGCTCCATGATACCGGGTACGAATACGTCCCGTCCGTCGCAGATGGCGTCAACCTCTACCTCTTTACCGATGATATACTTATCCACCAATACGGGGCGGTCCTCGTCGATCTCCACGGCAGTCTTGAGATAGTGGCGGAGCTGCGCCTCGTTTCCGACGATCTGCATTGCCCGTCCGCCAAGCACGAAGCTGGGACGAACCAATACGGGATAGCCGATCTTTGCGGCGGCGGCAACGCCGTCCTCAATGTTGGTTACAGCCTTGCCCTCGGGCTGAGGAATATCCAACTGGTGAAGAATCTTTTCGAAGCTATCGCGGTTCTCCGCGCGCTCAATGGCATCGCAATCCGTGCCGACGATGGTCACGCCGCGATCGCGAAGCGGCTCGGCAAGGTTGATTGCCGTCTGTCCGCCCAAAGAAGCTACCACGCCCTCGGGCTGCTCGAATTCGATGATATTCATTACGTCCTCGGGGGTCAGAGGCTCAAAGTAGAGCTTGTCCGCCGTGGTATAGTCGGTGGAGACCGTCTCGGGGTTATTGTTGATGATGATCGCCTCGTAGCCTGCCTTTTTGATGGTTTGAACCGCGTGAACGGTAGAATAGTCAAACTCGACCCCCTGTCCGATACGGATCGGTCCTGCGCCAAGCACGACGATCTTTTTCTTATCGGTCAGACGAGATGCGTTCTCCCCCGTATAAGAGGAATACAGATACGCGATATATTTGCCTGTATGAAGGGTATCCACCATCTTAAAGATGGGAGACAGCTTCAGCGCGCGGCGGCGCTCGAAGATCTTGATCTCCTCGGTCTTCCACAAACGGGCAATAAACTTATCCGAAAAGCCCATGATCTTGGCGGCTCTGAGCACCTGATCGTCCCAAGGCTTGTCCTTCAGGAGCGCTTCCATATCCACGATGCGCTTCAAGGACTCCAGGAAGAGCTCGGTGATCATGGTTTTGCGATGGAGATCCTCCAATGACATACCGCGGCGGATCAGCTCGGTAACAGCGTAAATGTTATCGTCCTTCGACTCGGTGATATAGTCAAGGATCTCCTCCACGGACATGCCGTCAAACTTGGGGTGATGGAAGTGGCAAACACCCGTCTCCAGAGAACGGACCGACTTTAAAAAGCACTCGTCCAGCGTTGAGCCGATTCCCATGACCTCACCCGTTGCCTTCATCTGCGTACCCAAGGTGTTGGGCGCGGAGGTAAACTTATCGAAGGGGAAACGGGGGAATTTGGCAACGATATAATCCAGATTCGGCTCCATTGCCGCCGTACCGCCAGCCACGGGGATCTCCTCCAGCGCCATACCCACGGCGATCTTCGCGGTCACGCGGGCAATGGGATAGCCGCTTGCCTTGGACGCCAAGGCGGAGGAACGGGATACGCGGGGATTGACCTCGATGAGATAGTACTCGGAGGATTCGGGATTCAGCGCGAACTGTACGTTACAGCCGCCCTCGATCTTCAGCTCCTTAATGATCTTGATGGCGCTGTCGTTCAGCATCTTCAAATCGTGATCGTTCAGCGACAGAATGGGCGCGACAACGATAGAGTCGCCCGTATGCACACCAACGGGGTCTACGTTTTCCATGCCGCAGATGGTAATGGCGTGGTCGTTGGAGTCACGCATGACCTCAAACTCGATCTCCTTATAGCCCTTGACACTCTTTTCGATCAGGACCTGATGCACGGGAGAAAGCTTGAAGGCGTTTCTGCCGATCTCCATCAGCTCCTCCTCGTTGTTGGCAAAGCCACCGCCCGTACCGCCAAGGGTAAATGCGGGACGAAGCACCACGGGATAACCGATCTCCTTTGCCGCCTTCTTCGCTTCCTCCAGCCCGTAGGTGATCTGGGAAGGAATCGTAGGCTCGCCGATGGACATACACATTTCCTTGAACAGCTCGCGGTCCTCGGCGCGCTCGATGCTCTCGCTGCTGGTTCCCAACAGCTCTACGCGGCACTCCTTGAGAATTCCCTTCTTTTCCAGCTGCATTGCCAGATTGAGTCCCGTCTGTCCGCCGATACCGGGGACGATGGCGTCGGGTCTTTCGTAACGAAGAATCTTCGCAATATACTCCAGCGTCAAGGGCTCCATATATACCTTGTCCGCAATGGTGGTATCGGTCATGATGGTTGCGGGGTTGGAATTCACCAACACCACCTCGTAGCCCTCCTCCTTCAAGGCAAGACACGCCTGCGTGCCCGCATAGTCGAATTCAGCCGCCTGACCGATTACGATGGGTCCCGATCCGATGATCAGAATTTTTTTGATGTCCGTTCTCTTTGCCATTTTTATTTCCTCCAAAAGCTATGCTTTTCTTTTCTGTTTTATTAATCCCGACGGTAAACGGTCTTGCCGTCCAGAACCGTCGCCACACATCTGCCGTACAGTGTCTCGCCCTCAAAAGGCGTGGCGTGTCCCATGGATAAAAACTCCTTGGGGTCTACCCGATCGATGTCATTCAGTTTCCATACCGTATAGTCGTTTCCAAGGGGAATACCGAACCGTCTGCGGGGCGCGTACGCCATCAGATCGATCAGCTTATCCAAGGAAAGGATTCCCGTACGAACCAGCTTCGTATACATCACGGGGAATGCCGTTTCCAGTCCTACGATTCCAAAGGGACTTCCCGCAAGACCTCTCGCCTTTTCCTCATCGGAATGGGGGGCGTGGTCGGTCGCAATCATGTCGATGGTGCCGTCCAGTACGCCTTCCAAAAGCGCCAAGCGATCCTCTTTTCCACGAAGGGGCGGATTCATTTTGAAGCGTCCCTCCTCCCGCAGATCGTTTTCGTCCAACACAAGATAGTGGGGCGCGGTCTCACAGGTCACGTCCACGCCACGGCGTTTTGCGTCGCGGATCAGCGTCACGCTTTCCTTCGTGGAAATATGACAGACGTGGTAGGCACATCCAATCTCCTCAGCAAGCCGCAGATCTCTCGCGATCTGCCCATACTCGCTCTCGGAACAGATTCCCTTATGCCCGTGTTCCTTGGCGTAAACGCCGTCGTGAATATATCCGCCAAGGAGCAGCTCATTCACCTCGCAATGCGCCGCGATAATCTTTCCAAGACGCTTCGCTTCCTTCATGGCGGCTCGCATCATTTCCTCGTTCTGCACGCCCCGTCCGTCGTCGGAAAAGGCAATGACCGAGGGAGACATTGCCGCAAGCTCGGCAAGCTCGATACCCGCCTCCAGCTTCGTGATCGCCCCGTAGGGATAGACCCGAATCACCGCGTCTCGCTCGATCAGATCAAGCTGTTGCTTCAGGTGCGCCCCGTCGTCGGGAACGGGATTGAGATTCGGCATGGTACACACTGCGGTATATCCACCTCTTGCCGCCGCCATACTTCCCGTCCTGATCGTCTCCTTGTAAGAAAATCCCGGCTCACGAAAGTGCACGTGCACGTCACAAAAGCCGGGAAAAACCGTATATTCGGGAGAATCGAAAAAAACCTTCGTTTCATCGGAGGGAATCAGAAAGGACTCGGTCAAGCCGATACCGTTATTCATCATCGCTTGGTACTTCCAATCCATGTTGCTCTCCTTTTCTTTTCATTCTTTTATTTTGGTTACGAACTCTTTTTGCGAGCCTTATTCAGGATCGCAGATATACACAGCCATCTCACGGTCAATTTCCTTCACCGTGACCGCCACCTGTTCACTTTGGGCGGTGGGAAGATTTTTTCCCACGTAATCGGGACGGATCGGAAGCTCTCTGTGTCCTCTGTCCACGAGCACCGCCAGCTGAACCGCCTTGGGTCTTGCGTTGGCAAAAACCGCCTCCAACGCAGCTCTTGCCGTTCGACCCGTATAAAGTACGTCGTCCACAATGATTACCGTTTTGTCGCGAATGTCGCAGGGGAAAAAGCACTCTCCTACCGCATCCTGCTTGTCCTCATCGGTGAGATCGTCCCGATGGAGAGTAATATCCAAATACCCCACGGGGACGCGAACGCCTTCAAAGCGGCGAATATTCATCGCCAACATCTCGGTCAGGTACACCCCTCTGCGCTTGATTCCAAGCAAACAGATATCCTCTGCGCCGCGGTTTCGCTCAATGATCTCGTGGGTAATTCTCGCCATGGCGCGGTTGATCGCCGCCTCGTCCATAATCAGCGCTTTTCTTTTCAAACGGGATCACCGTCCTTTCGTCAGAATCCAAACAAAAAAGTCCTGCCATAAGGCAAGACCGTTCTACCAAAAAACTCCAATACGGGCATCCAATACGGGCTTCGTACGGAAGCAAATTCAACTATAGACCGATCTTACCGATATCTCTGTATCGCCTTAAAGATTCACCTTCCCTATTATACCACTCTTTTCTCCGTCTGTCAATAGGAGTTCTCAAAAAAATAAAAAAAGATCGTCTCCGAGGAAACGATCTTTTTCTTTATTTTCCCAAACGATCAGTCAGTGACGTAAGGAAGCAGTGCAACCTGTCTCGCGCGCTTGATTGCGGTATTCAGCTCGCGCTGATGCTTTGCGCAGGTACCGGAGATTCTTCTGGGAAGAATCTTTCCGCGCTCGCTGATGAATTTTCTCAGCTTTGCGGAATCCTTGTAGTCGATAAAATCAACTTTGTCCGCGCAGAAAATGCAGACCTTCTTTCTTCTGCGTACAACGGGACGCTGAGGGCGTGCCGCGGTATTTTCAGCTCTATCCATTTTTCTTATCCTCCTATAATCATGTTGATGCCGCGCGATCCTCAGAACGGAAGATCGTCATCGGTGTTGAGTTCCTCAAAGTTCGGCGTAGCAGCCGCATTCGAGGAGTAGGACGGAGTAGCGTTATAAGCATCGGGAACATAAGACGCACCCTGCGCCGCACCACTCTCGTTTCGGGAATCCACAAACATCGCTTCGTCAACCACCACGTCGGTCGCGTAACGCTTCTGACCCTGCTGATCCTGCCAGCTTCTGGTCTGAATGCTACCCGTGACGCAAATCGCCGAGCCTTTTCTGAAGTACTTAGAAATAAACTCTGCGGTCTGTCTCCACGCAACCATGGTGATGAAGTCGGTTTGCTGCTCCCCTTGCTCACTGTTTTTCGAATATCTCCGATTGACTGCCAGCGTAAAGCGAAGCACAGACACACCCGAGGGGGTTTGCTTCAACTCGGGATCCGCGGTAATTCTACCTGCGAGAACCACTTTATTCAAATTCAAAGCAGACATTCCGATCCTCCTAAAACAGTGAATTACTCTGCATCCGCAGAAGCAACGGTTTCTTCGGCAACAGTCTCGGTCTCAGCAGCAGCTTCAGCGGCAGCAGCAGCGGCTTCGGCAGCGGCAAGCTTTGCAGCCTTCTTCTCGGCAGCGTCGTACTCAAGTCTGATTACCATGGAGCGCATGATCGTCTCGTCAATGTTGAAAAGACGCTCCAGCTCGCCGGGGAACGTAGGCTCTGCCTTGAAGGTAGCGACAACGTAGTAGCCTTCGGGCATATCGTTGATCGCGTAAGCAAGACGGCGCTTACCCCACTTTGCCACGTCTACGACCTCGGCGTTTGCCTCGATCAAAGACAGGAACTTGTTCACCGTTGCGTCAGTAACGGGCTCACCCTTGGTTACATCAACAATGAACAGGCTTTCGTAAGAATTGATTACCTTTTCCATTTTTTACACCTCCCTATGGACTTAAGACCGTGCGCATCGAACAAAAAATTTACACACGGTAAGGAGACGGACACTAAAAAGTCCGTACCGAATAAAGATTATACCATGTTTTTTGTTTTCTGTCAAGAGCTTTTTTACTATTTTTAATATTTTTAGAATATTTTTTATGAACCGTTGATTTTTTCGGACAAATGCGGTATAATCATGCTATCGAAAGATTTTTGGGGGACAGGCATGAAGGTATTGATCACGGGCGGAACGAGAGGAATCGGCCGCGCTCTTGTAGAACGATTTACGAAAGACGGACACAGAGTCGTGTTTTTATACCGTCAAAGTGAGGAAGCGGCAAAGGAGCTGGAAGCACAGACGGATGCGGTTGGCATTCGAGCCGACGTCAGCGCTCCACAAGCCGCCAAGGACGCCGTTGCCACTTCCCTTTCGATACTTGGCGGCATTGACGTATTGATCAACAACGCGGGAATCGGGCAAATCAAGCTCTTTACCGACTTGAGCGATGACGACTGGCACGCCATGATCGACACCAATCTGTCGGGAGCGTTTTACGTCACGCGAGAGGCGGTCAAACCCATGATTGCCCAAAAAAGCGGGCGAGTCATCAACGTCGGCTCGATGTGGGGTAAGGTTGGCGCGTCCTGCGAGGTTCACTATTCCGCCGCCAAGGCGGGACTGCGTGGTATGACCATGGCACTTTCCAAGGAGCTGGGTCCCTCGGGTATTACCGTCAACTGCATTGAACCGGGGCTGATCCTCACCGAAATGAACGTATCGCTCGACGAGGAAGCGATGAAAAGCATTTGCGACGAAACGCCCCTTTGCCGCGCGGGCAGACCCGAGGAGGTCGCCGCCCTTGCCGCCTTTCTCGCCTCAAAGGAAGCCGCCTTCATCACGGGACAATGTATCGGTATCGACGGCGGGCTTGCCGTATAAGCGCATAAAAAGTAGAAGGATCTGTATCGTTTGAGTACAGATCCTTCCTTATTTCATAATAAAATCACCGAATCGCTTTCACGATATCCCCCACGCAGTCAAGGACGTATTTCGGACGGTAGGGGAAGTTATCGATGTCCTCTCTTGCGGTCACGCCGCTGAGTACGAGAACGGTGTCCACGTTGGATTCGATTCCCGCGATGATATCGGTATCCATACGGTCTCCGATAAAGGCAATATCCTCGCTGTGGCAGCCGATCTTCTTCAAGCCGTGACGAAGCATCAGGGGATTGGGCTTTCCGACGAAATACGCCTTTTTACCCGTGGAAATCTCGATGGGAGCGATCAGTGATCCCGTAGCGGGCATAATTCCCTGCTCGGTCACGCCAACGGTGTCGGGGTTGGCGCCGATCAGCTTCGCCCCCTTATTCACCAGCGCGATCGCCTTTTCGAGCTTCTCAAAGGAATAGGTTCTGGTTTCACCGATGACCACGTAATCGGGATTGACATCGTTCATGTAGATCCCTTGGTCGTACATCGCCTTGGTCAGCGCCGCCTCGCCGATAACGTAAGCAGTACAATCGGGCATCTGACTGCGCAAAAACTCGGCAGTTGCCATAGCGCTGGTATAGAAATGATCGGGAGACACCGAAAGACCCATGCGCTCCAGCTTCATGCTCAATTCATGGGGCGTCCGTTCGGGACTGTTGGTCAGAAAAACGAACCTTTTGTCGTTTTCGATCATCCAGTTCACGAACTCCTTCACACCGTCCAAAATTTGATTGCCGTGATAGATCACGCCGTCCATATCGCAAATAAATCCGATCTTATTCAGAATCTTTTGCATGTTGTTCCCTCCGTTTTGGGATTTTTTGAAATGTACTTATTCTGCCGAGCCGTTCTTGGTCTTTCGCTTACTCCTCTGTCTTTTCGGTCGCCGCATCGAAGATGGCGGTGATCTCCTCGGAGGGCTTCTTGTCAAGAAGCGTTACCACGACCGCTACAACCATACTTACCGCAAATCCGGGGATCAACTCGTAAATGCCTGTCGGACCGGAAAGGAACGCAAGCCAAAGCACGTCAACCAGCGCGCCGCTGATGACACCCGCAAGCGCGCCCTTATAGGTAAATCTGCGCCAGAAGAGCGAGAGAATCACAACGGGACCAAACGCGGAGCCGAAGCCTGCCCAAGCGTTTTCAACAAGGTTCATAATAGCCTGTGCGCCGTTGCCCTTACTGCTTGCGATGAAGTAAGCAACCACCGCAACGATCAGAACCACACCGCGTCCGACCCACAAAGTCTCCTTATCGGAAGCCTTCTTGCGGATCAGAGGCTTGTAAATATCAGATGTAAAGGAAGAGGATGCAACGAGAAGCTGACTGTCGGCTGTGGACATGGAAGCCGCGATGATCGCGGACAGAAGAATTCCCGCAACGAAGGGATGGAACAGCATTCTCGCAAGCTCAATGAATACCATGCTCTGCGCGCCGTCAACAAGAAGCTTCTCACCAACGAGCATTCTTCCGAAGTATGCGATCACGATCACCGCGCCAAGAGACAGAACGACCCACGTGGTCGCAACGATCGCGGATTTTTTCACCATAGAAGGCTTCTTGATCGCCATAAAGCGAACGAGAATATGAGGCATACCGAAATATCCAAGTCCCCAAGCAAGTCCGTTAGCGATCTCCTTGGGAGACGCGGCGAAAATGTTTGCCACAAATTCGTATTTCGTTCCGTCTGCTTCTACTACTGTAGAAAGCACTGCCGTGTCAAGATCTTTGGTAATGACGATGATGATCGGAACCGCAAGAACGGCAACCAGCATCAGGATTCCCTGAAAGAAATCGGTCCAGCATACCGCCTTGTATCCACCAAGGAAGGTATAAACGATCAAAATTGCCGCGAAGATCAGCATTGCCGTTCCCTTCTCTATATTAAATATAGAGGTAAATACGTTTGCGCCCGCAACGAAAGCCGAGGCAACGTAAACGGTGAAGCATACGAGAAAGACTACCGCGCAAACCACCTGAAGCGTTTTACTTTTGGTAACGAAACGGTTGGAAAGATACTGCGGAAGCGTGATCGCGTCACCCGCCGCTTGCGAGAACCGCCGAAGTCTGCGCGCAACGAGAATCCAGTTCAGCGCAGTACCGATGGCAAGTCCGATCCCGATCCAAGCCTGCCCCAGACCGAACGCGAGAATACTGCCGGGCAGTCCCATCAAGAGCCACGCGCTCATATCGGATGCCTGCGCGCTCATTGCGGTGACCCACGGTCCCATCGATCTGCCGCCAAGGAAGTAGTCCTTGTCGGACGTACTCTTTGATTTGAAGAAAAACAGTACTCCTATCGTAAGCATTGCCATAAAATAGAGTATCAATGCCAAAAGCTCAAAATTCAAAATTATTACCTCTCTTTCCTCTGGTCATTATAAAAAATATATTTCATTATACCACATTCGCCTATGGTTTGTAAAGCGTTTTCTTGTAAAATCATTCTTTATTTTTCAATTTGATCCTTTTTTCTCGCAAAAAGGAAAAAGAACGCCACTGATATTGGATAAAATATATAAAATCAAATTTCTAATTCTGTATAAAAAATAGAATCACGAAAAAAGCTCTCATTTTCTATTGACAATCACTTGACCATGTGATATAATCATGTTGTAAGAGATCATGGATAGGAGGTGAACGCATGGCAAGCACGTTCCCAGGAACGACGATCGAAACCACGTCCTTGGAAAAAGGCAGCTCCCGACGGTTATTTGAGGGGATTTTCGCCACGGGCGGCATCACCCTCTCGCAGGTATCCATCATGACGGGACTGGAGCCCTACGTGATCCAGAACTGGGTCAAGCGAGGATTTTTATCCCCACCCGTCAAGCGAACCTACTCCAAAAATCAACTGGCTCGAATCGTCATCATCAATATGCTCCGCGACACCCTGCAATTGGAAAAGATCTGTAGCCTCATTCAGATCATCGGAGGAGATTCCGCCACCGCGGCGGATGATCTGATCGGAGACGACGAGCTATATCACCGCTACGTGGATATGCTCTCGGA
The DNA here is from genome assembly GCA_017504995.1 of Clostridia bacterium. GTDB lineage: Bacteria > Bacillota > Clostridia > Oscillospirales > CAG-272 > HGM12713. The sequence continues at coordinate 32,025 of JAFVQC010000071.1, forward strand.
TCCCTGCATCCGCATCACCAAGCCCCAGACGGTTCAGCAGGCGGCGCAAACGGCAGTAGAGGAGCTTACCCTACTTCCCCACGCCAAGCAACAGCTGATCCGCATTTTGCAGATCATGCTCTACGCCCATTCCGCCTCGCAGCTCAGACAATCGGCAGAGGAAATGTTCGCTGCTCTGCAATAGGAGGACATCATGAATGAAAAAGCAAGAAAAAACGCCAAGGACCTGGCAAGCACTTCCATATTCAACTTGTTGAAAATATGGGGAGGAGGATGGTTGGCTTTCGCGCTTGCAGCGATTCCATCGGTGCTGATCAGAGCCCTTCGCCAGTCCAACGTCAACACTTTGAAATTTGATTACATTCTATTATCGATTATGGTGGGGCTCGTTACGCTTGTCATCCTGTTTCTTTGGTCATTCAGGGAGGGCTACAAGGACGGACATATCCCTCACTCCACCTCTTTTACTGTTTTAAGCGCGCTTCTGCCCGCAGTCTTGCACCTGCTGATTTGTGTCATATCAAACGGATCCGCTTATATTTCCACGATCCCGCTTTTCCTTGGCACTGTATTGGCGGGAATGGATGCAGACGCGATTACGGTGTTTCATATTTTTCTGGTCTCTCTCCTGTTTGATTCCGCTTATGGACTTGCCCTGTGGTTCGGCTCGGTCCGCGGCAGAAAAAAGAGAGCGAAAGATAAACAAAAGCTTTACGAAAGCGACACTTCACGGGAGGTATCATCATGAAGAAAGAGCTGTTCAGAAGTTTAGTAAAATGGTTTGGAATCCTTCTGGCGGTTCACCTTGTTGCCATGATCCTGTTTTGGCTGACCGTTTCCTCAACGGCAAAGGAATTGGCGGATCACAGCGAAACCGTCGCCGAGGCGCATCGGATCGTCTGGGGCTTCGACCTCGTCCTTTGGACCTGCTTCTCCATCGGCGCGACGGTCTTTGAGTCCACCTTTGCGGAATACCGAACCGAGCTAAAACAGCTCGTCCGCGAGAAGGAATCGGGTGTGTTCTCCCATTTCTTCCGCACCCACGGGAAAGAATGTATCGGACGGATCGCGATGATCGGGCTTATCCAGCTTCCCTTTCTCATCTTTTTCGCCTGCTTCGATTTTTCCCTCGTAATCATTACGGGCTTTGAGGAATTTTACATTCTAGACGCGGGTGCGTACGCCGTAACCCAGATTCCCATTCTCGGGTGGCTTCTGAATCTTCTGCTCTTCGGCGGAATTTGGTTTACCGTATACTTTATCGGATACCTTTTCAATTATAAAAGAATCAAAAAGGAGCTTTCCGATTTACATTAACCTCAAAACAATCTGCATATCATTTGCTTGAAAGGAGATATCATGTTTTTAATTGATTGGTGGAATTCCCTTAGCACCGCGGCGCAGATCTTTGCCTGCATGGCGATTCCCGCGACTCTGATTCTCTTGATCCAAACCATACTGCTCTTCCTCGGCATCGGAGGCGACGAGGACGGAATCGGCGAGGGAATGGACGACATCGGGGACGGAGCCCCCGACGATCTGCCCGACGGCGGCGACGGCGTATTCGGAGAAAACGAAATTGTCGAAGCGCAGGACGGCTTTGGATGGGAAGGACTTCGCATCTTTACCTTCCGCGGCATCATCGCCTTCTTCGTGGTCTTCGGCTGGGTCGGCATCGTCATGGACGGCGCGGGCGCGCCCCTTTGGGTAACCGTTCTCGTGTCCGCGATTTGCGGCTTTGCTATGATGCTTCTGCTTGCTATTCTGCTTCGCGCCATCATGCGGCTTCGCAGCGACGGAAACGCTGACAACCGCAACGCGATCGGCAGCGCGGGCAAGGTTTATCTAACCATTCCCCCCGCGAGAAGCGGCGAGGGTAAGGTTTACGTCATGTTGCAAGGTGCTTACGTAGAGCGAAACGCCGTCACCGACGACGAGGAAGCCATTCCTACGGGGGCGGAAATCGTAGTCGTTGGCGTCAGCGGTCAGACCGACCTTGTGGTCAGAAGAAAGTAAAAACAATTTTATATATACAATAAGGAGGAATACTATGCAACCCCAAATCATCATTTTAATTTGCGCCATCGTTCTGATCCTGGTATCCTTTATCGCGTGGCTCTGCTCCCGATACAAGAAATGCCCTTCCGATAAGATCATGGTCGTCTACGGTTCGATCGGCAAAAACAAGGACGGCACCAACCGTTCCGCCAAGTGTATCCACGGCGGCGCGGAATTCGTCGTTCCGATCTTCCAGTCCTACTCCTATCTGGACTTGACTCCCATCTCCATTCAGGTGGATTTGAAGAATGCCCTGTCCCGTCAGAACATCCGAATTGACGTTCCTTCCCGTTTTACCGTCGGTATCTCCACCGAGCCAGGTGTGATGCAGAACGCGGCAGAGCGTCTGCTTGGCTTACAGCTCTCCGAAATTCAAGAGCTTTCCAAGGATATCATCTTCGGTCAGCTCCGTCTGATCATCGCGACCATGGATATCGAGGAGATCAACACCGACCGTGACAAATTCCTCGCGGCGGTCAGCAGCAACGTGGAAACCGAGCTGAAAAAGATCGGTCTGCGTCTGATCAACGTGAACGTCACCGATATCAGCGATGAATCGGGCTACATTGCCGCCCTCGGTAAGGAAGCGGCAGCAAAGGCGATCAACGACGCGAAGAAGAGCGTCGCCGAGCAGGACCGCGAGGGTTCGATCGGTGAAGCCAACGCAAAGATGGAACAGAGAATCAAGGTCTCCGAGGCAGAATCCGTGGCAATTCAGGGCGAAAACGAAGCCAAGATGAAGATCGCCATGTCCGAGGCCGCGCTGAAGGAAAAAGAGGCGGAGGCATTGAAGATCGCCACCACGGCAGAAAAGATCCAAGCCGCAAAGGCACTGGAGGAATCCTACGCCGCCGAGCAGGCTGCAGAGCAAGCAAGACGCGCCAAGGAGCAAGCAACCTTGGAGGCTGACGTGATCGTTCGCGCCGAGGCGAAGAAAAAGGAAATGGAGCTGGAAGCCGAGGCAATCGCCGAGCAAATGCGCCGCAAGGCAAAGGGTGAAGCCGATGCGATCTTCGCGAAGATGGAAGCAGAGGCACGCGGTATGGAAGAGATCCTGAAGAAGCAGGCGGCGGGCTTTGCCGAGATCGTGCAAGCCGCAGGCGGAGACGCCGAAGCCGCACTGAAGCTCCTCATTGCCGACAAGCTGGAGGATCTGATGCGCGTACAGGTAGACGCCGTGAAGAACATCAAGATCGACAAGGTCACCGTTTGGGACGGCGGTCAGAGCGCGGACGGCAAGACCTCGACGGCAAACTTTATTTCGGGTATGATGAAGTCCGTTCCCCCTCTGGACGAGGTGTTCGCCATGGCGGGTATGCAACTCCCTTCTCTCCTTGGTAAAAAAGCAGAAAACGGAGAAACCGCCGAGGAAGCAAAAGCGGAATAATCGTAAACAGTAAACGGAAAGGATGGCAGGTATGCGCGCAGATAAATCAAAACAGATCGCTCAGGATCTGGATTTACAATCAAAAGGCAAAAAAACTTCTCTGCCATCCTACCGTTTTTATGGCAATAGAAAAAAAAGAAGTGCCTTTTGGGAAAAGATACAAGGCGGAATGCTCAAGCTAATCGTGCTTTGGTTTCTGTTCTGGTTTTTAAGCATCGGGCTTTTGGCGGCACTGACCTTTCTGCTATACGGTTCGTTGATGATCGTCACGATCATTTACATCATCTTAGGCATCATTCTGACGATGGTTCTGACCCGAACCCTGCGCAAACGGAGAAAATTTTTGCGAAAGCTCAAAAAGCTTTGCAAAGCCAACCGCTACCGCTTGCAGTTCAAACGGAAATTCCTACAGTCCTTCCGTTGGACGGGCAAAGACACCGATTTCGTGCTGGATACGGGAAAACACGTGTACGACGTCAGCTTCCTGACGATCAAAAAATATCGCTCCACGCTTTACTTTGAGAGCAAGGACGAGATCAAGCAGGTCATCAAACCCTTGAACAACAAGTTTACGATCATCTTCGAGCCCCCCGTTCGCGAGAAACGATTTCCCACCCAATTTTCCCCCGTCTACGCCTTGGATAGCAAGATCAAGCACAAGGTGGTTCTGCTCAACCCCGTCTGTCAGGAAATGTACTGCAAGGATCGGGACGGCAACATGGCGGCAACGGGAAGTGGCGCCGAGGTTTTCGGCTACACCGTGTATACGGGAACGGGATTTCTGGAAACCGTCAAGCGGAACGAAGGGTACTGATCCGTACCGCCGAACAGCGCATCCCCATACTTTTCTTGAAAAAATTCCATACAAAAATCGCTTTCACTATCATTTTGATAGTGAAAGCGATTTTTTGTTATCCGTATTGCTTGCTTCCCTTGTATTCGTCACCCAGTTCATTCTTGTTTTTGTTCGTTTGAGCAAGCAACCATTCAAAAACATGAGGATCGAAATACGTATCACTCCAAGCGATAGGACTGATCAAATTCCATAATGAAACCGCCCTTGATATGGTCCGCAAACAGATGGGGATCCTCCGAATTCGAAGCAAACATATCGTAGTGATTCGGCACGTTGATCGGCGCGCCGATCTCCTTCGCCACCGTCAACGCCTCGGTCACGTTCATATTGCCAAGTCTGCCGTTGATACAAAGAAAAACAAAGTCGGGACAAAAACGTTTGATTTCAAAAAGCTTTTCATTGTAAAGTGTATCTCCGCTGAAATACAAGGTCTTCCCCTCTATCCTTACGATCAATCCAAACGCCTCTACGGTATGGTCCGCAAAAACCGCCGTAATCTCAAAGTCTCCCACCTTTACGGTCTCGCCTTCACAGAGCGCGATCACGTTTTCTTTTCCAAGGCTTTTAAGCTTTTCTTTTCCGCCGTTTGTGGTGATAAAAAACTGCTTGGAATCGATCTCCGTTACCGTATCGGGATCCAGATGATCCAGATGGTCGTGGGTACAGATCACCGCATCGCAGGAAATATCGCTCGGCTTGATCGGAATCGGCAACAGCCGCGGTCTCCCCGCTACACGGTTCACGCTATCGGAAAGATACGGGTCGATGAGGATGCAAGTCGTCTCGCTTTCCAAAAGATAACCGCTTTGTCCTAAAAATCGAATCTTCATTGTACGCTCTTGCCTCCGTCCACGTAAATGCTCTGTCCCGTAATATATCTTCCCTCCTCGGAGCAAAGCAAGGACACGATACCCGAGCAGTCCTTCGGCTCTCCGTAAAAGCCAACGGGAATACTGTCGGTTACCTTTTTTGCATATTCGGGGTCAGAAAGCGCCGCCACGTTGCGATCGGTGTAGATCACGCCCGGGGCTACATTATTGACCGTGATCCCTTCCTTGGCAAGCTGCAAGGAAAGCGACTGCATCATATTGGTCTGAGCAGCCTTCGATGCGGAATACACAAGCATATCGGGGTGCGGCTTTGCCTCTTGTACCGATCCGATGGTAACGATTCTGCCCCAGCCGTTCTCCTTCATATGCGAAACGACTGCTTGTATCAATACCATAGAAGAAACGAAATTGCAGTTGAGCTGATCGTAACACGCATCGGTCGTGATCTCTTGCCAAGGGGTACGGTATTGCACCGATGCGTTTAAAACAAGAACGTCTACGTCCGTTAGTTTCTTAGCAAGTTTTTTCGTAGCCTCAAGATTACACAGATCCGCGGTGATGATCTCTGCGGTTCCGCCGTTTTTCTCGATCTCGTCCTTCAGGGCTTTAATATGATTACTTTCGGTAACGCCGTGGAGAATTACCTTGAATCCGTCAGATGCTAACCGAAGAGCAATCGCCTTGCCTATCCCTCTTGACGAGCCTGTAACAAATGCTGTTTTCATCGTTTACCTCATCAAAGCGCCGTCTGGGTGTCGTCAGGATCGCCGTTGCGGGCAAGATCGTACTCCTTCGACCAATCCAGATCGCGGTACTCCTCGCCGCGGGGATCGTTCTTGATCCAATCCAACAGCATATCCAACATTTCCTCAGACCAGGTATTTCTATCGATCTGCGCCGTGGTAAACTTACCCTGACAGATCATCTCAAAACCGAAATCGTCCTTTACGTGGGTCTTTGCCGCGCCTTCCACCACGTCGGGAACAAGGTGGCTGGGAATAAACAGCACGCCGCCTCCCGCGCCAAATACCACGTCGCCGGGCAAGCAGACCGCCCCACCGAAATTCGTGATGTCGTTCCAATCCTTCATGACGAACTCACGAATGGGAGTAGGATCGATTCCTCTGTAATATACCTGAACGTCGGGCACCTTTTTCATCTGCTCCACGTCGCGAATACCGCCCCAAACCACGGCGCCGCCCGTTTTGGTACGGTTATGTAACGCGGTGGTCAGATTGCCGCCAAGGAACGTGCCCTTGTAGATCTTGTCGTACATATCACAAACGACAACGTCGCGCTCCACCAAGGAGTCGATCACCCATTGGTTATAGTTGCCCTTCAATCCGTCCTCCGCGCCGCGGTTGAACTGAACCTCGTGCAGATCGGGACGGGTAGGAGCGTAGGTACAGGTCACGGCTCGACCGACCAGCTTTCTGCCGTCGTCGTGAAGAGTCTGCATGGGAGCGAGTCCGCCGCCCACGAATTGATGCTCATAGCCGAGGACGAAGATGGGTTTCCAAACCTCCTCCAGCGTCATGCCGTAAAGGGCGTCCAGATATTTGTCCGCAACCTTCGGGCGTCCGTCGGGAAAACGCTCCCCCTTCCATAGGGGAGTCAGTGCAATAATTTTTTCTCTATCGTTGAAATTCATGACTCATTAGCTCCATATTCTGTCATTTGAAAATTCTTTGTTCCACTCGTCCGTGGACTCAAAATATCCGGGAATATTCGGATTGATGTGCTCGCGAAGCACTTCTTCGTTCAGGTCGTCGAAGCCGAGTCCGGGCTTTTCGGGCACTTGAATAAATCCGTTCTTGAAGATGGGATTGTCGATACCCGTCACCATATCTGCCCACCACGGAACGTCTACCGAGTGGAACTCAAGGGCGAGCACGTTGTGCATTGCCGCCGCGGTATGTACCGCCGCGAGACAAGCCACGGGGCTTTCTGCCATATGTATCGCAGTTGCTACGCCATACTCGTCCGCAATATCGCCGATCTTTTTCAGCTCCAGCGCGCCGCCGCAGGTCAGGATGTCGGGGTGAATAACCGATACGCCCCCCGCCTTAATGAGGGTCTCAAAGCCTTCCTTCAGATAGATATCCTCACCCGTACAAACGGGGACTGTCGTGCTGTTCTTCAGACGTACGTACTGATCCGTATACATCCACGGAACCATATCCTCGACCCAAGCAAGGTTGTACGGCTCCATTCTTCTTGCAAAGCGGATACAATCCTCCACGCAAATGTGACCGAAATGGTCGATCGCAAGGGGAACCTCGTAGCCGATGACCTCACGAACCTCCTTCACGTAATTCTCAAGGAAATCAAGTCCCTTTTCGGTCAGATGGATTCCCGTGTGGGGATGCGCCGTCGTCACGATGGAATAGCTCTTTTGATGTCTTACCATATCCGCAGTCACGCTTCCGCCCTGTACGTTCAGAATGTGAGAAGCGTACTTTTTCATGTCGTCAATAAAGCCAATGGGCGCGTTGAGCGTACCCGGCTCGTCAAGCAAGAGACCGATACCGAGGTCCATCTTCAGGAAGGTAAAGCCCATATCCATTCGCTTTTTGAGAGCAAGTCCCATATCGTGTCCCGTATGCTTTCCGTCAACGTCGGTGTCGCAATACACGCGGATCTCGTCACGGAACTTGCCGCCGAGAAGCTGGTAAAGCGGAACGCCGTAGGCTTTTCCGACGATGTCCCAAAGAGCGATTTCGATTCCCGAAACACCGCCGCCCTGACGGGAAGGACCGCCAAACTGCTTGATCTTGCGGAAGATCTTATCCACGTTACAGGGGTTTTCGCCGAGAATACGGCTCTTGAGCATCAGCGCGTAGGTTTTCGAGGAAGCATCGCGAACCTCGCCGTAGCCGCTGATTCCTTGGTTTGTGTCGATTCTGAGAATCGTACAACGCTTGGGCGCGCCGTCAATATCAACGAAGCGCATATCTGTGATCCTAAGATCCGAGGGTGCAGAACAATAATTCATATCCAATCTCCATTTTTTTAATTTTATATTTTTATATGGTTAATTTTATATGGTCAAAACGAAATCGTTTTCGCCGTTCTTGGAAAGCGTCGCATTTTTTCTTTCGACACCGCCGTTCGTTTGGATCTCCACGTCGTAATCACCGTAAAATCCTCTGAACTCGGCGTTGCCGCACTCGTCGGTAACGACCTCGGTTTCGGTGTGCCAACGCTCCTGAATCAGCTCTTTGATTTTGTAGTATGCGGGCTTAGGCGAGAGGTCGAAGCGAAGAAGTCCGCCGTAATAATAGTTTTCTCCAAGGGTCATGTTCCCCTGCGATGCCTTGATTGCTTCGGGATCAGGCTCCCAAACGTGGGCGTAGCCGTCCACGAGATTCCAATAAATGATCTGCTCTACGTTGGGATGAGAGAACCAGATGGGATAAAGCTTTTCGATCATCTCTGCCTGCATCTCCTCGTCCTCGGGGTCCCACGAATAAGAGGGAACGGTGATTTCCGTAATCTGCAAAGGCTTTCCAAATCTTGCGTAAAGATCCATGCTTCGATACAAATGCTTGGGATTGAGCATTTGTCTGGTTTTTTCATATTCCTCCTCACGCTTGTTAAACAGATGGAACTGCATACCGATAGCGTCGATCCGCACGCCCTTCAACAGGTTTGCTTCTACGTAAGCGGAGTAGGAATCCGTTGCGCGACCGTTGCCGCACCAAGCAAATCTTCTTCCTTCGTTGATACCCAGATGATTGTTGGGGAAATACTTCTCGGCAAGTCTGAAGCACCATTCCACGAAGTCGGGCTCGTCGTAAAAGCTCGTTCTTCCCTTCCGATGCATCATCTCATTGACCACCTCAATGGTACGAATCTTGTCCGCGTATCGCTCGGCAATCTCGGAATACCGTCTCTCCAGCTCGCGCTTGACCTCCTCTACGCTGGCATCGTGCAACCATCTCGGGAAGAAGAAATCATACGCCAAACCATGCTCGCGTGGCTCGATGCCGTGCTTTTCGCAAAATTCAAGGCAAAGATCGGGGGCGGGGCGACGATAGACCTTGGGGCTATCCTTCGCATAGCGAGGATTGTTGCGCTGAAGCTCAAGCGCGTCCCAATAAAAGGGCAAGGTCGCCATATTGAACACGTCGGAAAAATACGCTTTATACTTCTCGTTTTTTTCCTCGGTCTCCAGCTCGTCAAGCATAAACAGATTCGCGCCAAACCGAAATTCGTGGCTTTTTTGAGTCAGCTTGATTTTGGCGTTGACAATCGGCGCGCCGTTTTGATCAACGATCTTCAGCCTTCCGTCACCTTTTCTGTATTTTTCTATGCCCTCGGATACCTTTTCGTTTACAAAATCCTTCTGTTCTTCAAACAGATCCAAAACCTTTCTTCTATCGCTCATTTCTAATACTCCTCATATAAAAATATATTTACGTGTTTTTTGAAGAAACATCGTATAAAAAACTGCCATTTTTCGTTTTATCCATCAAGAATATGTTACATTTTTCGTTCTCGTAAAGTTCTGACCGGTAAAGGGAAGATCGAACACGACGGTATCGAATTTTGCCCAGAAGCACTTGTCACTGTTCATATTACCCTGCAACAGATTCGTCTTGACCCAGGATGCCTCCTCGCCACTCCAGACATTATTGATATTGCTCTCCGCAGTGGGCCATAGAATATAGTTTGCCTTTACCTTCTTCCAGAAGATTCCCGTATCGTAATTGTACCAGCCGTGGTGAGGCATTTGTACCAGATTGCAATGCATTGCCTCTCCGTAAAGATTTGCCAGCTCGGTTCCTACCACGCCGTACATATCGCCCGTAATCATCACCGTGTCTAACTCCTGAGTGCCGCTTGCATCCTTCACCACCACGCGAGTCACGACGGAGCTACTGTTAAAGTTGCCCATCTTTTCATCTGCGCGCTGCTCGGGACTGAAAACAATCTGCAAATCCACGTTCCGCACGTGATAGATCTGACCCGGATGCGCCTTATACAGCGTTGAACCGTTCTTGACATAGTTCTGCACGGCGGTTCTGTAACCGCTCAGGCTGCCGTAGTCGGCGGCATCCGACAGGTCGTCGTACATCTCGGGACTTGGCAGATTCAAAATCACCGATTCTACCTTGACCTGATCGTTATATCCCAGCTTATCGAACGCAGAGAACGCACCCATATGGTCGCTGTGTGCATGAGTAAGAACCCACGCCGCGATGGTAGGTGTCTTACCCGCGGGGGTATAGGACTTGACGATCTCATAAATCCGTCTCGCGTTCTGACGCTTGTACGTCTGGCTGGCGGATGCCGTATCGTTGAAGGCTCCGTCAAAAACCACGAAGCTACCGTCTGCCAGATAGAACATATAGCACATTCCGTTCGCGTAAGTATCTCCCGTAGCATCGGGATCGGTAACACCAACCTGCAACAGCTTTGGCACGTAGCCGCTGACGGTGGTATACTGCCCTGCCGTCGCGGGAACGACGGAAGTCACATCCGTGGTTTCCACAAACACTCTCGCGGTTTTATCGTAGGAGCTGTAAAAGACGTTCAGGATGGTATCGCCGTTTACGTAATGCGCGTACTTATTCTGATCCGTCAGAAAATCATAAGAGGATATTCTTTCATAACCCGCAGCCGTTACAAGCGCGTCGTAGCCCGCGTAAACGTCGGCGCTGACTTTTTCGTACTGAAGCATTTTACAGCCGTCTCCCGTATCGTAAATAACAGAAGAAAGCCCCGCGCCCATAGAGGGAACGGTGTCAAAATAGCTGAGGGACTCCACCTTGCCTGTGTATGCCATCGATTTCTCTACGTACAGAGAATCCGGGGTCTTTTTGGAGATGAGATAGTTTCGAAGTGCCTGACCTGCCTTTTCGACACCCTCCTCCAAATGCGCGCAAACAAGAATCTTATTTCCGACGACCTTTACCGCCCATTCGCTGTACTTCATCGCGGCAAGAGCTTCCTGCGATTCGGTATAATTGGTCTTACCAACCAAAATCTCCACCGCCGCGGCATCGTGGGTCTGTCCCTTGATGATAAAATCGTCCTTCAGGGTTGGCGTAGCGTTATAGGAGTTTTTTAGCAGATTAAAAATCGCCGTTGCCGCGGTTTGCTCCCCGCCGGTCGAGTTTTCGGGATAAACCACGTTTACCTTGATTTCCTTGTTCACCACGAGGGCAAGCAGAGGATTTTCCTCTACGATGGCGGTGGTTTCTGCGGAAGTCGTATCCGCAGGCATTTCCGTCTTATCACCGCAGGCGCTCAGCAACGTGATCAGCGCAAGCAGGGCGCAGAGAAGCGCTAAAAAGTTCCGTTTCATTTCATACCTCCATAATATTTAGATTTTTTAGGTTCTATATTTACGGCAGCGGTGCCGTGCCATTATCAATTATTTTCAAAGTCAATATTTTTCATTTGTTTCCATTGTAAGGCGGGGCTTCTCCCGCCATTGGGATTTTAATTTTCTTTTGTTTTGAAAGGGGCAAAGCTCCCAAAGGAAGCTTGCCCCTTATGGGTTCCGTCGTTTTTATGAAATGGCGGAATCGAAACCGTCAGCCGCCTGCCCCTCACGCTCACGAAGAACGTGAGAGGTCAGCGTTCCATGCGGCTGATACGGAGGTACGTAAATCAATACTCGGGAGTCCAGTCAAGAACGGGGTAGGTCTCAGGCTCAGTCGTGGTCTGGGACTGCGTGCTCTGAGGTCTGGGCTTCTTGGTGGTCTCTTCTGCCTTGGTGGTCTCAGGAGCCGCGGTGGTTGTAGCTGCGGTGGTTTCAGCAGCCTCTTCCTCCTTATCGGAGCAAGCAACGAGAACACTCAGCGTTAAA
>JAFVQC010000072.1 GCA_017504995.1 Clostridia bacterium
CATCCGTCGGCTTCGCCGCCACCTTCCCCGCTGGGGAAGGCTAATACGGGAATTCCTTTTGTTCAAATTGCTGAAACCCTGTTTTCTTTTGGGACTTTTTCTACACGCTGAGGGGAACTTCTCGAAAGAAGTTCCCCTCAACGCATCCTCGCATTCTCGCATCCTCGCATTCTCGCATCCTCGCATCCTCGTATCCCTACTTGACAGAAAGCAAAAAAAAGGATATAATAATAATAACGAAATGAACCGAGGGAGGAGGGGGCGTATGGAGGTCTGTTATGAGGCAAAGCAAATCGTTCTGCCGGACTATATTCGCGCCCTGACGGCTCGGCTGGAGGCGGCGGGGGAGCGCGTCTATCTGGTAGGCGGCAGTCTGCGGGATATTCTTCTCGGGCAGACACCCCACGATTACGATCTCGCCACCTCGGCAACGCCCCAAAAAACCGTATCCCTCTTTCGGGAGGACTTTCGGGTCATTGAGACGGGCTTGAAGCACGGAACGGTGACGGTGCTGTCCGAGGGCAATCCCGTAGAGATCACCACGTTCCGTGTAGACGGAGACTACACCGACGGCAGACACCCCGACGCGGTGTCCTTTACCCGCCGTATTGCCGACGATCTCTCCCGACGGGATTTCACCGTCAACGCCATGGCGTATCGGGAGGGAGAGGGGCTGATCGACCTCTTTGACGGCAAAGCCGACCTGAGGCGAAGGATCATTCGGACGGTAGGCGAATCTCGGCGGCGGTTTTCGGAGGACGCCTTGCGTATCCTTCGCGCCTTTCGGTTTGCCGCCCAGCTGGAGTTCACCATCGACGAGGGGACGGCGGAGGGCATTGTCGCCTGCCGCGAGGGACTTTCTCGCATTGCCAAGGAGCGTATTGCGTCTGAATTTCTGCGGCTTCTGCGCGCCCGTGATCCCGCCCCCGCCCTGCTTGCCATGAAGGATAGCGGCGTGTTCCCCTTTGTTCTTCAAAATTACACGCCTTGTGTAGAAGTTATTCGGCTTTCATCGTCTCTCCCCCCATCGGAGGAGGCGCGGCTTGGCTTGTTGCTCACGGGAACGGATCGCGCCGCCGATATTCTACACGAATTAAAGCTTTCCAATAAACAGATCACAGGCGCGCTTGCCGTCCTGCGCGGCTCGGCGAAAAGGATAGAGACGGCCGCCGATGCCCGTCGGCTCATTGCCTGCTGCGGCGCGTGGTCGCCCTTGGCGGTACGGGCGGCGATCCTTCGGGGCAACGCCCCCAAGGAAGCGGTCGGTTGGGTGGAGAACAACGACGCGCCCGTGAAGATCTCGGAGCTTGCCGTCACGGGAAAGGATCTGCTTTCGGTGGGGCTTACGGGAAAGCAGGTGGGGGAGACGTTGAACGCGCTTCTCGCCGCCGTGATAAAAGACCCCTCCCTGAACCAAAGGGATATCCTTCTGGCAATGGCAAAAAAAGAGGGGCTTGCATAACATATTACTACGAAAAGAAACGGAAATATCAGGAAAATGAAGGATTTGGAACAACTTGCGAAAACGTCGGGAAAACTATTGGGGGTGGATTTCGGCGATACCCGTACGGGGCTTGCCGTCAGCGATCCGTCGAGGCTTCTGGCGTCGGGGATCGGATTTGTCAGCCCCGGGGGAATTGAAAAAACCGCCGACGCGGTTGCCGAGATCGCAAAGCAAGAGCGCGTGGTGGGTCTTGTTGTGGGTCTGCCCGTGAACATGGACGGAAGCGAGGGGGCGAGAGCCGCCCGATGCCGCAAATTCGCCCATCTGCTCTCGGAGCGCCTCGGACTTCCCGTGGCAATGTTTGACGAGCGCATGACTACCATGACCGCGTCCCGCTATCTTAACGAAACCAACACCCGAGGAAAAAAGCGCAAGACGGTGATCGATACCCTGTCGGCGCAGATCATTCTGCAAAACTGTCTGGATCGCTTGAAATATTTACAATAAGGAGAAAAGCAAATGAGTCAAACGCCGTCGCTTTCGAAAAAAAGGCAGGACGCCAACTGCGAAAGCTGTGAATTTTACGACTACGACGAATATCTGGACGCTTACGTCTGCGCCCAGCGGCTGGATCAGGACGAAATGCTGGACTTTTTGGGAGGAAATACGGCTCGTTGTCCCTATTATCGGTACTACGACGAGTACAAGAGCGTACATAAGCAAATATAGGAGAAGCCATGGCATCGTTATTTGATTATATCGATTGGAGGGGCGATCTGTCCTTTTCCGAAGCGCCCCTCAACGAGGTGGACAGTCTGATCCTTTCCCAGATCAGCTATATTGATTTTCAGGATATCGTGTCTCCCGAGACCGACGGCGCGCTGATCACCCTGCGGGAGGCGGCGAAGCAGTATCTGCGCCGCCATCGGGGCGAGACGCCGTATCTCGGTAAGATCGTCCCCGCCGAGATCGTGAGCCTTGTCGCCAAGGCGTCCAAATGCAAACGGTTTTCCCGTGTCTGCCTTTGCGGCTACGTGAATCGGATCAGCGACGAGGATCAGTCCCAGTTCTCCGCCATCACCTTTCAGCTGGGAAACGGGGAGCATTACGTCGCCTATCGGGGCACGGACGACAGCCTTGTGGGGTGGAAGGAAAATTTCAATATGAGCTTTCTCTCGCCCGTTCCCGCCCAGCTTCTGGCAGTGGAGTATCTGGAAAGAGTGGCAAGCCGTCTTGGCGGGAAGCTTTTCGTGGGAGGGCACAGTAAGGGAGGCAACCTTGCGGTCTATGCCGCCGTCCGATGCGCGCCCGAGGTCAAGGAACGGCTTCTGACGGTATTCAACAATGACGGACCGGGCTTTGATCGGGAGTTTATCGAGGGCGCGGACTACGCGAGCATTCGTCCCAAGCTTCGTACCATCGTGCCTCATTCCTCGGTGGTGGGAATGCTTCTGGAGCACGAGGAGACCTACGAGGTGGTCAAGAGCAACGCCACGGGGCTTCTACAGCACAACGCCTTTTCGTGGGAGGTCCTCGGCGGATCGTTTATCCATCTGGATACCGTGACCAACGAAAGCCGTCTGATCGACAGCACCCTGAAGGGCTGGCTGGACGAAATGACGCCCGAGGCGCGGGAGCAGTTCGTCAATTCCTTGTTTGAGACGTTGTCCGAGGCGAACGTCAAGACCCTCACCGAGCTGTCTGCCGAACGGGTGAAGCTCTTGAAGGCGTGGGGAAGCCTTGACGCCAAAACCCGAAGCGTGATTCTCAAATGTATCTCCCTGTTCGTCAAGGAGAGCGCCAAGGGACTCCGTAAGTCGTCAAAGATATAGGGAAAGGCAACCGTTCTTTGCAACGCTCTTTCCTTTCCCTTTTCTAAAAAATCCGTCGGTACGCAGTGTCCGACGGATTTTTACCTTATAAAAAAACAATCCCTTGCGGTTTATCCACAATGGGCGAACAGGAACAATATGATCCTCAAGAAATTGCCTGCAAGTTCTTGGAAGGGGTTTTAGGGGAAACCTTCTCGAAAGAAGGTTTCCCCTCAGGCTGTCGAAAAACCTATATAACAAATAAAGTTGCACAAAAAAGCCTTCCCCAGCGGGGAAGGGGGACCGCTTGCGGTGGATGAGGAGAACGTGAGCGCAATACAC
>JAFVQC010000073.1 GCA_017504995.1 Clostridia bacterium
CAATTTCTGGTCCGAGTGACTGGATTTGAACCAGCGGCCTCGACGTCCCGAACGTCGCGCTCTAGCCAAACTGAGCCACACCCGGATAGGTGAAAACGGGTATTTTTTGTAAGTGGTCAAACATGTGGTCAGACCAAAATTTTACGACGGATTTGGAAATCGGGAACTCCAAAATAGTCAGTGTTTTCAAGGGTTCTCGGCGTTTTGAAAAATCGCGGAACGGAAAGCGGTGATATGCTCCCGAACGTAGCGCTCTACCAAGCTGAGCCACACCTCGATATTAAATTATTTTGTGAGCGCCCCGCGCTCTCCTTGTTGTGACTAAGCCTCTGTCATCGTTGCGATCGCAACTCGCCAATCGGCAAGTCACTGCCACTCCTTTTTCCTCGCTTTATCCGCCGCAGGCGGTGCTCGGAAACGTCCCCAAGCTGAGCCACACCTTGATCAAATTTACACCAAAAAATTATATCATATTCTCAAAGCGTTGTCAATAGCTTTTTTGAATTTTATTGAATCGGTTTTTATTTCATAAAAAATCTCACGGAGCAATGTGCTCCGTGAGAGAAAAACGATTATTCGCCGAAAGAAGCGTCGATGGAAAGAGATTCCAGCGCTTTTTCGTTAAAATACTTTAACGGGTCAACCGAAAGATCGCTTACCGTCATTTCAAAATGCAGGTGAGGCTCTTGGGCAACCTCGATCATAGCGCTGTCGCCAACCGATGCGATCAGCTGTCCCGACCGAACCGTCGCGCCTTCTTTGATGCCGCTTGGCAATTCCTCGGCGAGATTCTGGTAGATCGTGTAGCAGTTCCCACTGTGCTCGATGGCGAGACAGTAGCCCATCAGATCGTCGCTCCAGATACGGGAGATCTTACCGTCTGCCGCCGCATACACGGGAGCGTTTTCCTCGGTGACGATATCCACACCCAGATGGACGCGGTAGTCCTTGAGAGTAGAGGAATAAACCTGAAGCTCGGAATCATGCTTTTTGGACAGAACGCCGTTGACGGGAAGAATAAAAGAGGGAAGCTTGTTTTCCACCTGTGACGCCTGTGTGTCCTCGGGAGGCTTTACGGAGGTTGCCGTGTCCGCAGGCTCCTTGTCTTGAGGAAGCGTCACCGATGGCTCTGTTGCCGCGGGACCCGTGGAATCGCTTCCGTCGGGAAGTTCGTTCTTTTTCTTGGCGCGGTTGGACGCCACGGTTACCGAAATAATAATGGCGATGGCAACGACCAGCATGATGGCAGTGATCAGCGAGGCGCGGTTGATCTTTGTATTTTTCAGCTTTTCACGAAGACTCGTTTTTTTGGGATTGGAATGTTCAGACATGATTTTTACTCCTTTTCGTTCTTTACTGCTAATATTTTTGCCAGTTCTGACGGCTTTATTCAGTCTTGTGAAAATTGGGGAAGTTTTTTCGCTTTTTATCTTTTAGGTGGAATTTCCGATTCTTTTCGCTTTTTATGTTGACATTTTGCAATACTCGTGATATAATAAGGAAGCGTTCGAGTCTGGGTTCATACGCTTCTCATACGGAGGGTTATCGAAGTGGGGACGTTGCCGAGCGCTGCCGGTGGCAGATTAAGCGAGGCATAAGGAGTGGCAGCAGTCGAAATTTTGTGAGCGAGAGCGAGCAAAAATTTCGGGCACCGCAACAGGACATAACGGGGCGGAGCCGAGAAAATTTAATATTGAATGTTGAGCTTTTTTGAGCTTAAACATATATACGGAGGGTTATCGAAGTGGTCATAACGAGGCGGTCTTGAAAACCGTTTGCCTTCACGGGCGCGTGAGTTCGAATCTCACACCCTCCGCCAAATGACCGCGATTCTATCTTTGAAAGAATTGCGGTCATTATTATTTCTGTCCTAATGTTAAACCATAGGAGGAACAAAATGAATATTGAATGGACATTTGATTTACCTACGAATGAAAAAAGTCGAGATTATCATTGCGAATCTCCTATTTTTATCAAAGATGAGAACTTATATTTTATATGTTGTAATCCGCATGTTGTTTTGTATATAATAGATGCGAATACAGGCGCGGAGAAAAATCAAATTGAATGTAAAGGTCATTCTGTTATTCCATCAAAGTATTTTTTTGAATCATATCAAAATAAAATTATTTTGTATACGGGTGAACTTTGGATTCTTGAAAATGAGCAACTTAAAAAAATGATGCCTGATCCAATTGATTATGAAATAAATTCCTATGTATTGGTAGGTCACCAATTTGTTTTTGCAGACCGTTCATACTTGCGATGCATAGATCTGGAATCTTTAAATACGGAATGGAAAATTTCAATATCCAACACAAAAAATTATCATGCAGGAGAAATTTGTTTGTTTGAAGATACAATAGCTTGTTATGGTAACGACAAGCTGTTGTTTGTTGATACTACCAATGGAGATGTAAAATATCAAATAAAAATCCCACGAGTTGATAAACTTTTTATGCCGATTAAAGTAGATGATCGAACAATACTGATAGGATATACAAATTGGTCTAATGCAGGAATATTGAAATATGATATTATTGATCAGAAAGTGCTTTGGAAATCCAAACGCTCATTTGAAGGCCCGCTATTGCGATGCAAGTTGTTTTTAAAAGAGAATCTCATTTATTGGGTGAAAAACGATACAGAATTGATTGGATTAAATATAAATACTGGAGAAGAGCAGTGTTGTGTGAAAACTACCCCGTGGATTTATACAGATCCGCTTTTCATCAGTTCTTATTTGGTATATGGAACATCTGGAAGAAACGGGCATTTCGTTAATTTAAATGCACAAAGCGGAAAAGAAAGATGGAATATCTTCTTGGAAAACGGATGCGCCTTTTTTGACTTTTACGCCCACTCTGTTATTTTGGGTGATTTTAGTAAAATGATTTATCAAGTTGATATGGAGAACGGAAAGATCATTCAAACACTCCACATCGGTGGTGAGGTTGTTGGTAGAATCAAAGTTCACCAAAACAATGTTTATACTGTTGTTTGGGGAAATAAGGATACATTCATTCACTTGGTTAAAGTAACCATATAATAAAAATCCACCCTATGTGGGTGGATTTCAGCGTGTAGAAAAAGTCCCAAAAGAAATAAGCAATTCATCAATTTGAACAAAGTGGACTTCCGTAATAGCCTTCTCCAGCGGGGGGAAGGTGGCGACGAAGCCGACGGATGAGGTGTTTTTAACGCAAAGTAACTCCTCAATCCCCATGTTTCGCTGCGCTCAACTGCAAGTTTGCTTATGCAAATATTGCCACTTCGTGGTCCCCCTCGACGTTTTGCTTGCAAAACTCGACGCCGCTTTCGGCAGGGCTCTCACAGGAGAAGGCTTTTTTGTGCAACTTTATTTGTTATATGGGTTTTTCGACAGACTGGGGGGAGCTTTCGAAAGAAGCTCCCCTCAAAAATCTATTCTATTTAAGTTAAATCCGCAATATCAAGGATCAGCCGTTCGGTTTTTGCCCAGCCGAGGCAAGGGTCTGTAATGGATTTTCCGTAGATATGCTCGCCGATCTTTTGCGCGCCGTCCTCCAGATAGCTTTCGATCATAAAGCCCTTGACGTAGCTTTTGATCTCGGCGGAATGGCGGCAGGCGTGGAGCACTTCCTTGCAAATACGGGGTTGCTCATCGTATTTTTTGCCCGAATTGGCGTGATTGGTATCCACGATCACCGCCATGTTTTTCAGATTGCGGGCGGAATAATCGCGGTAAAGTCCCATCAGATCCTCAAAGTGATAGTTGGGGTGGGATTCTCCGTGCTGATTGACGAATCCGCGGAGAATGGCGTGCGCCAAGGGATTGCCCGAGGAAACGCATTCCCAACCGCGATAAAGGAAGGTGTGGGAATGTTGGGCGGCGGTGATGGAATTGAGCATGACGGAAATATCGCCGCCCGTGGGGTTCTTCATGCCCACGGGAACATCGATGCCGCTGGCGGTCAGGCGGTGTTGCTGGTTTTCCACCGACCGTGCGCCGATGGCAACGTAGGAAAGAAGGTCGGACAGATAGCGGTAGTTTTCGGGATAAAGCATTTCGTCGGCGCAGAACAGACCCGTTTCCTCAATGGCGCGTGTGTGCAGACGGCGAATGGCGATCATACCCTCCAGCATATCCTCCGCCGCATCGGGATTGGGTTGGTGGACCATGCCCTTATAGCCGTCGCCCGTGGTACGGGGCTTATTGGTATAAATACGGGGAATGATCAAAATCTTGTCAGAGACCGCTTCCTGAAGCTTAGCAAGGCGGGAAATATAGTCAAGAACCGCATCCTCGCGATCGGCGGAGCAAGGACCGACGATCAGCACGAGACGCTTGTCCCGACCCGTAAAGATATCGGCGATCTCGCGGTCTCTGTCGGCTTTTTTGGCGGCGTATTCCGCTTTGAGAGGAAATTGCTCCTTCAAGTCCATGGGAATGGGGAGCTTGCGAATAAATTTCAGATTGTTTTGCATGGGGGTATCCTTTCGGTCAAAAAATAAACGATGCCTACATTATACAAGATATTTTTTTGATTGTCGACAGATTTTGAAAAAAATTCTTAAAAAGTTTATATTTTATTGAAACAAAGCGTGAAAAGTTTTCCAAATAGATTGACGAAAAAGGAAAAATTTGATATGATATAATATAGAAAGAATCATGGGAGGAAGCGTATGGAAGGAAAGAGCTTTGAGAAGATTTCGGTGTATGAGCTGGAAAGCGCGGCAAAATTGATCGGCAAGGATTGGATGCTGATCACCGCCAAGGACGAAAGCAAGGGGACGGTCAACGCAATGACCGCCAGCTGGGGTGCGTTGGGCGTGCTTTGGAACAAGCCCATTGCCACCTGCTTTATTCGCCCACAGCGACATACCTACGGTCTTGCGGAACAAAACGAACGGATATCTCTTGCCTTTCTCGGTGAGGAATACCGCGCCGCGTTGAGGCTTTGCGGTACGAAAAGCGGGCGGGATTGCGATAAGCTCGCCGAGGCGGGACTGACCTGCTCGGAGCTTGACGGCGTCCCCGTGATTGCCGAGGCGGAGCTTGTTCTCATTTGCCGAAAGCTTTACGCAGACGATATCAAGAAGGATTGCTTCCTTGACGAAGCCCTGCTCGGCAATTACCCCGAGGAGGATTATCACCGCATCTACGTGTGCGAGATCGAGGGCGTGTACCGAAAAATCGGTTGATGCCCAAAAGGAGAAGAAAATAAAATGACCTTAAGAGAAGAAATTGAAGCGTTATGTATCAACGCGAAGGAAGCCTCGGCGCGGCTTGCCTTGGCGGATACCGAAACGAAAAACGGTGTTCTTTTGCGGATCGCCGAGCTGTTGGAGCAGGAGCGAGAGTCATTGATTTCCGCCAATCAACAGGATCTGGAGGCGGCAGAGGAAAACGGCGTGGCAAAAACCATGCTGGACCGTCTGGCGTTAAATGAAAACCGAATTCGCGGCATGGCGGAAGCCTTGCGCGCGCTGGTGAAGCTGGAGGATCCCATTGGAACGGGCGAGTCATGGACCCGTCCGTCGGGGCTTACCATCTCCCGTGTCCGCGTGCCTCTCGGTGTGGTCGCCATGATCTACGAGGCGCGCCCCAACGTTACCGTGGATTCCGCGGCCTTGTGTCTCAAAACGGGCAACGCGGTGATCCTGCGGGGCGGAAAAGAAGCGATCAGTACCAATAGTGCCATCGTCGCGCTGATCAAACGGGCGCTGGAGGATCGGGGCTTGGATCCTCACGCGGTAGAGCTGATCGAATCCACCGAACGAGAAAGCGCTCAAATCTTGATGACCATGCGGGGAGCTATCGACGTCCTGATTCCTCGCGGCGGAAAGGGACTCATTCAAAGCGTGGTGGAGAATGCCACCGTACCCGTTATCGAAACGGGGGCTGGGAATTGCCATCTGCTTGTGGACGAGAGCGCCGATCTTGCGATGGCGACAAGGATCGCCGTGAACGCGAAATGCTCACGCCCCTCGGTTTGTAACGCGGTGGAAACGATTTTGGTACACGCCAGCGTGGCGGCAAAATTTTTGCCCATGCTGAACGACGCCATGCAAGATTTTGACGTGGAGCTTCGGGGGTGCGCCAGAACCAAGGTATTGATCCCTACGGCAACGGAGGCGACGGAGGAGGATTATTATACCGAATATAACGACTATATCGTGGCTGTGAAGGTGGTGGACACCCTGTCCGACGCCATTGCCCATATCAATAAATACAGTACGGGTCACAGCGAGGCGATCGTGACCGAGAACGCCGATAATGCCGAGCGTTTTTTGAGAGAGATCAATTCCGCGGCTGTCTACGTCAACGCATCGACCCGATTTACCGATGGCGGTGAATTCGGCTTTGGCGCGGAGATCGGCATTTCTACCCAAAAGCTTCACGTCAGAGGTCCGATGGGACTTCCCGCGCTGACCACGGAAAAATATCTGGTCAGAGGAAACGGAGCGATTCGATGAGTCAAATAAAAAAATGGATGATCGCCTCGGATCTGCACGGCGATGCCGATTGCGTGGAACAGCTTTTGGCGAGATATCGGCAGTCGGGGGCGGATAAGCTGATTTTACTGGGCGATCTTTTGTATCACGGTCCGAGAAACGACCTGCCCGCGGGCTATGCGCCCAAGCGTGTGATTGAGCTGTTGAACGGAGTGGGGGACGAGCTTCTCTGCGTCAGAGGCAATTGCGATACCGAGGTGGATCAGATGGTGCTGACCTTTCCTATCCTCGCGGAGTACGCCCTGCTGGTCTTTGACGGCGTGACGGTCTTTGCCACCCACGGGCACAACTACAATACGGGAAAGCTGCCGCCCCTGAAGCGGGGGGATATTCTGTTGCACGGACACACCCACGTGCCCGCGGCAGATTCGTTTGGAGAGGACAATCTCTATCTCAATCCGGGGTCTGTTTCGATTCCCAAGGAGAACTCTCCCAAGAGCTATCTTTTGTATGAAAACGGTACGTTCTCCTTCTGTCGGTTGGAGAACGGCGAGGTATGGCGCACCGTTTCCGTTGGGGGAGATCAGTGAATATATTTTTTTGAGGGGAACTTCTTTCGAGAAGTTCCCCTCAGCGTGTAGAAAAAGTCCCAAAAGAAAACAGGGTTTCAGCAATTTGAACAAAAGGAATTCCCGTATTAGCCTTCCCCAGCGGGGAAGGTGGCGGCGAAGCCGACGGATG
>JAFVQC010000074.1 GCA_017504995.1 Clostridia bacterium
AAGGCTTGCCTATCGAATAACAGAAAGTGAGGAAATTACTATGGCATATTGCGGAAAATGCGGAACCAAAGTTGACGAGGGCGTAAAATTCTGTCCCTCTTGCGGAAACCCGATGGAGGCTCCCGCCCCCGAACAGCAGGCACAGACTCAGCAGGCACAGTCTGCAGGCGATCAGAACGACTTCTCGGCAAAGATCGCAGCTCTCAACAACACGGCTGACACCACCGCCGATTTTGACAAAGCGGATATTGAACAGAACAAGGTAATGGGTATTCTGGCATACCTCTCCTGGCTCGTGCTGATCCCCATCTTTGCAGCACCGAAATCCAAGTTCGCAAGATTCCACGCCAACCAGGGCTTGGTACTGGCGATCACTGAGGTGGCTTGGTGGATCGTGACCGCCATCCTTAACGCCATCCTGTATGCGATCTCTTGGCGACTCGGCTCCCTCGTGGGAACGCTTCTCGGTCTCGTGAACCTTGTGTTCCTTGTGATGCTCGTCCTCGGCATCGTCAACGCCGCAAACGGCAGAGCAAAAGAACTTCCCGTAATCGGCAAGTTCAAGATCTTGAAGTAAGATATAACGACATATCACCCAAACGGGCGGTGACGGTAAAAACGAGCCGCCACCGCCCGTTTGCTTTGATTCCGTGAAAGGAGGTTAACGAATTGACAAAACGAATCTTATCGCTTTTGCTTGTGCTTGTCCTTGCACTCTCCCTTTGCGCATGCAGCAGTATTAAAGATCTGTTCGGCAGCACAAGCGACGATCCCGGCGTTCAGGACGTAGATCCGAACGCTCCTGCTCATGAGCAGCTTATGACGGAAGTGAACAACCGTCTCGTATGGGCTGCGGAGCAAGAGGACGTGGGCATGACCTTCCAAAGCGAGTATCTTTACGGCGTTGCCCAAGCGGAGATTTCCTCCTTGCGGCTATGTATAGATACGGTTCTTTGGCTTATGGGCGAGGGAGATAATCTCAGTCAGGTCATCGGCACGGCTCCCTATAAGGATTGGGATGCTATTGTGGGAGCCGGTCTCGGCTCTGCCGCACCCTTCTACTTTGAAGGTTTGCTCTTTACCATTCAGGGCAAGGATGCCGAAGCCGAGGAATGCTACACGAAAGCAAAGGCCAACCCTATGTACACCGAGCGCGATTTTTACTATCTGCGCAATATGACGGTGGCTGAACTTTACAAGCTGAAAGAGGATGTATCTGCACTTGAAAATACCGTGTATCAGGCATACACGCCGAGAACCAAGCTCCTTGCCGAGCGCACGGGTGCGGAGTTCTCGCCCTATTACCATTTGGCAATGGCAAAGGAACGATCTGACCGCCCGACGGAGGCGTTGCAATGTGCGCTGAATGCTCTCATTGCCAATCCGTTGGAGCCTACGCTGTACAGCAGTGCGGCGGCTTATGCCATCGATGCGGGAGACAGCGCATCGGCCATTGAATTTCTGAATCAGGGCTTGTACGTATTCCCGAATGATGGCTCTATCAACTATATGGCGGCGTTGTTCTGTGCCGCAAATGGCGACAACGAATCTGCCAAAACCTATATAGCAACCGCAAAGGCAAATGCCGAGGGCGATCTGCTGACACAGATCAACGCCCTTGCGGATAAGATCGGAGGGTAGAAAATGAAGCGTATGAAAAGAATATTGACACTCTGCCTTGTTTTTTGCCTGACGTTAGCTGTGATCCCAGCCGTTACCGCACAGGCGCTTACCTTGCAGGAGCAATCGTGGCTTGAATATCTTCGTCCCGACGTGCCGAAATTAGAGGGCAGCTATCCCGCCTATCTCACGGTATCCATGCCGGACGGCACGTCTGTGAAGCTGAACGGCACCTGCGGCGTGGGCGGCTCATTGGATGACGATGAGATCATAGGCGTACTCAAACGCGCTTGTTCCTCCGTGGACGGATACAAAGATCCGCAAAACGCTGTCAACGACGTGGTGCTGGTCGCCGCTGTCAAGGAAAAGCTGAAGTTTACCCAGGAAGATATGGATCAGCTCCAGCAAAACTTCCTCGCTCTTTCCGGCTTTGATAAGGTAGCAGATCTGCTGAACCTCACAATGCCCGGTGTGGGTGGCAGCGATATGGCAAGTATTGCTGCGGATATCGTTCAGAACGGAAAGCCGGGGCTTGGCTTCCTCAATCCCATCCCCGACAGCATCGGCGGCTTCGCACAGGGGCTTATTATCAATGGCATATTCGTCACTTGGGAGGAATTTCAGCGTGACAAGGATAAGTACAAGGATATCGTGAATATGTCGCAGGCAAACGCCCGATTGCGCGCTTACTATGGCCGTGTGGATGAATTGGTACGGGATGCAATGAGCGAAAAAGGCGTGTGGACGATCAGCATCACCGATCAGCAGGTGGTGGACACGCTTTATTTAACTGCTCCCGAATACTATGCTAAATCTATTTGGACTGCTGACATTGAGCTAACCAAGGATGATGGAAGTTACGGAAATGCGAACGGTACATATACCGGAACATTCAAATTGAGCTGCGAGGCAGACCTGCAGGACTTCGACAAGAATTTCCATAAAATCTTAGCAGAACACTATAATTCAGCACAAGATACGCCGTTAGGTAGAGGTAATGGAGCAAATTGGTCTGCCGTTTCACAAACTGTGCTTCGTCCATCCGAAGAAAAAATGGTACTGGAAGGTGCGAACGTAGCAGTAACATTATCCACGGGTGCAGGTGTGCAGAACACATTTTTTGAATTACCTTTAGATGCCACGGCATTGAATCTGACCGAATCCGTATCCGTGAGAGATATGATAACGGTTGTAAAAGGTCAAACCAGTGACGGATCTGCGAGTTGCACAGAAACATGGACATTCATTCGAGACGGAGAGACCGGAACAGATTACAGGCAACAAGATACGGTTTTGAAAACCGTTTCGGGAACTTCGGAAAATTCAAAACCGTTTGATGGAACGCTAATCAGCGATGTACGTCCATTTATTACACTTACACTTGTCGTAGATATGAAAGGATAGATAGGAGGAAAACGATATGAAACTCACGAAACTTCTTGCCTTGCTGCTTGCGTTGACCTTGGTATTCACCTTGGCAGCCTGCGGTAACGGCAACAATGACGATCCTTCGGGAAGTCAGCAAGGTACCAACACGCCGCTGAACCGAGAGGATGATACCTCATCCACCGATAACCAGGGTGGTACACAGAGTGGCACTAATCAAGGAAATACCGATAATACCGACTTGGCATCTTTGCTGACCGGATTAGGTACTTCCTCGGTTGTGTATAGCGAATTGGATGAAGCAACGAAACAGCAGCTTAAGAGTATGTGCGAATCTGCAGGCATGAGCATTACGTTTGGAGCAGACGGCACTACGACTATCGTTGATGACAACGGTGACGTTATGACTCAGAATGCAGACGGTACTTGGAGTGTGTCAGACGGTCAGGGTGGACAGGCAAATGTCGGAAGTAAATGGCCGGACAATGAATTTACGAAACTCGTTCCAAAGCCCGATTTTGAGGTAAGTCTGTCGCTTACCGAAGGAGACCGTTGTGCTATTCAGTTTGGAAGTTTAACTGCCGAAGATTTGAGAGCTTATGCAGAGAAACTGAAGTCGGCCGGCTTCACAGTTGATGCTGAAACAGAAGACGATAACGAGTTCGGCACTTGGATTTATACCTACTCCGCCAAAAATGCAAACGGTGTAGAAGTTGAACTTTCAGGTGTTGCGGGTTCGTCGAGTTTGATAATAACATCTCCTAACGCTTCGCAGGGCGGTGACAATCAAGGTGGAGGAAATACCGCGGTTGGGAAACAGTGGTCTACGGATAAAGCTCCTGCTTGGAACGGTAGCGGATCAATTCTTGATTCAATAGATTTACCTGTCTCCGGTTACTCCTATTACCATACAATCTATATAAACAAAGGAACAATTGATGAACTGAATGCATATGTGGCAACATTAAAAAATGCCGGATTTACCTATCGCGCTCTCAACGGCGATACGCAGGAGCCTGCTACAGGGTATGAAGAAGATGCGGAGAGATACCGTTGGAGTGGATATGACGGCAACGGCACAGAAATTAGTATCGCGTTGTTCAAAGATCAGCAATACGGGGCAACATATAAATATTACCTTGCTATAACCGTATCTGTAAAGTAACACACTACCAACACGTTAAATTCAGACGACACCCACAGGGGCGGTGACGGTCAAAGAGCCGCCAACCGCCCCTGTGCGCCTTTACAAAAAAACATTTTAGCGAGGTGATAAATCTATGCTCCGCATAAACCTAAAACTGAAACCGCCAGCTTCACGGTTGCTTTCAAAAGTGCAACCGTTGAGCAGATCAAGGATTACGTTACAAAGGTAAAAGCAGCCGGATTTAACATCGACGAGGAAGTAGAGGATCAGGAAATGATGGGAATGGTGATCTACAGCTTTACCGCTGAAAACGCAGACGGTTACACCGTTGAGATCACTTCCGCAAACGGCACAAGTTCCATAACCATCAGCAAATAAAACCAAATAACCCAAAACACCCACAGGGGCGGTGACGGTAAAAGAGCCGCCAACCGCCCCTGTGCGCCTTTACAAAAAAACATTTTAGAGAGGTGATAAATCTATGCTCCGCATAAACCTAAAACCGAAACCGCCAAACAGAATAGCAAAAAGCAGGGCGTCCAACTTGGAGTAAAAAACAAGTTGGGCGCCCTCTTTTTATGCCTTCGACAAAATCCACGGAAAGCCGAGCAAACCCGACCAAGTAAGCCAAAAACCAACATACTACCTTTGAACAGGAGATGCAACAGCAGATGAACAGCGAAGCTCTGACAGAAACGGAAAGTAATCCTAATTCAATACACAAGACAATCAAAAAGGCGTGGCAGCTCAGCCAAACGCAATAGCACAACCCTCCCACCGTAGGACAGGCTGTGCTGTCAGCGGTTGGAGGAACAACCATGAAGCGAATACTGTACATATTTTTGTCCATCCTCCGATGGACAAGCGGAAGGACGCACAGAACGCACCGGACACACAAAAAGCATTCATCAAAGCCCCACCGAGGTGCAGACAAGCCTCCGCCCCGTGAAAAATCTATCATCCTCAACCGTAACGCCAAATTTGCTCCTTGTTTTTCAAGGGGTGAGTTTGGCGTTTTCCGTCACGCCCATTTTGAGCTTGACCATATAAGCGGCGTTGGTTGCCGCGATCCTCCCGATCAATCGTTTTGACAAATTCAAAAACGATTGATTGGAGGTACATTACGGTGAAAAAATACGCACCGAGAAAGGTTTTTATATTAGAGAACGGCGAGTACATAGAGATATCCTATGAGGAACTGTGCCGCCGTGAAGAAAACGATCCGTCCTACAAGGACAAATTCTTTATCCCTCTGCACGGAATGATCATGGAGGTGGATGAAACCGCTTACCGTGATTTTTACAAAGCAAAGGATCGAGATGAATATCTCACATGGAGAACAAAATACAAGGATATTTCGTACAGTCAGTTTGACGATGACGAATGCTGCGGCGAAGATATGCTCGCAGATGACAGCGAGGATATTGCAGAAGCGTTGGCTTGGCAACAGATTTTGGACAAGCTCCGCTTGATAGTATCTATGCTGCCGGAGGACGAAAAAGAACTGATCATGGCACACTTTTACAAAGGTAAGTCCCAAACTGCACTTGCCGAGGAATACGGTGTGAATCAGTCCAGCATCAGCCGCAGGATCAGCAAAATCCTCGCCAAGATAAAAAAACTTTTAGAAATTTAAAATTTTTGCGCATAGCCCCCTCACTGAAGTCCCATGGAAAGTGAGGGGGCTTTTTCTGTAGGCCCCCGATGCTCCTTGACAAGTGAATAGTACAGCACACCGACCACTTTCCCTCTGCTGTCGGCAAAACCGGCAAGCCACATGAGCGAACGCGCAGGCTTCACCCTTTTTCTAATGGACACGAACCTGTCGCCTTCAGGACTCAGACGGTACGGCGCACCCGTAACGAAGGCGATGACAGGCAGAGGTATTAAAGATACTTGCGTTCAGTCAACAGGTCGAGCGTTGAAGCGGTAGCAGAACCGTGAGCCGTCGCAACCAATGAGAGCGCCCCGCAGCGATCCTGGGGGTGGTGAGATTCCAATGAGGTCAAATGCATGACCGGTGGGTGTGTTCCCGTTAGCCGAGGGATGGCGTGGATCGAATATCGGCAAAGCACAAAACGATTGATACCAAAACAATACAAGGCGGTCGTTTATCCTTAAAAGCATTCGACCGCCTTTTTTACTTATAACGGAGGCCAATATGAAAGAAATCAAACGAGGCGAAATCTATTACGCCGATTTAAGTCCCGTCCGTGGCAGTGAGCAAGGCGGTATCCGCCCCGTCCTCATTCTGCAAAACGACATGGGCAATAAACACAGCCCCACCACCATCGTGGCGGCAATCACAGGCAGAACAACAAAAGCTGCTCTGCCCACACACGTATCCTTTACGGCAGACTTTATGAAAACAGAATCCATCGTCCTGCTCGAACAGATCAGGACCATCGATAAATCACGACTGACCGAACGGCTCGGCAAGATCGACAAGAAAACAATGGGAGCCGTGGACAAAGCCATCGTGGTCAGTTTCGGCATCAAATACTTGGAGGTGTTATTGAAATGAAGCAAGATCATAACAACTCCGCATTTGCCTACAGCGTAGGGCTATTGAAAATGCTGCTTGAAATGCAGCTCATTACCAAAGAAGAATATAAGAAGATCGTTCGTATCAGCGCAGCTCACTACGACGCGGAAAAAATTTGTGTCTGAAAAGCAAATTCTGCGGATAGTCGCTGGACTGTTCCGAACTCTCGTGGTAGTGTTTGTGTTGCCAAACGGCAAACAACACAGCAGGTCAAACCTGCGGAAAGGAGAACAAGATGAAGATTACGGAAATCA
>JAFVQC010000075.1 GCA_017504995.1 Clostridia bacterium
CAAAAAATGACCGTATCCCCCCCTTTCCAATTTATCGCGTAGATGAATACGTTTCATACGGGCGACCGCAGGTCGCCCCTACCGGTGTGGTATAAATTGCCTCCGCACCTACGAACAAATCGACCACCAAAAGATACACACGCGATGTTCGCACCTTACGCGCTTCGCGCTTAAATCGACAGCGCGTCCCCCTAACCGCACAGTCTCGGGGCGGTGCTTTTTGCCCCGAGACGTTACCCCTTACGCTCCGCAAACATCCCGACGCCCACCTAAGAACAAGCGGGAGCTTGTTCAGTGGGCGCTCGGCAGCCGGGGTTTTTCAAGGGGCTCCCCCTTGAATGCCGTTTTTTTGCGTACTTTTTTTGGGCACGCAAAAAAAGTGCGTCCGCGGAGCGCAAGAAAAAAGTTCATTAGAAAAGTCTTTGTTCGCACTCATTAGCAGGCACCCAACGGGTGCCCTCCATCTGTGACCGCAAGCGGTCACAGATTTGCGCGAAAGATAGCAAGAAAAAAATAAAAAACTCCAAAGGTCACCCATGATCTGTAAATCAATCAAAATCAAAACCTTCAGAAACATAAAAGAAGCTTCAATTGAATTCTCCGACGGCGTCAACGTCATCAAAGGCCTCAACGCCCAGGGCAAAACCAATCTCCTCGAAGCCATCAACCTGATATCCACCGGCAGACCCTTCCGTCGCGCCACGGACGCAGACCTGATCATGCACGGGGAGCAGCAGGCAGAGGTCGAGCTTGCCTACAAGACCCGAAGCTTCTCATCCTCCGTCCGATACGTCATCGACAGAACAAAGGGCAAAACACTCTACAAAAGAAAGCAGGAGCAGAAAAAGATCAGCCACGTGTTCGGCTACTTCCGCACCGTCCTCTTCTGCCCCGCGCATCTGTCAATAGTTCAGGACGGCCCCGCAGTAAGACGCGCCTGGATAGATATGTTTCTGTCACAAACCTACTTTTTCTACCTCAAACAGCTTCAGAGCTACAACAAGCTGCTTCAACAGAGAAACGCGCTCCTCAAGGAAATGCGCTCATCGCTTCAGCCTCAGGACTTCTACCGAAGCTTTTCACTCTCAGAAAGATTTCCCGAGTCGACCGTCGCTCTGCTTGAAACCTTTTCACTTCAGCTTGCCGACGCTTCCGCAAAAATAAGTGATCTCCGCTACAAGCACCTGTGTCGCATAGCTCCGATACTTGACAGCTTCTACGAGCGTATCACCGCGGACTATCCTCTGAAGGAGAAAATTGAGCTAAGATACGTTTCAAACGCCTACGCAAACGGTATCGAGACCTTCGACCCTGACGCGTACCGCGCCGTGATGGAGACCCCCGACGAGGTAATGACGAGCCCGCGAGAGATGGCGATAAGAGAAAAGTATCTGTCACTTTTCAAGACCTACGCAATAAGAGAGATACGCAGCGGCACGTCGGGCTTTGGCTGCCACCGAGACGAAATAGAGATATACTTAAACGGCACTGAGGCAAGAACCTTTGCATCACAAGGTCAGCAAAGGACTATCGCGCTTGCAATGAAGCTTGCCGAGGGTCAGCTTGCCTACGAAATGACCGACGATCACCCCGTTTTCCTGCTTGACGATATTCTATCCGAGCTTGACGAGAAGAGAAAGGCGTTCGTGCTGGGAGAACTTAAGGGCTGTCAGGTCATCATCACCTCGTGCGAAACGATCGACAGGCAGGTGATAGATGCCTCTCCGTCCGTCCGCGTGATAAGAGCCGAAAACGGCGCGTTTACAGTCGAAAAATAACTGCGGACAAATTTCCGTGAAGAGCATTTAATCGGCTCAGAACGCAAAAAATCAACGCGTCAAGACGTAAAAAACAAAAATCAGTAATACATTTCATAATTCCAAAAAGGAAACAGATAAAAATGAACTACGAAACCGAAAACATCGAAAACATCACATCAGTGGAAGACAGCATACCCGTAAATACCCCTACGGACAAGGCTTACGACGAAAACCAGATCCAGGTTCTTGAGGGACTTGAGGCGGTCAGAAAGCGTCCGGGTATGTATATCGGAACGACCTCCATCAGAGGACTTCACCATCTCGTTTACGAGATAGTTGACAACTCCATAGACGAGGCACTGGCAGGTCACTGCTCAAGGATAGAGGTAACTCTGCATCAGGACAACAGTGTTTCCGTCCGCGACGACGGAAGAGGTATTCCGAGCGCGATACATCCCAAGATGGGAATACCGACGCTTGAGGTGGTCTATACCGTCCTCCACGCAGGTGGAAAATTCGGCGGTGACGGATACAAATTCTCCGGCGGTCTGCACGGAGTCGGCGCGTCCGTCGTCAACGCCCTTTCCGAGTGGGTCGAGGTGGACAACTGCCACGACGGACACAGATACACGGAAAGATTTGAGCGCGGAGTAGTCGCGCGTCCCTTCAAGGACGAGGGCGAGGTCACCGAGGAAAGACACGGACTTTACGTCAGATTCAAGCCCGACCCCGAAATTTTCGAGGAGACGGTGTTCGATTACAACACCCTTCTCTCCCGTCTGCGCGAGCAGGCATTCCTGAACGCGGGCGTAAATATCAGCATCAGAGACGAAAGAGTTGACCCGTCCGACCCCGAGGGACTCGTTGAGCCGCGCGAGGACGATCTGAAGTACGACGGCGGCATTCGCTCCTTCGTTGAGTACATCAACCGCTTGAAGCACGCGGAGAACATCCATCCGCAGGTAATATATATGTCCGCAGCGCGTGACAATTTCGTTGCCGAGGTCGCGCTTCAGTACAACGACACCTACACCGAGACGCTGATGACCTTTGCAAACAATATAAATACCGTCGAGGGCGGTACTCACGAGGTCGGCTTCAAGACAGCCCTTTCAAAGGTTCTCAACGACTACGCGCGAAAAAACGGCATTCTGAAGGACTCCGACAAAAATCTTTCAGGCGAGGACGTCCGCGAGGGACTTTCCGCCGTTGTTTCCGTCAAGCTGACCGACGCGCAGTTTGAGGGACAGACCAAGACCAAGCTCGGCAACAGTGAGATGAGAAACTTCGTCTACTCACTCGTTGCAAGCAAGCTGGCGGAATTCTTCGAGGAGAACCCGTCCGTCGCAAAGGGTATACTTGAAAAGGCTCTGGCGGCATCCCGCGCACGCGAGGCGGCGCGCAAGGCGCGCGAGGCAACGCGCAGAAAGGGACTGCTTGAAGGCTCAACTCTTCCCGGTAAGCTTGCCGACTGTCAGACCCGTGACGTGTCACTGTCCGAGGTCTATCTCGTAGAGGGAGACAGTGCGGGAGGCTCTGCAAAAATGGGACGTGACAGCCGCTTCCAGGCGATACTCCCACTCAGAGGTAAGGTTCTCAACGTAGAAAAGACCCGACTTGACAAGGTCTACTCCAATCAATCTCTGACCCCCATCATTCAGGCACTCGGCTGCGGAATCGGTGAGGAGTTCGACATATCCAAGCTCAGATACGGCAAGATAATCATAATGGCGGACGCCGACGTCGACGGCTCGCACATCAGAATCCTGCTCCTGACCTTCTTCTTCCGTCATATGCCCAAGCTCATCGAGGATGGACACGTTTTCTTAGCTCAGCCTCCGCTTTACAGAGTATATAAAGGCAAGCAGGAAAGATACGCCTTCTCCGACGCACAAAGAGACGCCTTCATCACCGAGCTCGGTAACGGCGCCGAGGCGGACAGATATAAAGGTCTCGGTGAAATGGACCCCGAGCAGCTCTGGGATACCACGATGAATCCCGAAAACCGTACTATCCTCAAGGTCACCGTCGAGGACGCAATGATCTGCGACGAAATGTTCTCCTGCCTCATGGGCGATAAAGTCGAGCCCCGTAAGGAGTTCATCGAGCAAAACGCAAGGTTTGTTGAGAATTTGGATATATAATGTACTTTTCTTTGAAAAGAAAAGTACCAAAAGAAACTTTCATAGCAAGAGGTATGGCTATCAAGGTTAGTTTGGTGGAGATTTTGGATTGTACTTTTCTTTGAAAAGAAAAGTACCAAAAGAAACTTAATAGCAGGGGTATAGGCTATCAAGGTTAGCTTGGCGGAGATTTTGGATTGATTTCAACCGAAGCGACGGACGAAAAACCGTACTAAAAGGGTATGGGGACCCCCAGCCCCAATCGTTTGTGCGTGGTGGAGGAAACCGCCTCCGCGCCTACGGACAAATCGACGGCTAAAGATGCGACCTTCTCCAAGGCTCCCTCGCGGAGGGGGCTCCCGACGTATGTCGGGTGGGGGAGAACGCGCAAAGCCAAAGGTTGAAACGTAAAAAATCGGCAGGTGAAGATGCAAATTTTCTCCGACCTTGTAGGGACAGGCGTCCTCGACTGTCCGCTTCAAACGCCAAAATCCGCACACGCTTCGCGTTCAAATCGACAGATGAAGATGCGATTTTCTCCAATTTTGTAGTATGTTGTAACATCTAAACGTTTACATTGGTTCTTCCCGCGAGATCCAAACCGCTTTGGCGGTTTGCCCTTCGGGTTTCGACTACAACCGCCCGTGTCATCTTGAGCTTGCCGAACT
>JAFVQC010000076.1 GCA_017504995.1 Clostridia bacterium
AAACTGACCGTGTTTACGGTAGTCAAAATACGCCGTGCCGAGCTTCACAAAGAACATAACCGCAAGGATTAAGTCGACAACGGGGAAAATCACGTTATTGACCACCTGCTTGATCTGTCCTTGGGCATCATTCCATGTGTTTTCCACCGCCCCTGCCACGTCGCCTGCCACGCCTGTGTCAGCGGATGCAGCCACAACGGAGAAGGAACAAAGGCACGTGACCATCATCACGAGTGCCACGCACATGATAATTTTCCAATACTTACTTTTCATAGCTTCTTTTTCCTCCGATTAATTTTTTGATTTCGCCGTATTTGATTCTGCGTATCTTCCTGTTAAATGTCTTGCAAAAGTCAATCTCTGCCTGCATCCCCTCGGTGATCTCGTGTCCGAATATCCATAGCTCTTGGCAGTTCCACAGCATACTCATCGCTGCCGATCTGCCGAGTTCTCGTTCTTCGGGGATGTTATCGTCAAGGCATAACGCCAAGAAGTGAGGCGTTGTCGGCGCAACGCCGCTTTTAAGTGCAAATCTCGTATAGAGCTTTGCATTTTCGATGTTTTGCCTGATGGCTTCGGGGCTACCTCCAAGTGGTGCGCAAATATACACGGTTTTCTTCATATCGGTCACCTACCATGATACGATGGTAAAGCCGATATCTCCCTCGACTTCCTCTTGGCTGATTTCTTCGGGAATAGCGTATTTATCCAAGTATTTTGCCTGTTCTTCTTCCGTGAGTGATCGGAAACTATCCCCCTGCAAACCTACAACAAAGAAGGGACCGGCGATAATGTTTTGCCCGTTATTATAACGGCGATTTCCTTCCATTCCGATGAGTTTGCCTTCTTCATTGCAAATAATGCAAGTATCATCATCGTGGCAGTAAACAGCTTCGATCATACCTTGCACAGCGCGTTGTTCGCCATCGAGCGTATGCTCAATTTCCGCAATATACGCAGGCTTATTTGGCTCAACGTATACCACTTTTATCAGATTGTCAGACTTCTGCGTTTGGCTCTCGTCAAAGTCCACTTTTTTAAAGCCTACGCTGTCGCAAAAGTATGCGCCGTCCTCGTTCACCACGATGTCCGAAACGGAGAGCGAATGCCCACGATGCAGGGGCTGCGGTTGCGTATTAAACGCCGTATATACGCCCTCAAGGTCGGAGCATTCGACATCGCCCGAGAACACCTCGTCATACAGGGATGCATCGATAGCAGATGTGCCTTGGTATTTCTCCAATAGGTCATGCCGTGTGAATTTGACTCGGTTTTTATCCCTGTCACCGTTGATTTGATAGATTTTTATTTTCATGTGATACCTCCCATTTTGATGCCATTGTTATCCTGTTCGATATCCTCGGCATCGTCTTGCGTACCCGTGATTTTCGCATATTCGCTCTGCGCCCAATCGGGAAGGAGGTCGAGCTTCAAAACGCCTATAAAATCGCCACGCTGAAAGTGAGCTTTTTCGCCGTCCACAAGGAATTGTCCGAATACCTTTGTGCCGAGTGCCTGCGGTCTGCATCCGTTGCCTCCGCTTGCATAGAACAGTTGGTTTTCGGGGCTTTTATCTTCATCGTTCATCACGCTCGGACGAAGGACGATCACCTTGCCTGTGAAATCCATATTTTCGGCGTAACAATGGCTTTTATCGTAGAGTCCGAGAGCCTGCCACTCCTTCCTCGCAAGGTTAGTGAAAATATCCACGAGTCCGGGGTGAGAGCCGACGGCAAAGCGGTATTGCAGATTCCTTTCTTCCTTGGGAATAAAGAATTTTTCTGCCCATTCCTTGTTTTCTTTGCTGTATCTGCCGTCGTGTTCGCCGTTCTGAATGGTATTCGCAAGCACCCAATTGACACGGTCAAAGCCGTACTGCTCGATGACTCCCTTGGCACATTCGCCATTTAAGCTGTTCTTTGAGTAGTTCGTCTTGATGGCTTGCTCTATGGCTCTCGCACAGGCGCAGTTTTCACTAAAGCTAATGATCCAATCGCCGTCCTCGCCGTTTCGTTGAGCTTCCTTTCTCGACCACGGATAGATGTCGGTGTATTTACTCATTGGCGACACCGCCTTGCTGTTCTGCCCATTTTACCGAGAGATGCACAAGCGCGGCTTTCTGCTGATCGGGAGAGAGTCCATTGAGGAACTCGAATAGAGTGATTTCCTCATCGTTTTTCTTTTTCTGCTCGCTCTTTACGCAATCGCAGATGCGTTCACGCTTTACGATGACCGTTCTGCCGTCATCGGCTTCAGTAAAGGACAGCACGTCGTTGTACGCAAAGCCTACGCGCTGTCTGATTTCAAAGGGTATTGTGATTCGTCCTCTTTTGCCGAGGATACGGAGCATTTTTTTCATGGTTTCACCTCTCTTATTTTAATTGTTCAAGTTGGGGCAATCATCGCCCTCGGTTTCGTATACGGGACAGTCCTCGCATTCGCCGTCGCAGACGATATCCTCGTCCTCCACGCTGACAGCTTCAAATACGAGCCGTCCTTCTTCTGCCGTGATCTGAATGAGACCGCCGTTCAAAATACCCGATTCCTCAACGGCTTCTACGGGGACGGTCATCAGCACGAAGTTGCCTGTCAGTTTCTGATCCTGCATTGTATGATACACTCCTTCAATATTTTTTCGTAGTCAAAATGTTCCTCTTGGAACAAGGTCATCTGTAGCGGTCTGTTCCTCTCTCGTTCGTACAGGTCGTAGTTGCCGATGAGCAGTTCCTTGAATTCCTTGCCTGCCTCGTAGCGTTGCACCATCGAGTGCGTTCGGGAAAAGTCAAAGATGGAAAAATCCTTGTAAAGCTCACGGATTTCGGGACAATCGTTATATGAAAGAAGGAACTTGCCCTTGATTGTCTGCAGAGTATCACGGAGCCGCACGTGGTCGTTCCAATTAAAGCCTACGGCGTACATTTCCTCGCTTGAAAAGTACGGCGGATCGGCATAGAAGAAGGTGTCGCTTCTGTCGTAATGCTTTATAAGGGTTTCAAAGTCCTGATTTTCGATTACGACGTTAGCCATCCTATCTTCAAGCTCTTGGATTAGCCCGAACAGCCTGCGGATATCGAAGGGCTGACAGGCAAAGGATTTGCATCCGCTTGAGTAGCTGTAACGGAGCAATTTTAAGAACATAGCGGCACGTCGCACGTCGTGATCCTCGGTGATGCGTGTTCGCATTTCCATCAGCTCTGCCGCTTCGGGCGGTGGGAACGTCAGCTCGGTGAGCTTCAGTTCTTCCGACAGATACCTGTCATCAAAGGTTTCATGCTTGAAAAACCGTTTCCATGCGTTGAAATCCTCGCGCGAGTTGAGGTTGCAAAAGCCCAACTCTCGGATGGTCGCCGCCGTTCTGTTCTTCATGCAATGAAAGAGATTGACGAGGTTTCGGTCAAAATCGTTATACACCTCAAAGGGATGCACCTCCGGCTTTCCGAGCAAAACACTTCCGCTGCCGCCGAATACGTCCACAAATCTGCTGTATTTCATAGGAAAAACAGCGTATAGGATATGGAGAAGGGACGATTTATTTCCCACTCGTGACACAGGGGTTTTCATTGATTCACCTCGCTTTCTTGCAAGGTATGTCACGCCCCGAAATAAAAAAGGTATCAACCGTCTTTTCGGGGCGATTGATACCTTGTCATTCTTATTTTTTCGTTTTAATTTGTTCCTCGATCCTACGGATTTCGCTCTCGTAGTAGTTGCATTTGTTGATTTGGAAAAGGCACATAACGACTACGCCGATGCACCCTCCGAGCAAAAGCCCGAGAAAAAACCATAATGCTGTCATGTTATATTCCTCCCATTTTTATATCCATTTCTTCTGCTTCTGCCTGTTCATAGTCGCCGTTCAGAAATTCTCTCGGCGTGACTTCCTCGCATAAAAAGTTAGGCGATGTTTCCCCCGTCAAGGGTATATGGTCTTTGCCGTCGAACTCGAAAGGCTCTTTTACGAGTATCGTTCCCGAACGGTTAACCCTGACTATAGGCTCTATAGTGAGGAAATCTCCGATTTCACCGCCTCGAAGGTCGTATTTATACAGCCCCTTGGGGATGTTTTCGGGCTTTATCATTCCATTACTGAAGAGAGCCTGTTGTCCGTTCACCTCGATTAAATCAAATTTTTCGTCCATGATGGGATTGTTTCGTGGGATCGGCTCGTATAAGCTGCGGTTACGGGCAGAAACAACGCCGTAATCTGTAAAGGTAGCACCGAGGCGTTCTGCGAGTTCATGACCTTCGTTTCTCAAAAGCAGGGTGTC
>JAFVQC010000077.1 GCA_017504995.1 Clostridia bacterium
CGAAAATTGTCGTTTCCTTTTGTGAAGCGACTACATACGAGATATTTTCTCGTCATTTTTAGCAGTGCCTGAACCCTCACAGTGTTTTAGCAGTCGAGCAGTGACTGTTTGATTTTGAGACCGCCTATAAAAATCACTGTGATCTGCTCTTTGGAATCTACCGTTACGCATTCGAGTATCTGTCTGACCATTTGGTCATCGTACTCCATCGGTCGATTCTTCAGTCCGTCGAGAATGGTATAGATATCATCGAGTCGGTGTTTGGTGTTGATTCGTTTTTGCTGAATCTCCTGCAGTTGTTCAAGCTGCTTTTGCAGTTCGGTCTTTTCCATGATCAGTGCCGATGCCTTTTCATCATCGAAGGCATCTACCGTATCAGACGATACGCCACTCAGCATTGCTTTGAACTCTGCATCGATTTCTGCGATCCGCACCTGAATGTTCAACGCATTGTCCTCGGTAGTGTTTTCCTCGAAGCCCATTCCAATGTGGAGCTTCAGCATTTTCAGAACGTCGCTGTTTTTAAGTGCGGTATCCATAATCGCTCTCATAATTGCTCGGTGCAGCAGGCTTTCTTCGATGCTCGGCGAGTTGTGGCAGTATTTCTTGCCGAAGTCAAGCCGACTGATACATCTCCATACGATCTTCTTCTGACCGCTGATCGTCCATGTGCATCTGCGGTATGGGGTTTTACATTCTCCGCAGACGAGAAGCTCGGTAAGTGCGTATTTGCTTGAGTACCGTCCTTGTTCGGTTTTCGAGCCTTTCTGCTTCACTTTCTTCTTACTGTTACGCCGAGCGATTTCTTCTTGGACTCTGCTGAATGTAAGGGAGTCGATAATTGCCGGATGGTTGTTCTCGACATAGTATTTCGGGCGGTCACCGTTATTGATCATGACCTTTTTGGATATGCAGTCCTTGATGTAGGTCTTGTTAATAATGGCATCGCCCTTATACTTTTCATTGGTGAGGATGGATTGTATCGTGGAGAACTGCCATTTCGGTTTGCCCGAAGGACTCGGTATTTGCAGATCTTCAAGTTTCTGTGCGATGCCACCGAGACTATCACCTGCGAGGAACCGGT
Organism: Clostridia bacterium; assembly: GCA_017504995.1. Taxonomy (GTDB): domain Bacteria; phylum Bacillota; class Clostridia; order Oscillospirales; family CAG-272; genus HGM12713. The sequence goes on from JAFVQC010000077.1 coordinate 1,085, forward strand.
CATATATGAATCTCACGATTTCTGCTTCGTCGGGATCAATTTCGGGTTTTCCGTCAGCTCCTTTTCGGTATCCGAGGAAGTTCTTGTAGTGGAACGGAACGTTGCCTTCCTTGGCACTTTGTGCCTTGCCCCAGCGGACATTGGCGCTGATGTTCTCGGATTCGCTCTGTGCGATGCACCCGTAGATGGTGATGTAGAATTCTGCGCCGGGTTGGTTACTGTGGATGCCTTGTTCCTCGAAGTACACGTCCACGTCGAGATCTCGAAGCATTCGCACGAACTTGAGGCAGTCCACGGTGTTTCTTGCGAATCGGGCGATGGACTTGACGATGATCATGTCGATCTTGCCCTGTTTGCATCGACGGATCATGCGATTGAACTCATCTCGTTTTTTGTAGCTTGTTCCGGTGATGCCCTTATCGGCATAGATACCTTCAAGTATCCATCCGGGTTCGGCATTGATTCGTTCTGTGTAGTGCTTGACCTGATTTTCATAGCTGTTGAGCTGTTCCTCTTGCTTGGTGGATACTCGGCAATAGGCTGCCACCCGTATCGCTCGGTATGTGCTGTTTACCGTTTCCTGAACTGAGATCGTCGGTTCTATGACTCTTACGACCTTTGGTGCTTTAGCCGTCTGTTGCTGTACCATGTGTCTGCTCCTTTCTTATGAATTGTCCGTTCAGCAGGATGATGCCCACCGTTAGGTCGGTGTATAGGATGATCTCGCTGATCGTTTTGTTGATTCTCTGAACGCCCTCTGTTGAGTTATCGCCCACAAGCTCCGCTTGGATTTTCCTTGTTGCGTAGGGCGTGTTGACGATATCCTCGTACCGCTTGCTGATGCCCTCCAGGAGCTTCTTTCGAAGGCTCTCCTTGTCCATCTCCGTCGTATCGAACAGACGGGCAATCTCGTTGTTTACGCGCCTTACAGCCACGCTCGGCTCGGATTCGCTTGTGCCTATCGCTTGGATGCGTTCGGGTGTAATGCCTGCGAGGATGCTGTTGATGGCTTTGATTAGATCGCTGTCTGCTATCTTTATGAGTGTTTTGCATTCGTCGTTTTCGCAGAGCCATCGCTGTTGTACCTTGTATCGGCTGTCGTGCCTGCGGAGCATTCGTCCACCGCAGATCGGACATTTTACAGGGACTGCGATTTGAAAGATGTCGGTTTTACGGTCGATATTCTTTTGTGTGTTTCGCTGTTCTTTGATCTTCTGCATCGCTGTATGGGTTTCTTCATCGAGGATTACGGGATAGGGTTCTTTGCCGAGATATCGCTCATCCTCGATAATCCGCTTGAGTCTTGCTTTGTTCCAGCCGATAACTTCGGGCATATATTCGATTTGTTCCTCGTTGAGCCACGTTGCTATGGTGAGGAGCGATTGACCGTCGAGGTACGCCTTGCAGATCCGTTTGACGATCTTGCTTTCTTGAGGATGCAGCACAATGATGCCGTTCTCGTACCTGTAGCCGTAAGGCACTGTTCTGTTTTTCATATTGATCCACACCGTCCTTTCTCGTCGATGTATTCTGTCAGCTCAATCTCACCCATAAGACGGATAGTTAATCGTTTATTGTCGTCGACGATAACTCGCTCTACGATGCTGTCAAACAGTTCTTGATCGAATTCGCTTGTTGGGGTGTGATCGGTAAGAATGCCGTCCAATGTCTTGATGGTGTCAAGCCATTCTGCATTCTCATCATCCGCAAGTCGTTTCTTGCGTTCGCTTCTCAGTTCAGTGATTCTTCCGCTTATTTCAGAGGACTGCGTTGCATAGTCGGCGGCGTTAAGGATTCCGCTTGTGTGCAGTCTTGTTATTACGAGGTTCTTTGCACCCAAGTCAGCGATCTCTCGGTCAATTTCACGGATGCGGTCTTGCATCATGCTCGTTCTGTTCTGCATTGTGATGATCTGCCGTATCAGTGTTCCGAGCAGTTCATCCTGGTGATCCTTGAGCTTCAGCACCATCGTGTTGAAGGTGTCGTACACCATATCTTCTCGGACTCGTCGGCATTTGCAATTCGTGGCTCCCGCTGCTCTGCCGGAGCAGGTCCAGTAGGCTGTTCCTCTTGTGACGATCCTTCGGAAGCTTCGACCGCATTCGGGACAGCGGAGCTTTCCGGTCAGTGGGTATGAGCCCCTTGTGCTGTTTCTGACGGGCTTTCTTGATTTGAGCAGTTCCTGTACTGCTTCGTAGGTTTCTCGGCTTACGATGGGAGGATTGCTGTTCTCCACGTAGTATTGCGGCATTTGCCCTTTATTTCGTACCTGTCGGTACGGAAGGGTTTCAGTAGTGAATTTCTTCTGTAGCAGCACGTCACCCATATATCGTTCGTTTGTAAGGATATATTTAATGGTCGCGCTGTGCCATTTGGAATGTCCGTACCTTCTCGGCACCACCTCGTCGTTTAGGATATTGGCGATTGCCTGTGTTCCAAACCCTTGCAGGTACAGGTTGAATATTCTGCAGACGACGATTGCTTCTGTTTCCTCTATTGTCATTTCGCCCTTCACTAACCTGTAGCCGTATGCGGGGCAGGTGCAGTTGAACTCACCTGACTGCATTCGTTTTTGGTAGCTCCAACGCATATTCCCCGATATGTTCACACTTTCTTGCTGTGCGGCCATACCGGGGAATGTTACGATCATTTCCATATTCAGTTTGTCGGTGTCAATGCCTTGTTCCTCGAAGTATACGCAGACGTTGAAGTCTTTGAGCAACCTTAGAGTGACGAGCAGTTCTTCTGTATTTCTCGCAAGGCGTGATACCGACTTTACAATGATACGGTCGATCTTGCCTTTCTGACAGTCCTTGAGCAGACGGTTCAGTTCGTCACGCTTTTTCATCTCGGTGCCTGTCAGTCCTTCATCGGCATAGATGCCTACAAGCTCGTATTCGGGATTTGCCTTTGTGTATTCGCTGTAGTACCGAATCTGCGCGGCGAAGGAATGGAGCTGATCGGTGGAATCACTTGATACTCTGCAATAGGCTGCCAATCTGATTTTGGTGGCTATCTGTTGTTTCACGGTTGTGATTTCCGTAATCTTCATCTTGTTCTCCTTTCCGCAGGTTTGACCTGCTGTGTTGTTTGCCGTTTGGCAACACAAACACTACCACGAGAGTTCGGAACAGTCCAGCGACTATCCGCAGAATTTGCTTTTCAGA
>JAFVQC010000078.1 GCA_017504995.1 Clostridia bacterium
TTGTAGTCGAAACCCGAAGGGCAAACCGCCAAAGCGGTTTGGATCTCGCGGGAAGAACCAATGTAAACGTTTAGATGTTACAACATACTACATTGAATGGTGAAAACCGTCTCCACATCTACGCGCGCTTTGCGCTTGAATCGTCAGATGAAGATGCAAATTTTCTCCGACCTTGTAGGGACCGGCGTGAGTTTTGCTTCGCAAAACGGACGGTCCGCATCAAACATCAAAACCCACACAAAAAATGACCGTTTCCGCATCTGTTGATTTATCGCATTTCTTATTATTGTGTTTTGAGGACCGCCGAGGACGTCGGTCCCTACAGGAATGGGAAAAACCATTTCCGCACCTACGGACAAAATGACGGATAACGTCCGCGGACGTGCAATGCACGCCCCTACCGGTGCGGTGGAACCCGTCTCCGCACCTACGGACAAGTCGACCGCCAAAAGATGCACACGCGATGTTCGCACCGCATCATATCCCGACGGCGCATCCCCGAGCTGCGTAGCTTGCTACGCTTCAGTCATCGGGGCGGTGCTTTTTGCCCCGAGACGTTCCCAGAGGGCAAAGAAATAAAGTTCATTAGAAACCGCGTTGTTCGCACAAATTAGCAGGACGCCAACGGCGCAAGCGCAAAAGATAGCAAGAAACAACCCCCAACCATGAGTAAAAGATAGAAAAAACAAAACAAACCAAAAAAATCTGAAACCCTTCCAAAAAAATCCCTACTTATATAGTGAGTACTCAAAAACGGAAAGGAGGCGCGCCCTTGACGGATGCGGAAATACTTGACCTGTTCTTTGCCCGGGACGAGCAGGCAATAGCAAAAACTGACGAAAAATACGGCAAAGGTCTTTTGCACCTGAGCACCAATATAACGGGGAGCGCTCTTGACGGCGAGGAGTGCCTGAACGACACCTACGCCGTGGCGTGGAACCGTATTCCGCCGCTTCGACCTCTCCGGTACTATGCGTGGCTCTGTCGCGTGATACGCAATCTGTCCGTCACCGTGCTTGAGGCAAAGACGGCAAAAAAGCGTAACGCCATAATCGGTGAGCTTGACGAATGCATACCGTCGGGCTCGGAAATCGACGGCGAGATACGGTCGCAGGAGCTTGGAGCTTGCATTGACTCCTTTATCCGCACGCTTGGTGCGGACCACGCAAGAGCCTTCGTTATGCGTTACTTCTATTCCGAGCCGATAGGTGCGGTTGCCGCGACGCTTGGCTGGAGCGAGGGCAAGACCAAAACGGTGTTTTTCAGGCTTCGCGCAAGACTGAAGGACTATCTGAGTCAGAACGGATTTTAATTTTGGAGGAAATATGTCAACAAAACTAACGGGAAGTGCCCTGTATGAAGCCTTCGGCGGCATCGGGGACGACCTTATTGAAAAATATGCGCCCACGGGCGCAAAGGAGCCTGTACGAAGCCCCAAAAATATATTATCACGTCTTTCGGGTCGGATGAGAATGCTTGCAGGGACGGTTGCCGCCGCCATTCTGGTGGTGGGAGTTATCGGGGTATGGGGCATCATTTCAGGACTTGGTCAGAACAAAAGCGGCGTGGATCTCGTAGGGCCCGGAACGCAGAACAGTCAAGGCGGAGACGAGATCAAAGGGGATATGACCCTTGAGGAGCTTGTAAAGCACGCCAACGATCTTGTAAGCGCCGAGTGTCTTTCTGCCACACAAAAGGACGGACGTGTCACGGTGTGCTTCAAGGTGAACAAATGGCACACAAGCACGCCCGAGGATACGGACATTGAAAGCCTGAAGCTGACATACATGTCAGGTGGCGGTACGGATGCGGACAGCGCAGGGCAGGTGACGGATGCCCAAACCCCGTACCGTATAGGCGGCAATTATCTTCTGCTTCTTACGCGTGACGTCGATTATTTCGGTACGGAAAAGTACAAATTCGGCTTCGTTCAGCACGATCTCGTCATAGACCTTGATAACATCGGTGCGTCGTGCCTTGGCGACCGTCCGCTTGACGAGCTGACGTCAAGCACCGTCTCCTTTAAAAGTGGCTCGGCGGCAGGTCTTATCCGTTATATCGACGGCTTGATGCGCTACAATCCCACGATGCAGAGCGAGTACGCCATAAGCGGCGAGGACTTGGTGAGCGCTGCCGTACTGTCACCCTATGTGATACGGGTCAGAGTTGAAAAGCTTGAAAATCCCCACGCTACGACGGACAGACTTATTGCCGAGTGCTATGTGCTTGAGGAGATGAAAACGCCTGACGGCAAGGACGTTCCGAAGAGGATCAAATGCGTAGTTCCGACGGGCAAGGTAAAGGAGGGCGGCGAGTTGATACTTCTCGTCCATCTGATCGACGGAACGGACAATTACTTTATGCCCACGTCCAAGGTAAGCCTTGCGGACGTTGAACAGTACCAAAGAATAATCGATATACTGTCAGAAAGGTGATAAAAATGAAAAACACAAATATCAAAAAAGCAAATATCGGGCGGCCGTGGCGTCTTTTGTGCCTTGTGCTTGCCCTGACGATACTGATGACTGCGGCGCTCACCTCGTGCGGAAGAATAAGCGCCGATAAGCTCTCGGGCAGTTTCTCAAAGAAAAACTTCGAATTCGTCGCGCCTGACGGGGACTTTTACACCGCGGTGACGGATGCAGGCTTGCGCGTAATGGCACACCTTGCGGAAAAAGGGAAAAATCTCACCCTGTCACCTCTTTCGATGGTGCTTTGCCTTGCACTTATTGCAAACGGTGCCGAGGGAGAGACACGCGCAGAGCTTGAAGCTTTTTTGGGTATGCCCATCGACGAGTTCAACAAAATGGCTCACTCCTTTGTAAACGGCCTTTATTCGGGCAAGAACTGCGAGGTCGGGATTGCAAACTCCGTCTGGTATCACGACGGCGGCTTTCTTACGGTCAAGGACGAGTTTCTTCAGACGAATGCCGATTGGTACGGCGCGGATATTTTCTCTGCGCCCTTCGATGATAGCACCGTCAAGGACGTGAATTCGTGGTGCGACGAAAAGACGGACGGAATGATCGAGAAGATCATCGACGAGATAGATAAAAACACGGTTATGTTTCTTATCAACGCGCTCCGATTTGATGCAAAATGGGCAGAGCTTTACGAAAAAAGTCAGAAAAAGGACGGAATTTTCAACAACTACGGCGGCGGTAAAAGTGACGTGCAGATGCTTTATTCAAACGAGAAATATTATATCGGCGGAGAAGGCTTCAAGGGCTTTACCAAGGACTACGAGGGCGGAAAATACAGCTTCGTGGCGCTTCTTCCCGATGCCGACCGTGACGTGTACGAATTCGCGGCGAGTATCAGCGGAGCGGATTGGCTCTCAATTCTTGCGTCAAAGCAGAGACAGAGCGTTGCGGTCTGCATGCCGGAGTTCACGAACTCGTCAAGCCTTGACCTGATCGAGCCGTTGATGGCACTCGGGCTGGAGGATATGTTCTCCGATGCCCACGCGGACTTTGATTCGATGGCGACCTCGGACAGAGGAAATCTGTTCGTGGGAATATTCAAGCAGGAAAGCTTTATTCAGGTGGATATGAACGGCACCAAGGCGGCGGCCATAACGCTTGGCGGCATGAACGACAAAGCATCGAGTATGGAGATGTATTCGGTGTATCTTGACAGACCCTTCGTATACGCGATAGTTGATAACGCGACGGGCGTGCCGATGTTTGTCGGTATCAATGCGGATATGGGAAAGTGATGCAAAAAATCCTCAAAAGACAATAAACAAAAAAGGGGCTGTCTCACGCAAGTGAGACAGCCCCTGAAATCGAACTCGACGAATCAAATTCGTCGTTTTGGCACGAAAATAGCATCAAATTTCATTAAAATCTGCGCCAAAACCGTTCGAGTTTCCGAAAATGACGGATTCCTGACCGTCA
>JAFVQC010000091.1 GCA_017504995.1 Clostridia bacterium
GAGACCGCTGAAAAAGTCCCCTCAGAACTTGCAGGTCCAGCAATTATTTTTGGATAGTTGCTGGACTTTTTGTATCTTTATGTTGCTGATTAACAATAAGATATATGCTACCAACACAAGGTGTGATAAGATTTTCAGAGCACTCTGCGCTCTATGACATAGTAGTTAAGAAGAACAACAAGTGGCGTCGGCTTAACGACATGACTGATTATTCATTTGTTTACGACGAACTCAAGGACAGGTATTGTCCTGACAACGGCCGCATGGCTGAAGATCCTGTCCGCATGTTCAAGTATCTTATGATCAAAAGCATCCTGGGCGTTTCAGACGCCGACCTTGTTGAACACTGCATGACGGACATGGCCTTGAAGTTCTTTCTCGGCCTGGTTCCGGAAGACAATGTGATAGACTCGACTACCTTGACCAAGTTCCGCCGCCAACGCCTGAAGGAGGTGTCCCTCCTTGACAAGCTCATATGCAAGAGCGTCGAGATCGCCCGTTCCAAGGGCATAGACATAAGCCGCAAGATAATAGTCGACTCTACTCACACCCTGTCGCGCTCCAACCCGGCACTTCCGGCGTCTGCACTTCAGAAGCAGGCACGCATTCTCAGGAAAGCGGTGTATGATGCTGACGCCAGTCAGGTGGGCAAACTTCCCGAGAAGTACGAAGGTACGGATCTGGAAAAGACGATGGATTACATGTGCGGACTTCTGTCCTATCTGAAGGAGCAGAGAGTAAGTTTTTATCCGGTCATATCGGAGAAGATGAGCCTTCTGTCCGAGATGATGGACGACATAGCCGACCATTACACCATATCATCCGACCCGGACGCGAGGGTCGGCCACAAAGCCGCAGACTCCGAGTTCTTCGGATACAAGGGGCATCTTGCCGTGACTCCGGAGCGCATTGTGGTGGCCGCAACGATGACCTCAGGAGAGAAGGGGGACGGACCTGAGCTCCCGGAACTGATACGCAAGGCCAAGGAGAACATACCTGACCTCGAAGAAGTGGTCGGCGACGGGGCGTATTCCGGTCAAGACAACCTTGAGTGTGCGGAACGGGAAGGTGTCGAGCTCGTGGCGAAGCTGCATCCGATAGTGGCTGGAGGGACGAGAGAGAATGACGGATTCTCTTTCAACAAGGACGCGGGGATGATGGTGTGCCCGGCCGGGCACATGGCAGTCAAAAAGGTTCACTGCAAGGTTACGGAGAAGAATAAGAATGAGAGGTTCGTATATCACTTCAATATCATAAAGTGTCGCAAGTGTAAACATGCTGCCTCGTGCGGATACAAGAAGGGGCAGAACACCAAGACCTATACCGTCACGATGAGAACGGAGCAACAGGAAAGGCAGCTGGAAAGGCAGAAGTCGGAGGAGTTCAGACAGAAATACGGAATACGGTACATCATTGAAGCGAAGAACTCAGAACTCAAGCATTCATACCACCTTGACAAGGCAATCAGTTACGGGCTGGATGCCTATACATTACAGGGGGCGGTGGCTCTGTTCACATCGAATCTAGTGAGGATCAACAGGATATTGGACGAAAAGGGGGAATAATGTGAGGAATCTACCGAGTTTTTCACAAATTTGCCTCCTGAGAATCGAGTATTTCAGAAGAAACTCAAATTCATCAGGAGGCATTCAAATATTCGATTCTCAGAGGGTTATATTTTGAGACTCTTTTTCAGCGGTCTCA
>JAFVQC010000092.1 GCA_017504995.1 Clostridia bacterium
GGTTCCGCCTCTCCGTCCCCGCGTCGCAATACTGACAAGTGCCGGAATATTAACCGGCTGTCCATCCGATGCCCCGCCTCTACAGCGGGTTCTCGTTAGGCCCCGACTGACCCTGATCCGATTAGCGTTGATCAGGAACCCTTGGCCTTCCGGTGTGGGGGTTTCCCACCCCCATTGTCGTTACTTATGCCTACATTTGCTTTTCCGGACGCTCCAGAATACCTCGCGATACTCCTTCTACGCCGACCGGAATGCTCCCCTACCGATATTATATATCCCACGGCTTCGGTGGTACGCTTGATGCCCGTTTATTATCCATACCCGACCGCTCGACTAGTGAGCTGTTACGCACTCTTTAAATGAATGGCTGCTTCCAAGCCAACATCCTAGCTGTCTCTGCAGTCGGACCTCGTTAATGCAACTTAGCGTACGCTCCGGGACCTTAGCCGGTGGTCCGGGTTCTTTCCCTCTCGGGCACGGACGTTAGCACCCGCGCCCTCACTCCCGAGCATCATTATACAGCATTCGGAGTTTGGCTGGGGTTGGTAGGCGGTGAAGCCCCCGCACCCAATCAGTATCTCTACCTCTGTATAACTATTTCTCGAGGCTGCCCCTAAAGGCATTTCGGGGAGTACGAGCTATCTCTCAGTTTGATTAGCCTTTCACCCCTACCCACAGTTCATCCGAATACTTTTCAACGTAAACCGGTTCGGCCCTCCAGTCAGTGTTACCCGACCTTCAGCCTGACCATGGGTAGATCACAAAGTTTCGCGTCTGCCTCCACTGACTCACTCGCCCTGTTCGGACTCGCTTTCGCTCCGGCTGCGCGCCTCAAGGCGCTGAACCTCGCCAGTGAAGAGCAACTCGTAGGCTCATTATGCAAAAGGCACGCCGTCACCCCTGAGGGCTCCGACAGCTTGCAGGCGCACGGTTTCAGGTTCTTTTTCACTCCGCTGCTCGCGGTTCTTTTCACCTTTCCCTCACGGTACTGGTACACTATCGGTCTCCTGGTAGTATTTAGCCTTGGCGGATGGTGCCGCCGGATTCAGGCAGGATTCCTCCGGTCCCGCCCTACTCAGGATACTCCCCCCTGAACATCCCCTTTTCGCATACGGGACTGTCACCCTCTACGGCGGTACTTTCCAGAACTCTTCCGCTAAGGTATGTTCATGATTTGGGAGTCCTACAACCCCGGAGACGCCTTGACGTCCCCGGTTTGGGCTCTTCCGCTTTCGCTCGCCACTACTCGCGGAATCACTATTGTTTTCTCTTCCTCCGCCTACTTAGATGTTTCAGTTCGGCGGGTTCGCCTCCTTCTAAAGGATGTCAGGCCTTCAACCTGACGGGTTGCCCCATTCGGAAATCCGGGTATCAGCACTTATTTGCAGTTACGCCCGGCTTATCGCAGCTTGTCACGTCCTTCTTCGCCTCCAGGAGCCCTGGCATCCCCCGTGCGCCCTTGGTTACTTTACGTGTAACCGTCAACGACATCACGTTATTATGCTCGCGCTCTTGTCTTTCTTTTCTTAGTTGCTCGATACGGATTATCTCTAATCCTTATCTCTCGTGTCTTCTTCCATCATGTCAATGAACCATCGCCTTACGGCTCGTGGAGAATAAGGGAGTCGAACCCTTGACCCCTAGCTTGCAAAGCTA
>JAFVQC010000079.1 GCA_017504995.1 Clostridia bacterium
GATGCGACGAAGGCGCAGACGGATGAGGAGATCGCCGTTTGTTGTGTTCTATGCCGTTCTCCTCATCCACCGCAAGCGGTCCCCCTTCCCCACGGGGGAAGGCTTGGGTTACCGACGACCCGAAAAAACAACCAATTTTCCACAATCAAACGGCGAATAGGAAAGGTGTCGTTTCATGGGGGGCTTGGCAGAATCCGCAGATAACGAGGAATCATTTCCACGGGAGAATAGTATCCCTCGCAAAAAGCAAACGAAAATCTGTTTTTTGCCAATATTTTCGGAAATTGGCAAAATATTTACAATTCGTCTATTGTATTTCCCATAAATTTGCGATATGATAATATAATAGATGCAGTCTGTCGAAAAACCTATATAACAAAAAAGTTGCACAAAAAAGCCTTCCCCAGCGGGGAAGGGGGACCGCTTGCGGTGGATGAGGAGAACGGGAGCGCAATACACAAACAGCAGTCTCCTCATCCGTCGGCTTCGCCGCCACCTTCCCCGCTGGGGAAGGCTAATACGGGAATTCCTTTTGTTCAAATTGCTGAAACCCTGTTTTCTTTTGGGACTTTTTCTACACGCTGTATAATAGATGTTTGGGTATCGTCACAAGGGGGGCTTGCTTTGTTCGGATACGTGCGGGTCAACAGCTCGGAGCTGAAGGTAAAGGAATATGAATTTTACCGCGGTACGTACTGCGGGCTTTGCCGTTCCATGGGCAAATGCACGGGGCAATGCTCCCGCATGACCCTCTCCTACGACTTCGCCTTCCTCGCCCTGCTTCGCATCACCTTTCTCAAGGAAAAGGTTTCCTTTGGGCAAAAGCGTTGCTTGGCGCACCCACTCAAAAAGCGGAATTACATGAAGCACAACCCCTCCCTCGCATACTGCGCGCAGGCGGCGGCGTTATTAAATTACCACAAGATCGCTGACGATCTCTCGGACGAACGGGGCGCAAAAAAGCTCCGCGCCCGCATCCTTCGTCCCTTCGTATCCCACAGCCGCAAAAAAGCGCTGCGGGCAGGTCTTGGAGAATTGGACGGGCGAATCGCCGCGGGTCTTGCAAGGCTTGCCGAGACCGAAGCCTCGGGTGTTGCCAGCGTGGATATCCCCGCGGGGATCTTCGGTGACATTCTCGCCGAGATCGTTTCCTTCGGGCTTTCGGAATCCGACGGACGGATCGCCTCCGCGCTCGGTCGGACGGTGGGAAAATGGATCTACGTTGCCGACGCGCTGGACGATCTGGAGGACGACGCCGAAAAGGGGCGGTACAATCCGTTTTTGTTGCTTTACGGCGGCGAGCTTCCCGACGAGCAAAAGCGGGAGGGCATTCGCCTTGCGCTGAAGAATCAGCTTTACGACGCGGAAGCGGCGGCGGATCTGATGACCTTTGACAACGAAATCATTGAAAATATTATTCAAAATATTCTGTATCTCGGACTTCCCCAGCGGATCGAAAAAATCGAAGCCGATCGCTGTGCCAAGCGATGCAAAAAGGACCGAAAGCAGAAGAAAGAAGAAAGGACGGACAACACATGACGGATCCGTACAAGGTACTGGGCGTATCTCCCGATGCGTCCGACGAGGAAATCAAAAAAGCCTATCGCGCGCTGGCGAGAAAATACCATCCCGACAAATATCGGGACAGCGATCTTGCCGATTTGGCAAGTGAAAAAATGAAAGAGGTCAACGCCGCCTACGAGGAGATCAAGCAAATGCGGGAAACCGGCGGCGGACGGACTCAAAACGGCGGCTATTCGGGTGGCTATTCGGGCTCTTACTCCCAAAATCCACAATATCAGCAGATCCGCCGCACCATTCACAGCGGCAATATCGCGCAGGCGGAAACGCTGCTCAACAACGTACCCGTAGAGGAACGGAACGCCGAGTGGTTTTTCCTCATGGGCAACGTCCTGCTCCGCAAGGGCAATCACGTAGACGCCCAGCATCATTTCGATACCGCCTGCTCCATGGACCCTTATAACAACGAATACCGCGCGGCGCAGGAGCAGCTTCGCCGTCGGGCAAACGGCTACGGAGGCGGATATCAGACCACCTCTCGCGGCGGTTGCTCGGGCTGTGACGTTTGCTCGGGACTGCTTTGCGCCGACTGCTGCTGCGAGTGCTGCGGCGGAGACTTGATCTCCTGCTGTTAAGACACCGCGCACAAAAGGAGAATTGCTATGCCGAAGAATCGTTCCTCGCAAGCAACCAAACGGCTGACCGTCTGCGCCATGCTGTCGGCGCTGGGCGTGATTCTGCTCTGGATCGGCTCTATGATCGAGGTCGTGGACATTTCCATGGCGGTGATCGCCTCTCTGTTTTGCGTGTTTGCCGTCATTGAATACGGAGGCAGCGCGCCTTGGCTGATCTTTGCGGTCACGGGTCTGCTCTCTCTGCTCCTTCTGCCCCAGAAAACCCCTGCGGTGATGTACCTCTTGTTTTTCGGGTATTACCCCATCATAAAGGAAAAGCTGGAGAAGCGTTCAAGGACCGTCGCGTGGGTTTTGAAGGAGCTGGTATTCAACGTGGCGTTGGTCGCGATGATCCTTCTGTCTCATTTTTTCATGACCGTTGGAGAAACCGCCGACTCTCTGCTGTTGCTTTACGTCGCCTTCGCGGTCTTGGCGGAGATCGCCTTCCCCGTGTACGACGTTGCCCTGACGAGGCTCATTTCCTTTTATCTGTACCGTCTCCGCAGCCGTCTGCGGATCAAATAAGATTAGAAAAGAACCCCTACGGCAACCTGTGAAAAGGTAAGGCGCGATAACGAAGAAAAAAGATAGCGTAGCTATGAGAAACCTCTCACGGCTACGCTGTTTTTGCATTTTTTAAGATTTTTATTCGCATGGACCGTCGAGGACGCCGATCCCTACGGGTTTTACATGAATTTTATGGTTCTTCGGTTCGCCGTTTGATTCCGAAAATTCGATTGTTTTTTCGCGGGTCGTCGAGGACGCCGACCCCTACCGTGTTTCATTAAAATTTATGGTTCTCGGTTCGCCGTTTGTTGCATTCTATGCCGTTCTCCTCATCCGTCGGCTTCGCCGCCACCTTCCCCACGGGGGAAGGCTTACGGGAAACGACATCTTTCCTGTTCGCCGATTATTTGCGGAAATTCGGTTGTTTTTTCGGGAGCACCAAGGCGCTCCCCTA
>JAFVQC010000080.1 GCA_017504995.1 Clostridia bacterium
TCTGTTAACGCCCACAGCAGAAGAGGAAACAGGCTTGATCTTCTTCGCCTTGGGAGCAGAGCCGCCGTTGCGCCTGCTGATGAATTCTCGCACCCCTACGGGTACGGTTTTGTTGTATATCGTATCGATTGCTTTCTCGATCTCGCTCTCTACGCTCACGCCTTTTTCTTCAAGGTACATCGTGATTGCGGAGAGCTTTTCCTCATCGTAGGATACCGTAATCTGTGCTTTCTTCATGCTTTTTACCTCTTTTCTTTTTCTGCTGTTATTGCATCGCCGGCTTGATGCCGAGTTGATTTTCGTCGCAGGGATTTTCGGTTATTTCCTCGTTGCCTGCCTGTTCATACGGAGTGGAGAATTCAAGCCATCCATCCTTGGTTTTTGTGTAGAATTCATGCGTAGTATTTATGAGCGCATCGTGCAAAATCTGCGTATCAAATCCATTGTCGACATAACCTTGGTAGACCTCTTGGAAATACCGTTTTGCAGGCATTGCAATCGAGTATTCGTGTTCGGAATAAAAGCCGAATGCATTGACCGTATATCCGTTATCAAGGCGGACTGAAAAAGGCTTTTTGCTTGAGCCATTTTCCACCTTTTTGAATTTGTCGGCATCTTCCTCTCGGATCTTCCAAACGGCAACGGGGACGGACGATTCCTTGTTCGGACAGAGCGTTAAATATGAATATTGAGCTATCCCCTTAAAACGCAATTCCTGACCGTCGATCTCGCCTGTTCCCACGAGTTCCGCATCGGGGCAATGGCGTTTCATTTCTCGTATATTTAGCCCTTTGCCGTATGCAACGTAGAGTGTACGAGGTGTGTTGTTTTCGCTCATTGCATCTCTCCCAATTTTATTTCTTCGGCTTCGTCGAGCCATTCCTGTTCATCGAGCGTAGTGCCTCGGCGGTTGACGGATTGGTCATTGCTATCGGTGAAATCCGTATCCTCAAGACAGCAGTTTTGCAGGCTTACGCCATACAGCTCGCATCCACGCATAACCGTTCCTGTGAGGTTGCTATGCGTATAAATTCCGTTCTGCATTTCGCAGTTCCTGATGTCGCAATTCTTAAAGCTGCATTCTTCCGCAACGGCAGAGGAAAGATCACAATTATAAAACTGTGCGCCGTCAAAATTGCTAAAGCAAAGCGAGGCTTTCCATAGCCGTGTGTTGGAGAATTTCGCCCCTGTAAAATCCGCATCCATGAGGTTTCTCTGCGACAGATCCTTGTCCTTTATGAGACAGCCCGAGAAGTCTGCACGTTCGCCTCCGGCATCGTGTTGCCACAGGATATGCTTGGCGCACATAATCTCGATGTCCTCATCCGAAAGCTCACGCAGATGGCTGTCATCCGTCCTTTGAACATGGTCGGGTGCAAGCAGAATATAAATCCTCTCGGTTTCGTAATCGTAGGACACCTCGTCGATCTCCTTTCGGTCTTGGAGCATCCGAAAGAGTAGTTCCTCATTGAACGTTCCATCGTTTACCATACTGCGAATTTTAGGCGTGACCGTCACGTACTGTCCGTCCACCTGATTTTCTACTGCCGTGTTGACAATTTTATCAATTGCCCCTACCATGTCTGCGTTGAATTCAAGCAAGGCAGGGTTTTGTTCAAGGTCGAGATAATAACGGGCATACGGAACGTGCGCCACCTCTCGCCTGAACGGTGTACTCATAACGAATATGCCGTCCTCGGTTGCTTTACTCGTAAGGAGCAATCCGTGGTACTCATCGTGTTCGCCCTCGTACATAAATTCTTCATTACGGTCAATGAAAAGATGATCGCCGTGAGGGTTTTTCTTGAACTGATAAAACTGCTCACTCGGAAGTTCGATTATCTTTTCGGGGTAGCATAACCGTGTAGGGATATCATCGTTTTCGTAGTCAAAACAGATATTGATTCCTCTCATTCTATACCTCCGATTTCGAGCTTCGGGCATTCATCCTCATCGTGATACACGTCCTCGTCCACGATGTTTGCGCCGAGCATGGAGAGCATATTTTCTGCGTGATCCTCGGCACAGCATTCGGGTGCGTTGGCTGCATATACTGCCTGTTCCACGATGTCCTCGGCGGTGATCATGTCGGTGGCTTCGTCCACCTCTTTTTTGTGTTCTTCTTCTGCCGTAATCGTTTTGTCCGATTGCAGCCCCCTGATCTGACCTTCGATATCATCGTAATAGTCAAGAATAAAACAAAGCCCAAGCCTATCTTCCTCTCTTTGAACGAACGGAACACCGTCGTTGTAGTCATCCTGCAGTTTCTTTGCAAGAGAGTCGAGCGACGGGTAATATTCCTTTATCGCTCGATACAATTGCGCCTGCAGTTCCAATATTTTCTGTTCGTTGTTATCCACTTTCATCGTCCTCCTGTTCTGCATATTTATCTCGTATTTCCTGTACCGCTACGGTGAAATCCGAGGGGTTGATTGCCTTGCCGAATTCGGCATTTACGGCAGATATAAGCTCCGTGTCCGTCTGCTCGGTTTCAAAGCAACCGACAAGGCGATCCACGAAGTTTTCCTCATCCGTTTTGTCAAAAAGCGCAAGCAGATAGATTGCCTGTGCTTCCTCCACCTTAAGCTGCGAGTAGCCCTCGTCAAGCATAGATTCCTCTATGGCGGTGAGCGTGGATTCACCCACCGTCTGTTGCTGTTCGATGAGGCTGTTGATATCGTCAAGCCCGAGGTCTATGCCACCCGAGAAAATTCCCATAATGGCGATGATCGGCATCATAATCACGAAAATAATTCCGAGTACAATGCCTATCACCACCTTCCGTCCTTTCTTGTCGGATACGATGGCTACGGCTACCTTTTT
>JAFVQC010000081.1 GCA_017504995.1 Clostridia bacterium
CGTTAAAATACAGAGTTACCTCAACGTGGTTCATCCGTTCTGCACCTCCTGGCCGCCAGCGCCCACGGCAGAAGAAGGAGAAGGTTTCGGTTTCTTCACGGTGGGTGCAGGCTTGGGTGTGTTGCCGGATTTCATCTCAATGAATTCACGTACTCCGGCAGGTACGGTTTTCGTGTACAGGGTTTCGAGGGAGCGTTCCAGCTCTGACTCCACCTGCACACCTCTCTGTGTGAGGTACATCTTCAGCGCAGAGAGCTTTTCCTCGTCAAAGGAAATCGTGATTGACGTTTTCTTCATTTCGGATTCTCCTTTCACATGACCATTGCTTGACCGGTATCGGTGCAGGCAATGTCGGGATCGTTTAAGATGGTCTGACCGTTGTTATAGTCCTCGACCATCTTTTCCGCTTCGGTCTGTCGGTGGGTGGCATCGTACCAACGGGACTCCATCTCATCGATGGTCTTATCGATACTGTTCGGATTCACGTGATCGGAGTAGTAGGCGGCGGCTTCGAGGAATGCCTCACGGCCGTGCTTCTTATAAATGCCGTGGATGGATTTGATCTTACCTGCCATAGCACACCTCCTACATCGTGATCGGTGAGCCGTTCTGCTCGGCGTTCCAGATATCCTCGTCGTAGGTGCATCGGTTCATGCGGACGAGAGAAGTGTCGGTGTCACCGAAGTCCGTTCCCTCAATACAAGAGCCGTCCAAGCTGCAACTGTACACCTCGCAGTTTCGGAATCGTGCATCGGCGAAGTTGCTGTGGGTGAAAACGCTACGACCTAATTCTGTGCCGATAAACTCCGCACCCTTGAAGCTGGCTTCTTCGGCGGTGAGGTCGGTGGCGTAGCAGTTATAGAACTTGGTGCCGACACAGGATGCGTAGCACAGCTCGGCGCTGTAGAGCTGTGTGTTGCTGATCTTCGCTCCGTCGAAGATGGCTTGATTGAGATTTCTTCTCGACAGATCCATTCCTCGGATCACGCAATTTGAGAAGTCAGCTTGTTCACCGCCCTCGTCGTTGAGCCATAGGATATGCTTGGCGCACATGACCTCGATATCCTGTTCGGTCAGATACCGCATTCCGCTTTCATCAGTAAATCGGATATGCTCATCCGCAAGTGCAACGGATACGGTATCGTTCTCGTAGTCGTAGTCCACCTCGGCGATCTCCGGTCGCTCGGAGAGCATCTCCATAAACAGAGACGCACTGAACGAGTCGTTGACCACTTTGTTTCGGATCGGTGCGAGGGATATCTTGTATTCACCCTCGACCTGCCTGTCGATGGCATCGGCAACGAATTGATTGGTTAGGCTGTGCATTCGATCTACGAATTCGGCGAGGCGGAAGGACTGCTCCATCTTGAGGAACTGTCGGGCGTTAGGCAGGTGTGCAGTATGCCTTGCGTAGTCGTAACCCTCGGTCAGCACCAAGGTGCCGTCCTGACGGCCTTCTGCCATAACGAGCAAGCATCTTGCGATGCCGTGTTCGTCCACTCGGAATCGGTCGGACTCCTGTGAGAGCAGCTTGCTCGACACGGTGAGGTTCTGACTGAAACGCTCGTATTCTTCGTCGGTCAGTTCCACCACCTTTTCGATCTCGCAGATATTGGTCAGCATACCCGACCGTGCTTTTTGGAAGGATGCGTGGAATATACTCATGTTCGCACCTCCTACATAGAGAGCGTGGGACTGTGATCCTCAGTCTGCGGATAGGTGATGCCGGAGCTTTTCACCCAACGCTCATAGTCCTCGGCATCGCATTGACCGTTCAGCATCTCGGTGAATGCACGGAGTCGTTCGGGATCGCAGTTGGCAAGCTTGCACTTGAAGCTCTCGTTCTCGAATGTGATGGACTCCACCTTTGCGGAGAGAACGTCAGCCCATTCTCGTTTGCCTTCCTCGGTCAGCATATCTGCGCTCAGTCGGCTGATGGGCGTACAGTCCTGATTATCGCAGGTGAAGTGTACGTCGTAGAGGTTGCATCCGAGGAGTGAGAGCAGATCCAGCGTTCCGCTGATACCGCCCTCGCCGCAGTTCTGACAATACGCCAAGTGGTAGTTGATCTCGATGCAGTCCTCGGTCATGATCAGCTCGTTGACTTCATCTCTGCGCTGCAGTTCCTCTCGGAGCAGTTTGCCGTTTCCGTTGGCATCGGTGATGTTCGCTCCGAAGTGATAGTACAGCTCGTCGTAAGTGTTTGCCCATCTGCCGTCCTCGGTATGCTCAGTGCCTTCGGATACCACGTAGTCGGCAAGCTTCCGGATGTGGTTTCTCACGAGGGTTCTCGCTTCGGGGATGAATGCGGATCGCCTTGCGTAGGACGATCCCTGGCTATCTACGAGGATGCCGTCCTCCTGACCTTCGCCGAGGACGAGAACACAGCATCGCTGTCCGTCAATGAAGGATTCCATATTCACCCTTTCTGCAAGGTAGTCACGCTCTCTCAGAAGGTTCTGATACAGCGAGGCGTATTCGCTTTCGGGTAGTTCAATAATATCTGTGACGATGCAGTTTTCATCCTGTATTTCGGATTGCTTTCGTCGCAGTTCTGCGTGTAGTCGCATAGTCGATTTTCTCCTTTCTTACATCTGCGGTATAAATTGCGGACGCTCTCCGTCATCCTCG
>JAFVQC010000082.1 GCA_017504995.1 Clostridia bacterium
CGTACTGCGGTGTCACGCCGATCCTCCTTGCGAATTCTGCCTTGCTGATCTGTCTCTCTTCAATAATCCGGTTTAATCTGTCAGCAAGTATCAAACGTTCAGCTCCTTTCGGTCAGTTATTTCTTTGCAGCTTCACGGTGCTTGCTCACGAGTGTGGCAAGCTCAAAACGACTCCGAACACCCATCTTGGGATAAATCTTCTTGGTATGATCCTTAACCGTGTATTCTGTAATAAACATCAATTTAGCAATATCCGCATTGGTATAACCCATACAGATAAATTCCGCAACCTCCCGTTCCTTCGGAGTAAGGACGTCAAGAGGATCGGAGGTGGTATCTGCCTCGGTGACCTCTGCAGCTGGAACAACCGCCTCTTCTGTTGTCTGCGGAACGGCTTCCTCGTCCGTGATCCTACGGCGAAGGGCGAACATCAAGAACGGCTCGACCTGCATATATACGAACACAAGCACACCCATGATCACCGCATAGAAGATGTACAGCGCGGTAGGCGCACCGAGGAATATCTCGGCAATCACGGCGTGAACGAGAACAGCCGAGAGCGCAAGACCGATGATAGCGCAAGGTATGTATTTTGAGGGATAGGATTTCATGATCGGCACACCGTAAAGCGGAGCGAGCATACAAGCCGCCATACCAAATCCGATCAACGCGCAAGCGACGTATGCAAGCGCGGGAACGTAGTCGGTAACAAGCATCAAAAGGAAACCGAGTCCGCCAAGCCCCACCAGCACGGGCATCAGTCGGAAGGGATGAACGTTCGCTTTTTTGTGGAGCAAATACATCGTGAAACAGGAAAGTGCCACGACCAAATACATAATGGAAACGCCGTGCTCTGCCTTACCGACAACCGCAGGGCCGGCAACGCCCATCAGTGCGATAATGAACATAAGAAGATATGTCCCCCACATCAGCTTTTTCGGTGCAGAAATACCGTCGCTCTTCTTAACAAATCTCGGCAAACGCTCCTTACCCGCAGGGATACGGAGGAAGAAGATAAACAAAAGCACAAGCGCCGCCACCATTGCATAGCGGAAGGTAGAGAACGGGATGGATATCACCTCGTTCTGAACCAAAGCGATCAGGAACACCGCTATACCGTAGCCGAAGGTCAGATACTTAACGCTGCTTTTCTCGGAAAAGTAAGTAACCACAAGAAAGGTCTCAAAGCCGATCATTAGACAGCAGCAGAAGATCTGCAGGTAAATGTTAAAGCGCAGAGCTTCCTCCGGCAGGGGTAGGAAGAAAGCGATAGCCGAAAGAAGCGCAACGCCCGTGGCGATCCTCTGCGCCCACGTAATAATCCTCGGCAGGAAGATCATGGTGAGGATACCCAGTATGTAACAAACCGCGGTCAGCGTAGTGCCGTAATCGATGTTAATGTCGATGGGGATCTTTCCGTCGAGAGCCGAGGACGGCTCAAGGAAATAAAAGATAAATCCCATCTGCCAAAAGCTGAACATGGAGAAGCAGACGAGCATCCACAGCGGAATATCTCTCCTCTTTTTTTGGTTTTCTATAAGAATCGGGTGATTCATAATCAGCACCTTCCTTTGTGTCAAATTTTTATCCGAAAAGGGGGTACCCCCACTTTTTTTCGAAAAATCCCCCGTTTTTTCGGGGTATTTTCGCAATATCCCACCAACGTGGGATATACAAAACCGAAAAAATCCGTATAATTTTAAGTGTAAAGCACGGGAGGGGCAAGCTATAACCTTTCCGCAGGAAACAAAAAGTTAAAGGGATATCCCTTTATGTTGGTACTGTGTACCAACATAAACTCCTCTGTCTGCCCACGGCATTGCAGAGACCGTCCCGATATGTTGCCTGTATATTATAGCACAGATGGGCATATTTTTCAATGGCTTTTGAGCAAAAAACGAAAAGCTTTGAAAAAAAGTTACAAACGGAAAATCTACAGAACGGAGGTGTGATATGAAACTGTTCTACAAGCGGATCCGAGTGGATGCGGAAACCTTGCGCTTTTATGCTGAGTGTCCGATCTGCGGCAAGAAGCAGTACGGAGCGAGAATACCGCTGATCTGTCGGAACGTGCGAACGCTTGCGAGGTGTGCGGATGGCAGGGCGAACAAATTAAGCCAGTCAGCCTTTAACCACGCAAAGGTGAAAGCAACCCAGCAGCTTGCCTTGCGGTTCAATCAGTGCCGACATTGTTATCAGTGGGTATGTGATGATTGCTATGACAACACAGACGCTCTCGGAGCTTGCCGGGATTGTTTCCAAAAAAATGAAAGATAACGCACCACCCCAAACGATGAAAAATTTATCCATTGAAAAGGAGGATACTTT
>JAFVQC010000093.1 GCA_017504995.1 Clostridia bacterium
AAAAGAAGTAACTATTTATATAATCGGAATCATTTGATAGATTAAGAGAATTATGAAAATCAAAGGCGTGAAAATCCATGTATCTCCTGCGGTAATCATCGTATTTGTCTTCTTTGTTCTGCTGTTTATCTGGTCGTTCTTCTTAACCAACGACTTCAGCTACATCTACTGGGGACTGCCGCTTTGTTTGTGTCTCTTAATCATCCCGGCTGTAAGCAGTTACAGTCTCGGCGGACAGTACATCAAGCTCCTTCCCGAGTATGAAGCAGGCGCAAAGCCGATGAGAATCAAGAATGTCAACCTCAACATGCAGGGAAAGGCGGTCAGAGTCGAGGGTGTTGTCCAGAGTGTCAAGGGCAAATTCATGGGCAGACCGAAGTACCAGATCTTCGACGGCTCGGGTGCTCTGGTGGTCTTCCGTTCCATGCCGCTCGATGAGGAGATTAAGGTCGGGGACAATATCGAAGCGGTCGGTATGGTCGTCAAGAAGTACGCTATCGCCGGAAGCCTTTCGGTGCACGGAATCGGTATCAGAAAAATCGAGAATGTAAACCCGCTCGAGATTGACGAGTCGATTACTGCTGATATCAAAATCAAAAAATACAACTAACCTTTTTTTCCTGAATCCGACAGCTTAATAGGTTCAAAAGCCGATAGGTATAGTATGCCACATACTGTTGAGATTTATTCTCTTCCGGACTGTCCGCACTGTAAAAACGTGAAGTCATTCTTCGCAAAACACAATATCGAATATACGAATTATGACGTATCCGACAGTGCAAACGCAAAAAAGATGATTGAGATTTCCGGTCAGCGCGGAGTGCCGGTTATTATCATTGACGGAAAAGAAATCGTTATCGGCGATGATTTAATGAAGCTCCAGATTCTGCTCTTAGGCGACGAGCCGGCAGCAGAAGCTCCGATTACTGCAGACCATGAGCTGGTTATCATCGGCGCAGGCGCAGCAGGTCTTCCGGCGGCACTCTATGCAGGAAGAAAGGAGCTTGACACGCTTGTTATCGGCGGGGCTATCGGCGGTATGGTGAACCAGAGCAAGACCGTCGAGAACTATCCGGGAATCCCGGATGTCCCGGGGGATGTCTTAATGGGCAAGCTTGCCGAGCATGCAAAGTCCACGGGCGTTGAGTTCTTAGAGGATGTTGGAACATCCATCGTCAGAAAGGGCGGCGTTTTCGAAATCGAGACGCTCAACGGGCACAAGGTAACCGCAAAAGCAGTTATCGCCGCGACCGGCAGAATCCCGCGGTTCTCCGGTGCGAAGGGAGAGACTGATTTCTTCGGAAAAGGTGTTGCGGTCTGTACCACCTGCGACGGGCCGCTCTATAAAGGAAAATCGGTTGCGGTTATCGGCGGCGGAAACACGGGCCTTGATATGGCTCTCGAACTTGCAGACATCGCCTCCGAGGTGCATGTAATTGTCAGAAGCAAGGTTCGCGGAGATGAGATTCTCTTAAACCGCTTAAAGACCAAGAGTAATGTTGTCTTCCACACCGGATATGAAATCGAGGAGATTTACGGCGGTCAGTTCGTGGAGGGAATCGCGCTGAAAAAACTCGGCGGCGGTATCACGAAGCTCTTCAAGTCCGGCATCGAGAAGATTCCGGTCGAAGGTGTTTTCCTTGGAATCGGTCTGAACCCGAACACGATGATGTTCGAGGGACTGGTTGAGATGAACGCGGAAAAGGAGATTATCGTCAACGAGAACTGCGAGACCAATGTTCCGGGATTCTTTGCCGCAGGAGATTCCACCTCGATTAAGGCAAAACAGATTGCCTCGTCTGTCGGCGAGGGTGTGAAGGCGCTGCTTTCCGCATACGCATATCTGAAGAAATAAT
>JAFVQC010000005.1 GCA_017504995.1 Clostridia bacterium
CCGAACTTTCGTGCTTGCACGAAAGCGCGAGCCGTAGGCGAAGCGAGATCTCGGGCGGTCTTCGCTCAAGATGACACGCGGGGAGATTTGTCAAGTTTTAGTTGTTACAACATACTACATTGAATGGTGAAAACCGTCTCCACATCTACGCGCGCTTTGCGCTTGAATCGGCAGGTGAAGGTGCAATTTTTTCCAAGGCCCTCTCCGAAGATTTCGCAAGCGAAATCGGGGCTCCCGACGGATGTCGGGTGGGTGAGAACGCGCAACGCCAAAGGTTGAAATGTAAAAAATCGTCAGATGAAGATGCAAATTTTCTCCGATCTTGTAGGGGCCGGCGTGAGTTTTGCTTTGCAAAACGGACGGTCCGCATCAAACATCAAAGTTTTGAGGACCGCCGAGGACGTCGGTCCCTACATTGAATGGTGAAACCCGTCTCCGCGCCTACGGACAAATCGGCGGATAACATCCGCGGACGTGCAATGCACGCCCCTGCCGGTGCGGTGGAACCCTTCTCCGCACCTATGGACAAATCAACCGCCAAAAGATGCACACGCGATGTTCGCACCGCATCATATCCCGACGGCGCATCCCCGAACCGCACAGTCTCGGGGCGGTGCTTTTTGCCCCGAGACGTTACCCATTCCACTTTGCAATCACCCCGACGCCCACCTAAGAACAAGCGTGAGCTTGTTCAGTGGGCGCTCGGAAGCCGGGGTTTTTCAAGGGGCTTGTCCCTTGAATGCATTTTTTGTTTCTTTTTTGTGCAAGCAAAAAAGAAAACACAGAGTGCTGAGTCAAAAGATCATTAGAAACCGCGTTGTTCGCACAAATTAGCAGGCACCGCAGGTGCCCCTCATCTGTGACCTTTCGGTCACAGATTTGCGCAAAAGATAGCAAGAAAAAACACCTCTACCCATTTCTCACTTTTCCCCTTACCCTCAGCACCTCCGACGGAGCAACCGACAGCTCGTCAACTCCTGCGCGGAGAAAAAACTCCGTAAGACCCGTATCGGCGGCAAGCTCACCGCAGATACCAACGCGCGTGCCGTGTGCGTGCGCGTTTTTCACCGTCAGCTCAATGAGACGCAATACCGCCTCGTGGTGCGTGTCAAGATAGCCGTCAAGTGAGGGATTCTGTCGGTCTATTGCAAGAGTGTATTGAGTGAGATCGTTCGTTCCTATACTGAAGAAGTCAACGAGAGGCGCAAGACGGTCACTTATCACCGCCGCCGCAGGCGTCTCTATCATTATCCCTATTTCCACGTCGGCAGAGAAGGGAACATCCCTTGCGGCAAGGTCGCTCTTGACCTCGTCACACAGTGCAAGTATACGTTCCACCTCACAGACTGAGGTTATCATCGGGAACATTATACCCAGCCTGCCGTAAACGGATGCGCGGAAGAGCGCGGACAGTTGAGTGCGGAAAAGCACGGGACGGTCAAGGCAGAGTCTTATAGCACGCAGACCGAGCGCGGGGTTTTCTTCCTTCTCGCAACCGAGATACCCCACCTGCTTGTCTGCCCCCACGTCAAGCGTGCGGATTATCACGCGCTTCTGTCCCATCCTGAGCAAAAGCTCACGGTAAACGCGAAGCTGCTCCTCCTCGTTAGGCGCACTCATCCGCTCAAGATACAACTGCTCACTTCTGAAAAGCCCGATCCCCTCCGCATCTGATGCTATCACGGAGTCAAGATCCCTGACCGAGCCGACATTGGCGCAAAGCTCTATTTTTTGCCCGTCGGGGGTTACGGTCTCAAGGCCCTTCAGAAGAGTGAGCTGCTCCTCGCTTTCAAGATAGTCCGCAAGACGTTTTCTTGCCTCCGAAAGCTCGTCCTGAGACGGTGACGGAAGCACCTCACCCACTCTGCCGTCCACCACGACCGTGTCTCCGTCACGCACACATCTTAAAAGCTCGTCTCCAACTCCTATGACCGCAGGTATTCCCATGCTTCGGGCAAGTATTGCGGTGTGTGAGCTGACCGAGCCTGCCGCCGTGACGATACCCTTTACTCTTTTCGTGTCAAGTGAGGCGGTCTGACTTGGCGAAAGGTCACGGGCGATAACTATTGCGTCGCGCGGAAGCTCTGCCGACTCCTGTGTCCCGAATCCAAGGCAACGCAGAAGTCGCCCTCTTATATCCAACACGTCAGCTCCGCGTGCGCTGAGGTAGGGGTCATCCATCGCAAAAAAGCTCTGCGCTACGTCCTCAAGCGCCACAAAGACCGCGTACTCCGCAGTATATCCACTTGCAAGCTGATCTTTAAGCGCAAGACAGATATCCTCGTCCTCAAGCAGCATTCCGTGTATGGAGAAGATCTCCGCCGCCTCCTCTCCCGCGTCCGAAAGGGTCTTTTGGTACAGTGCGTCAAGCTCCCCTGCCGCGCGCTCCTTTGCCGCCTCAAGCCGTACCGCCTCCGCAGATGCATCCCCTGACATACGCTGCGGCGGAGCCGCAGATACGGAGTCCGTCTCCCTTACGGTATAAGCCGTACCGATTGCGATACCGTGACATGCGCCCCGTCCCTTCAGTACCTTTTCCGTCATTCCTACCTCCGACATAGCTTAAAGAATTTCGCGGAGCAGTCTTTCAAGCGCGTCTGCCGCCTCGTCCTCGTCCCGTCCTTCGACTCTGACCGTCACGGTGTCGCCCTTCTTGACCGCAAGGCCCATAATGGCAACAAGTCCCGTTGCTTTGACGGCTCTGCCGTCCTTTTCTATCGTTACGGCACTTTCGTATTCCTTTGCCTTTTTAGCGATTAGTCCCGCAGGACGGGCGTGAATGCCGACCTCGTCCTTTACGGTATAGCTGAAGCTTCTCATTTTATCCGTTCTCCGTTAATTCACTGTTTTGACCTTCAATATTTCCTGACCGACCGTTACCGCGCCGCCTCTGACCGTTTTCACCTCGATCTCTCCCTTTTCCGAGGTAACCGTCAAAGGGGTCGTGGCGGAGTAACCGCTACGTTTCAGCTTTTCAAGGTCGAATTTTATAAGCGCATCACCTGCTCTTACGCGTTGACCGGGCTTAACGAGCGCGGAAAAGCCCTCGCCTTTAAGTCGTACCGTGTCGATGCCGATGTGCATCAGTATTTCAAGTCCCGTGTCCGTCCTGACCGTGACGGCGTGACGGGTATCAAACAGAACACCGACCGTACCGTCGCAGGGGGACATGAGAGTGTCCGTTTCAGGCTCGATGGCAATACCTTCACCGAGTGCGCCGATAGCAAACGCCTCGTCTCCCACCTTGTCAAGAGGCACAAGCGTGCCGCCGAGCGGCGAAAGAAGCAGGGTTTCCGTCGCACCCCCTGACATGACCTGACTCTTACCGTCCGTCTCAGGGGATACGTTCTCGTTTTCGGAGTCCTCCGCCTCACCAAGCGGCGGCGCACCCGCGTCGATATAGTCCTCAAGCGCGGACTTGATAACGGAGACGGACGGGCCGTAAATTACCTGAACGCCGTTTCCGCTCGTGATAACGCCCGACGCGCCGCTTTGCCTGAGGCTTGCCTCACTTATGTGTGAGGAGTCATTGACCGTAACTCTGAGCCTTGTGGCACAGCAATCAAGCTCCCGGAGGTTGTCAAGACCGCCAAGACCCGAAAGTATCAAGGCACTCACGGCGAAGTCGTGCGCGCCTCGACCCCCTTTACCGCCCTTATTTCCGCCACGGCGTGCCGATTCGTAGTCTGCACGGGAGTAAAGACGGGACTCCTCACCGTCCTCCTCGCGTCCGGGTGTTTTGAGCCCGAGCTTTCTGATGAGAAGATAGAATAGGAGGAAGTAAACGACGGCGTAGACGATGCCGACAAGAATAATGCGTACCCAATTGGTGCGATCGTTGCCCTGAAGCACGCCGAACAGGGTAAGGTCGATAAGACCGCCTGAGAAGGTCATTCCGACACCGACCTCAAGAATATGCATCAGCATATAGGAAAGACCTGCAAGCACGCAGTGGATACCGTACATAAGAGGAGCTACGAACAGGAATGTGAACTCGATGGGCTCGGTTATACCCGTCAGAGCCGAGGTCAGAGCCGCAGAGAGAAGCAGACCGCCGACCGCGCGTCTTTTTTCGGGCTTTGCCGCACGGTACATAGCGTACGCCGCCGCAGGCAGACCGAATATCATAAAGGGGAATTTTCCCGACATAAATCTCGTTGCGGAAACGGAGAACTTATCCACGCCTGCCGCAAGCTCGGCAAAGAAGATGTTCTGCGCGCCCTGAACGACCTGTGAGCCGATAATGGCGGTACCGCCAAGCTCGGTCTGCCAGAAGGGGACGTAGAAAACGTGGTGAAGTCCGAAGGGAATAAGTGCGCGCTCAATGATACCGTATATCCAGGTTCCCGCGTATCCCGATTCAAGCACGAGCTGACCTAGTGAGGATATACCGCGCTGTATCGGCGGCCACACGAAAAAGATCAGCACGCCGACGAGTGTGTAGGCAAGGGCTGATATTATAGGAACGAATCTCGTTCCGCCGAAGAAGGAAATGACCTGCGGCAGACGGATCTTATAAAAGCGGTTATGCAGATAGGCAACGCCAAGTCCAACGATGATACCGCCGAACACTCCCGTCTGGAGCGTAGTGATGCCGAGTGACACCGTGGTTGTGTTGGGGGGAAGTGCGTCCACTCCGCCGCGCGCGAAGATCAAAGCCGATATGGCGGTGTTCATAATGAGGAAGGACACCACTGCCGCAAGGGCGGCGACCTCCTTTTCCTTTTTCGCCATACCGATAGCGACACCGACGGCAAAAAGCAGAGCCAGGTTATCGAACACGGCGCTGCCGACGTTTGCCATAAGGGAAAGGAGCGTGTGAAGGATGCTTCCTTCATATATTACGGACGAAAGTCCGAGACTTTCAAGCGTTGCGGGGTTCGTGAAGGAGCTGCCGACGCCTAAGAGAAGTCCCGCAATGGGGAGAATGGCGATGGGGAGCATGAAGGCTCTGCCGACTCTTTGCAGGACTCCGAAAGCTTTGCTTTGTTTTTTTGTTTTCACAAGAGTACCTCCGTGGGTTGTTTATGTAATTTATTATTGGAGGTTTGAGGGGGTTTTATTCTTTTTTTCTTTTTCTTTCTATCTTTCGCGGAGAGTTTGAATTGTTTATTGCTATCTTTCGCGCAGATCTGTGACCGCTTGCGGTCACAGATGGGGGACGCCTGAAGGCGTCCTGCTAATTGGTGCGAACAGCGCGGTTTTCAATAAACTTTTGACTCAGCACTCTGTGTTTTCTTTTTTGCTTGCACAAAAAAGAAACAAAAAATGCATTCAAGGGACAAGTCCCTTGAAAAACCCCGGCTGCCGAGCGCCCACTTCAAGGTGGGCGTCGGGGATAAAGTGCTGAGGAAGGGGTAACGTCTCGGGGCAAAAAGCACCGCCCCGAGACTGTACGGTTCGGGGACGCGCCATCTGTTTGATGTGCAGTGCGAACATCGCGTGTTAAGCCTTAGGTGCGCTTACCGTCCGTACTGCTTCATATCCGCACTCATAAGCACCGCGAGAGATATCTCTCACCATTTTGCCAAACTTCATTACGCGCTTCATAATCCATTGGGCGGAGGTGGATTTTTAAGGCGGAACCCTTAGGCGGGTTCCGCCTTAAATGACTTTTTTGGTCATCCAAAAAAGTACGTTCCCAGAGGGCAAAAAAGAAAAATTTCATTGAAGAACGCGTTGTTCGCACCAATTAGCAGGACGCCTTCGGCGTCTATATGGGTGTCCTCACGGACACCCATCTGCGCAAAAGATAGAAAGAAAAAATCTCTCCAAAAAACTCACAAAACCCCCGCCACGCCGTCCAAAAGCTCCTGCTCAAGCGAAATCAACTTCTTAGTAATATCCTTCGAATACTCCTCCGCCGCCTCATACTCATTAAGATACTTGTTAAGCGACTTGATCCCCATATTGCATCCGTCGGTCATAAGCGACGCAATCGTGGAATCCGACTCGTTCATAAGCATACTTGCCTCGGTTTTGATCCATGACATACCGCGCGACATCGCGCTCGGCTCTTTTCCGTCATCACCGAAGCGGTCAAGTCTTTCCCGTATCTCACTGCCAAGCTTTTCGTGCTTATCACGGCTCTTGACAAGCTCCCTACGCAGACCGTCGTCCTTTACTCTGTCAAGTACCTCGTTTATAGATGAAATTCCCATTTTCACACCTGCGTCGCATTCGCGCAGAAGTCTTATCGTATCCTTTTCTATCATTTTTTAACTCCTGAAAACTTTGACCGCTCTTTGCGGCTCTTGGTCTATATAGTTTCCGAATTTGTATCTTTTTATTACGGAAACGATTGACTGCCATTTTTTTCTGTGCTATAATATAAACAACAACAAAACCATTTTATTTTTGGAGGACATCATGAGCGTAGTATCATTCCCCTACGGCAAGCAAAGGCTTGAATACGATTTTTCAGGCGAGGTATTTAACGGCACTCTCGTCTCAAAGCTTCACGGATATAAGGCAGCGAAGGCTCCCATAGAGCTTGTCAGAGAGGCGATGGAAAATCCCATCGGCTCACCAAGACTTTGCGAGCTTGCAAAGGGCAAGAAAAATATAGTAATTATCGCAAGCGACCACACAAGACCCGTTCCGAGCAAGGTCATCATTCCCCCGATGCTTGAGGAGATACGCGAGGGCAATCCCGACGCAAATATTACCATACTGATCGCGACGGGCTGCCACCGCGAGACGACGCGAGAGGAGCTTATCTCAAAATTCGGTGAGGAGATAGTTGAAAGAGAAAATATCGCGATCCACTACTGCACCGACGCGGAAAATATGGTAAGGATCGGCACGCTTCCGTCGGGCGGCGAGCTTTCCATCAACCGTATCGCGCACGAGGCTGATCTGCTCGTCGCGGAGGGCTTCATTGAGCCCCACTTTTTCGCAGGCTTTTCGGGCGGCAGAAAGAGCGTGCTTCCCGGTATCGCCGCAAGACAGACCGTCCTTGCCAACCACTGCTCCGAGTTCATCGCGCACGAAAGAGCAAGAACCGGCATAATCGAGGGCAACCCGATCCACGCGGATATGCTCCACGCCGCCAAAACTGCGCGTCTTGCGTATATAGTCAACGTCGTTATAGATGAAAATAAGGAAGCGATCTACGCCGTAGCGGGCGATGTCGAAAAGGCACACGCCAAGGGCTGTGAGTTTCTGTCGGGACTTTGCCGCGTCGAGCCTCGCGAGGCGGATATAGTCATCACCACAAACGGAGGTTATCCGCTTGATCAGAACATTTATCAGGCAGTCAAGGGAATGACTGCGGCAGAGGCAACCGTCAGAGATGGCGGCGTTATCATCATGCTTGCAAGCTCCACGGACGGTCACGGCGGCGAGGATCTTTACCGTCGCATATCGGGCGAGTCCGACCTGAACAAGACCATGTCCCTCTTCCTTTCAAGAGGCAGAAACGAGACGGAGCCCGACCAGTGGCAGTCGCAGATACTCGTCAGAATTCTTCTGAAGGCTACGGTCATATACGTTTCCGAAGCGCCCGACGAGATGATAAAAGCGATGCACATGATCCCCGAGCACAGTATTGATGCCGCTATAAAAAGAGCGAAGGAAATACTCGGTAAGCCCGATGCCTCCATTACCGCCATCCCCGACGGAATTTCCGTTATGGTGGTTAAGTAAGACACAATGAAGATCACGCTTATGGCGATGAATGCCTCGTACGTCCATACAAGCCTTGCCCTTCGTACTCTTTCCGAGGCGTTAAGGGCAGGGGGCTTCGAGGTCACCGCACTTGAATATACAATAAAAGACAGCCGTACACGCATTCTTGAGGAGCTTTATGCTTGTCAATCCGACGTTTACGGCTTTTCCTGCTATATCTGGAACATAAACGAGCTTCTGCCGCTTGCCGAGGAGCTGAAAAGGCTCAAGCCACGCGCAAAAATCGTGCTTGGAGGCCCCGAGGTCAGCTTCTGGACACCCGATGAGCTTTCTCTTTACCCCTTCGTGGACTTTTTGGTCACGGGTGAGGGTGAGGACGCGCTTCCCGCGCTTTGCCGCGATATTGAAAACGGCGTGGCAGACGTAAAATACCCCGACAAAACGGTTGAGGGCGGTGCGTTTGCAGGCTTTGAGGAGCAGGGAATACCCTACACCGACCGTGAGATAACCGAAGGACGGATAGTTTACTACGAGTCCTCACGCGGATGCCCCTTCCGTTGCGCTTACTGCCTTTCATCCGTCACCTCATATGGAAGCGGACAGAAGCGCGTCAGGGCAAAGTCTGCCGAGAGGACGCTTCGCGACCTTCTGCGCTTTGAAAGTCCGGGATCAAGCATCAAGGTAGTCAAATTCGTTGACAGAACCTTCAATTTCGACCGCGAAAGAGCAAAGACCATCTGGCGCGGTCTGCTCGGTGACGGGTATACAAAGAGCTATCACTTCGAGGTCTGCGCCTCACTGCTTGACGAGGAAAGCCTTGAGATACTTTCACGCGCGCCCGACGGTAAATTTCAGCTTGAGATCGGCGTGCAAAGCACAAGCAGTGAAGCTCTGCTTGCGTGCGACCGTCCCGACGACACCGAAAGGGTGCTTGATATGCTTGCAAAGCTTCGCGGCATTCCGGGAGTCCACGTCCACGCCGACCTGATCGCGGGACTTCCGTTTGAGTCATACGAAAGGTTTGGGGAGTCCTTCGACGCCGTGTTCGGTCTTTGTGACCAGCTTCAGGTAGGATTTCTGAAGCTTCTGAATGGCTGCAAGCTTCGCCTTGAGGCTGACCGACACGGATATGTTTTCTCACCGCGTCCACCGTACGAGGTGTTGAAAAATAACTATATTGATTTTCCCGACCTGTGCCGCCTCAAAAGGATAGCGGCGCTTGTTGACAGGCTCGTCAGCTCCGGACGGTTTGACAAATCGCTTGATTTTATCATTAAAGCAACGGTAAAGAGCCACTCGGCGTTTGAGTTTTTCGAAGGACTTGACGCGTATCTCGGCAGAGAGGTAAGCACCATATCGGGACGCGCGCTTTACGAGGAGGTCTTTGCCCTTGCGCTCTCACGGGTGGAGGACTTCTCCGTTTTAAGAGAGATTCTTCACAGACTGCATTACGATTATCTTTCGGGAGAGACCTCTCCCGTACCGGCTTCCATGTCCGTCAGGTGCCGGGCAGGACTTGCGCCCGAATACGTCACGGACAAGGGAGAGAAGAAGGCTCTTCTTGCCGCTGCCGCGGCAAGGGGCTGTATACTTGATGCAGGTGCGACCGTGGCGGTGAGGTTCTGCTTTGCGGACGGAGTGGTGTTGATTGACAGGGGGAAGAGGGTTGTAGTGGAGGTTTAGTTTTTTTGCTGTCTTTTGCGGGGGGGTTTGACTTGTTTATTGCTATCTTTTGCGCAGATCTGTGACCGCTTGCGGTCACAGATGAGGGGACGCCGAAGGCGTCCTGCTAACGAGTGCGAACAACGCGGTTTCTAATGAACTTTTGACTCAGCACTCTGTGTACTTACTTTTTTGCTTGCACAAAAAAGTAAGCAAAAAATGCATTTAAGGACTCTGTCCTTAAAGATCCTGTTGCTTCCGAGCGCCCACTGAACAAGCTCCCGCTTGTTCTTAGGTGGGCGTCGGGAATGTTGTGCGGATTAAATGGTAACACCTCGGGGCAAAAAGCACCGCCCCGAGACTGTGCAGCGCAAGGGATGCGCCGTTGGGATATGATACGGTGCGAACATCTTGTGTTGAACTTCAGGTACACTCTCCGTCCGTACTGCTTCATATCCGCACTCATAAGCACCGCGAGAGATACATTTCAAATCTTCACCCTTCTT
>JAFVQC010000006.1 GCA_017504995.1 Clostridia bacterium
ACGGGGGCAGCGTTCGTCACCGTGCCCGAGTAAACCAGCTCTCTCTCCACGTACAGAGCGTCCTCTTCCATTTGGTATTTAAGGTACTCTATAAACTCCCAGTTTGCGCTTTCGATACCGTCGGTCAAGTGCGCGCAGACCAGAATCTTGTTTCCGACGGTCTTAACGACCCACTCGTTGTACTTCAGCTCATTCAACGCCTCCTGCGATTCGGTGTAATTGGTTCTACCAACCAAAATCTCCACCGCCTCCGTCTCACTCGGCTGACTGTCGTTCTTCATGGTTGCCGACACGCCGTAAGTCTCGTTCAGCCAATCACAGATCTCGCCTGCCGCGATTTTCTCCGCGTCACTGGCATTTTCGGGATACACCACGCTCGCCTTAAGCTGCTTGTTTTCTACCAGCGCCAGCAGAGGATCTTCTTCCACAATGGGAGGCGTGGTATCCTCTACCGCGCCGGTCGTATCCGCAGCCGTCGTATCGCCTGCGGGGGGTGTCGGTGTTTCGCCGCAAGCCATCAGCAACGTCATCAATGCCAAAAGCATGGCAATTAAGGTTAGCCATTTGTTTTTCATTATATTCTTCCTTTCCCAAAGCATTTACGCCCTTGTATTCCATTCGAAAGCTCTATATTATCGATCGGGAAGCGCCGCGATCTGCGCGTTCAATTGCTCTGCCAGATCGATCAGATCTTGCTGGTAGGAGGACATAATGCTCTCCCATTCAGAACGACCTGCTGCCAATCTATCGTTAAACATATTGACGAGAACTGAGCCGTTACCGCCTCGTTTAAAGGCATCCTGCCAGATTCGACCGAGATCAAAGACCTGAGAGTCAACGACCATTTCCCACATATCCATAATATCGCTGTCGCCCTGAGAGAAGCGAGCCTTCATGGTATTCTCAAAGATCGCGATTCTCGTGGTGTCGTAGGACCACTGCGCCAGACATTGCAAGAAGGACGCGGCAATATCGGAATTTGGAGAACCCGACGCTACGATGTGGTTAGCGTAGTTGAGGGCGTGCCACGAACGATAGTCCTCCTGCTCTACGGTATACTTCGGAACGGGAAGCGCGGAATAGTTCAAACCGTCGGTATGGTAGTGTTTAAGATATGCATGAGAAGTAGGGGCGAGGCTAAACAGATGCAAACCTGCCGCGAAGTTGTCGCGCGAGATCAGCCAGCTGTCCGAACGACGGCAGTAGGGACCGTCAATAAATTCAATAACGTCCTTCAAAAGCTTCTCGATAGAATCCACATCCGTGTAGTCCTCGGATAAATAGATACCCGAGTCATCGGATTCCAAAAGGGTATATCCCGCACCGACGTAGAAATTACAAAGTAAGCTGGAGTAAGTACACAGTCCGTAAGTGTCACCTGATGTTTTTCCCGCACTGCTATCGCTATTACGATAGATACCCTCAGCCAGCGTGAACATCGCGTCATAGGTCCACTTACCTTCTCTGACAAGATCGTAAATATTTTTCTCATCGTACTCCTGCTGAATCTTTTCGTCGATTCTCCAGTTTTCCACCATATCCATGTTCACGAACACCGCAGGGGTCATGAAAATCAGATTGGTAGAGATATCTCCCGTACAGAAGTACAACTTGTTATACATCGTGGTTTGATCGATCATACCTTTGGGCCAGCAAGGCTCCTTGAAGTCCATAGTTCCAAAGGAAAGCAGGTTCTTTGCAACGCCCCCAACCACCAGAGGTGCAGCTTCCGTAGACCAGCAGGCAATCACGTCGTAGCCGCCGATCTGATTCGCAGTGCTTGCCGCAGTAACAAACTCTGTACCGTGCGCCTCTTCCTTCCATTCGACCTCAATGTTAAGCTGCCTCTTGGTTTCATACAATCTTTTATAAACGTTCTGCTCTACAACGCCCAGAGCCGTGCTAAACTCCTGCACCTGTTCAACGATGTTACTGGGAATCCAGCCGTATACGCGAATGGTCTCGCCGTTGTAGCAAACGCCGTCCAGCACGTTGGGCTTTTCCTCATTGTTGGGATCGACCACGTCGCCGCCGTTCGTGGTATCCACAGGGGTCTCGTCTTTCTTCTTACAAGCAAGAAGCATAGATCCTAACATGAACATAACCAAGGCGAGTGATAGTACTCTGATCCAAAGTTTCGTTTGTTTTTGCATGATAAATTCCCCTTTTTATAATTTTTATAATCCATTATAGTTAAAGAAAGTTTTATTCAAATAAAATGGCAAGAGGCGAATCGGTGAGGGGAATATTCTTCAGACGAACGCCGCCGTCCTGCATATCCTCAATCATATCATCGGGTAGGCTATAAAGCGAACCGTCACGCAGATCGCAAATACGAATGCTGTCGTTCTTCTGACCGTAAACGCAGAAGGAAACCGTTCCCTCGTAGGTTGCCGTCAGAATGGACACGCAATTCCAATAAAGCATTGCTTTCTTTCCGTTGTCCAATTCAAAGCCGTAAACCTTCAGACTCGTGTCCTCGCAATCCACTCCGTTGACGCGGCGAGAGCTAAGATACTCACGCGCATAAGGAATGGCACAGGGGCGGGCGTTGCCCCGCAGCAGGGAGGCAAGCGTTTGCAAAGCGTAATACGAGGGCTTTTCCGTATACGTTCCCGTTGCGCGTCCGTCCTCGTCGAATTCCGCGCTGATCACACCGAAATATCCAAAATCCATGTAGCTGGCTTTATCCGAAAGACGTCCGCGAAGCGCCTCTACCATATCCATAGCGGAAAAATAAGAGGTGAACTCCAAGCCGGAGTACAGATCGGTGATCATGGTGCGAAGCAGCATTTTCGTTTGCCGTTCGGGCGACCATGCAAAGCCCCACATGCCGCCGTGACCGTCACTGCGGGATTGCACGCCGGATTCGCCCTGAATCAGCTTGATATTCGGGTTATAAGAGTCTACGAGCGCTCTCAAGGCTTTGATGTTCGCTTCCCGTTCTCCATCAAAGGAAGAATATACGTGGAAGGATATGTAGTCGATGACCTCGTAAAGCCCAGTAGAAAGGGCGCAGTTGACGTACTGTAGGTTTGCAATACGGGAAAGCGCAAAGCCCATTGCCTTTGCATTCGCATCGGCTTCCTTGATTGCTTTCGCGGTATGAGTGGCAAATACGCCGTATTCCCGCGCGTTGCGAACAAAATCAATCTCCTCGTTCTCCTCGTGACGCCATGAATACGTACAATTTGGCTCGTTCCAGATCTCATATAGCGAAATCCGTCCGCGGAAATGCTCCACCGTTGCCCGAACGTATCTCAGCCACGCCTGCAGTTCTCTGTCGCTTCCGATGGGGGGACAGCCTACCGCGCCAAACACGGGCTTCGCAAGATCGGTATAGATCGGGTTACCGTAGCAAAGGCAAAGCCAAGGCTCCAAACCAAGGGACAGCAGCTTATCCACGATCTCGTCCAACCACGCGAAATCATACACACCCTCCGTCCGTTCGGTCTTCATCCAACCCGATTGCAAACGAATCTTCTTTACGCCGATCGCCGCCACCTTGTCGTACGCCTTGTTCGGGTCAAATACGTCCCGATCCAGCTTTTCAAATCCAATGCCCAAGCGCGAGGAACTGACCTCCGACGCAGAATACACGGGCAATTTCCCGATTTTCGTTAACCGTTCCATTCTTTCTTCTCCTTTTTTATTTTCAAATCTCTTTACAACAGCGAAAAAATCTGTTATAATACCACTATGTGTTTTTATTATATCATGACGTTGCAAAAAAATATAGGTACATATTTCATATTTTTTGTCACGATCTTACGATTTCGGAGGGTAAAAAATGCTTCATCCCAACACCGAGCTGTATTGCGGACTGTTTGACAGCAGTATCATACGAAAAAATTTCAAAAAAAGCGAAAACAGACAGGTCGCCTGCTACGAGCTGGAGCTGTTCCATCACGAGGGCGGTGTCAGCTATATCAATGAAGAACGGTATCCCACGCGTCGCGGCATGCTTCTTTGCGCAAAGCCAAATCAGATCCGCCACAGCGAATTTCCCGTTCGATGCAGCTTTATCCGCGTAATTGTGGACGAAAGCACCCAATCCGAGCTTGTCGCGATCCTTTCTTCTCTGCCCAACTGCACCTATCTTTCCGACGAAAATGAAATCGAGGAGCTGATGGGACTGTTCCGCAAGCTCAACTCCTGTTTTGCGGGAAACAGCGCAGAGGTTGCCGTTACCGTTCGGATCCAACGCCTTTTTTGGGAGATCCTCGCGCGCCTTCTGAAAACCGCGCAAGCCGAAGAATCCGCTGCTTTTTCCACTCCCCCCAGCCGCATCGTACGAGAGGCTTACGAGTACATCAACGAAAACTATACCTCCGACTGCTCATTGGAAACCATTGCTCAGGCAGTCAACGTCTCTCCTAACCATCTCCACGCCACCTTTCGGCGCTGTACGGGAATGACACCCTATGAATATACGGTGCAAAAGCGAATCGAAAAGGCAAAGAAGCTGATCGCTGCGGAAGAAAAAAGCATGCTGGAGATCGCGCTGGAGCTGGGCTTTTGTTCCCAATCTCATTTCAACAAGGTATTCCGAAAGCAAACGGGACTCCCCCCCGCCGAATACCGAAAGCGGTTGTTGGAGCAATATTGAGCAGAAACAGCCCCCTTCGTTTCTTGGATTCCTTAAAAATTTCTTTGAAAAAAAGAAAAATCTATTGACATTTATTTAACAAAGGTGTATAATAAATGAGATAGTATGGGTCTTTTGATCCAACAAAAAAACAAAGGAGAAAAAGCTATGAAATTGTTTATCGACACCGCGAACGTAGAGGACATTAAGGTTGCCAACGACCTTGGCGTCATCTGCGGCGTTACCACCAACCCCTCTCTCATCGCAAAGGAAGGAAAGGTTTTCGAGGAAGTGATCAAGGAGATCACCACCATCGTTGACGGTCCGATCAGCGCAGAGGTCGTCGCTCCCGACGCGGAAGGCATGGTCCGTGAGGCAAGAGAGCTGGCAAAGATCCACAAGAACATCGTCATCAAGATTCCCGTAACGCTGGAAGGCTTGAAGGCTGTTAAGATCCTTTCCGCTGAGGGCATCAAGACCAACGTTACCTTGATCTTCAGCTCCACCCAGGCGCTCCTTGCCGCAAGAGCAGGCGCAACCTACGTATCTCCCTTCGTGGGAAGACTGGACGACATCGCGTCGAACGGCGTAAACCTGATTGCCGAGATCGCTGAGATCTTCGACATTCACGGAATCCAGACCGAGATCATCTCCGCAAGCATCCGCGGACCTCAGGACGTAGTTGATTCCGCAAAGGCAGGCGCGCACATCGCTACCATTCCCTACAAGGTCATTCTCCAGATGATCAAGCATCCTCTCACCGACAACGGCATCGAGAGATTCATGGCTGACTGGAACAGCGTATTCAACAAGTAATAGAACATACATAAAAAGCCGAGGGTGCGAGTCCTCGGCTTTTTATATAGTGAAAGAGCAAACGGAGCTTACCGTCCGAAGACCGTCCCGAAAATGGTCTCTGCCGCCACCGCGCTTCCGACGATGGACGGATGCGACAGATCGGCGTTGTACATATCCCAAATTCGCGCCGTTGTCAAGGAAAGAAAAGCTTGACTTTTCTTTCGCCATGAAGTACAATATAACTATCAAACAAGGAAAGGATTCATTCTATGGAGCTTACCGCCTTTGCTCAATGGCTCAATACTGCTTTTGGCAGCTTTGATTATGCGATTTTACAATTTTTTCACGGGCTGGCGCTTGCCGCCGATCCCATTCTCCGCCCCCTTGCGCTCTTTCTCCACTTCATCGGTGACGGGGGACTGTTCAGCTTTTTGCTTGCCGCCGCACTTTTGCTCTTTCCCAAGACCCGCCGCGCGGGCGTCGCCATTGTTTTTGCCGTCGCCATCGGCGCGATCTTTACCAATCTGACCATCAAGCTGTTGGTTGCCCGTCCTCGCCCCTTTGCGGCAGAACCAATCTATGGCACATGGTGGGAATTCGTGGGCGCGCCCGCGCAGGGAGAATTCTCCTTCCCCTCGGGTCACGCCACCGCAACCGCCGCAAGCATGACGGCGCTCTGTCTTTGCTTACGCAAAAAGTGGTACGTGCTCTGCCCCGCCATTCTCTATGCGCTTCTCATGGGCGCGTCGAGAAATTACCTGATGGTGCATTACCCCACCGACGTCATCGGCGGCATTTTCGTGGGAGCAGTTGCCGGCACGCTTTCCTTCCTTCTCGTACGCAAGCTGTGGCAATTGGCAGAACGAAAGCAAGAAGCTCCCTTCTGCCGCTTCCTGCTCTGCGCAGATATCCGTACGGTTGGAAAAAGGAAGTAAGGGCAACCGAAAACGGGTCGTCGAGGACGTCGACCCCTACAAAAAGCAAGAAAATCTCGTATAAAAACAGCGTAGCTGTGAGGATTCTCATAGCTACGCTCTCTTTATTTCTTTATTTATCCAAACAGTTTTTCGGGATATTGTCCGCTTTCGTGGAGCTTCAAAAGCTCCTCGGCAACGCTGGCGCGGTCCTCCTGATAGGTCACGCCGAACCAGATCGCATCGGTGGAAAGCACGCTGACCGACAGCGTTTTGTCGCCGATCATGCGGTCTACCATGGTGGGAAGGGCGTACTCCGCCTTGATATTGCCCTCCTCGATCTTCCGCAAAAAGTCGTGGAAGGACTCCTTCATCTCACCGAAGATCTCGGGACGGAAGCCCCACATATTCATGGATACCAGACAGTCACCGTCAAGGATTCCGCTATCGGCATCGCTGATCACGCCGTTCTCGTCCACGGTAATGCTATAGGTCTCGGTCACCTTCGTCAGGTTACCTTCCTCCATGGCGCAAACGCCTCTGGTCACCGCGCCGTTGCGGCTGACGGTATTTTTCAGATAATAGGCAACCATCGTCGCCTGACCTTCCTCCAGCGTCAAAAGCTTCTCGTGCATCACGCGGAAGGCGTCCTCGCCGTAAAAGTCGTCCGCGTTGATCACCGCAAATGGCTCGTCGATCGCCTCCGCCGCGCAAAGCACCGCGTGAACCGTACCGAAGGGCTTGACTCGCTCCGAGGGGATCGGATAAAAATCGGGAATGCTGGAAAAATCCTGATACACGAAGCAGATCTCCACGCCGTGAATGTCCTTGCAAAACCGTTCCACGATCTCTCTATGCTCGGGCTTGATCACAAACACCAGCTTATTAAAGCCCGCGCGAATCGCGTCGTAGATCGAATACTGCATCAAAATCTCTCCGTGAGGTCCGATGCCGTCCACCTGTTTGTTTCCGCCGTAACGGGAACCCAATCCTGCCGCCATCAGTAACAACGTCGTTTTTTTCATGATTTGTTTCCTTTTCCTTGATTTTTTTGCCAATAGGCGCGTGAGAATACTCCCACGCGCCTATTATAGCACTTTTTTTCGATTTTGTCAAGTCCTTCCGCTTATCGGTTCTGAATCGCGTCGATGGGCTTCTTCTTGGCGATCCGCATGACGGGAAGGAAGCTTCCTACGAAGGCAACCAATACGCCAACGCCCAACAGCAGCGCGAACTGGCGAACGCCTACGCCCAGTACCGTCAATACCAGTCCGAACTCGGTACGAAGCACGTGATTCAGCAGAGTAATCACTACCACCGTTGCCGCCGAGGACAGAACGAAGTTGATCAAGGTAATAATCAAGCTTTCGTTAAAGAAAATACCGAACACGTCGCTTGATCTTGCGCCCACCGCGCGGAGAATACCGATCTCCCGCTTCTTGTAGCTGATGGATACCGAAATAAAGTTGAACATCATCAGCGCCGCAAATACGGCGAAGAAAATACCGATATAGAGGAAGATCTCGCTCATGGGAACCAAGAAGCCGTCTACCTCATCCAAGACTGCCGTCGCTTGGTTGACCAGCCTATACTGCACCTGATCGGCTCTGAGGTCGTTGTAGTCCACCAGCTGCTCTACGGTTGCCACCGTTCCGATCGGAGTCGTGCCAAGGGCAAATTTGTAATCGCCCTGCTCGGGGGTGCTGAAGCCGTTGTAAACGGTGTCGGAAACGATGCAGGGCATCGAAGCGTCCGTGTAGTCTGCGGTGGGAAGATAGTATCCAACCACCACGTAATTGACGTCCTCGGGCGCAGAACCGAAGTAATTATAGCTTTCCAGTACACCCGTCTGGGGAATCAAGCTCGTCACACCCATCTCGCGGTAAAGGATCGATATAAATTCCATGTGATAGCTCTGTCCCGTCTTTCCGCCGTAAGCGTTTTCATACCGTCCCTCTGCCATTAAATATTCCTTATAACTATCCAACAGCATGGTGTTAAATTGCTCGTCGTCCATTCCGTCCGCCTTCAAATACTCCGCGCGGAATCCGTCGGGAATATCCGCAAGCCGAACCTTGCTCAAGACAAAGCGATATATGGAAGAATCGGGTCTGAATTCATAGACAAACAATTTGTTCAGTTGCTCCAAACCATCCCCTTCAAAGCCCGCCTCTCGCAGCGCTTGAATCGCGTCCTGCGTCACGCTTGTGTTTCCGTAGCGTTCATAATCGACCTCATACGGCAACACGACCTCGCCTTCTGCCAGAGCCGTTTTCTCCCCGTTC
This sequence comes from Clostridia bacterium, assembly GCA_017504995.1. GTDB lineage: Bacteria > Bacillota > Clostridia > Oscillospirales > CAG-272 > HGM12713. Next base: position 8,586 of record JAFVQC010000006.1, read on the forward strand.
AACCAATCGATCTGCGCGTAAGCCTTCATCTGCTCCAACGTAGCGATATGGCTCGTTCCACTCCCTACTTTTCCCGTAACAAAGCTCAGCGACGCGCTCTCTAAATATTTCCCCACGGAAACCGATCCGCCGTACATCTTGGCAGCGGATTGAGCGAGCTTCGCGGTCATACCCTTATTCACGGCAATGAGCGAATGGTAGCTATAGGTCAACAGGTTGTTGATCTCCTGTTGGTTCAGCATATCCACGATAGAGGTATCTCCCGTCATAGGCGCATCGGCAGATTTGGGCAAATACGACTGATATTTTTCAGCCACCTCCAGCCCCGTATCGATCACGCCCACGATCTTCACGTTCGCATCCTCAGCCCGAGGAAAATCGGAATTGCCGCCAAATACGACGGTCTTGCCGATGACGTCCTCCACCGAGCCGATCTCATCCGCCTTCATGGAATGCGTGGTCCCGTCCGTCGGATCGTAATATACCATACCCGCCAGATCAAAATGCTCGTACAAATACTTGGTAATTGCGATCTCATCGTCTGCCTTCGGAAGCCGCCCCGTCATCGGAAAGCCCATGGTTTCGATGATCTCTTCGGTCAGCTCCGCATAGCCGCTATAAGTCGCGCCGTAAAAATTGATGCCCACAGAGGAGCTCAGCGCGCTCGCTTCACTCAGCATGGATTCCATGGAATATCCGTTTTCCCATTGCCGAATACCCGCAAAAACGGGAAGCATTTCCATGCCCGTATCGGTCTTGATCTTACGCAGATCCGCCTCGTTCAGACGAAGGGTATCCGTATACTCGTATCCGTCAACGTCAACGAACTGATAGTTCTTTTCAAAGGCCGCCACGTTGATGTTGCCGTCGCGCATGGATTGGATCAGAACCTCGTTGCGGTCGTACATCCCCGCCGCGTCCGCCACGCCGAAGAGCGTAAAGGCGACGAGGCAAAGGATCACCGTAAAGACCAGACGGACGGGCTTACTCTTGAGGGACGACGCGCCGATCTTCAAGGAATTCTTATAGGGCAGACGGGAACGGATCAGCTTACTGTCCGCCGCCGTGTATTCCTTCATGCGGACCTTCTCTCCGTCTGTCGCGCGGAAGGCATCCTTGCTGCCGTCCTCGTTGATGCCAGACACCTTTTTGAGATCGGTATTGCTCTTTGGATCGGTGGAAATAAAGGTATCCCCTTCCGCGTTTCTCACGTACTCGTTGATCATAGCAAGATCGGATTCGGTCAGCGTATATCCCTTCTTGATATGAAGCAGTCCGCCATCGATAATACTTACGCCGTCGTTGACGTTCGTCGGCTCGATGGCGGTTTTGGAAACGTCGGAGAGAATTTTACCGTCCTTCAGCTCGATGATCCGATCGGCATACTGCTCCGCGAAGTCGCGGTCGTGAGAGACGATCAGCACCAGCTTCGTGCGGCTCAGCTTCTTCAGCGTGTCGAACACCTGCTTTCCCGTACGGGAATCCAGCGCGCCCGTGGGTTCGTCCGCCATGATGATCTCGGGAGACTTCACCAGCGCGCGGGCAATGGCAACTCTCTGCTTCTGACCGCCCGACAGCTCGTTGGGCTTGCGGCTTCCGTAGCCCGTAAGATCCACCTCGTCAAGAATGCGAGAAAGATCCTCGGAGGTTGCCTTTTTGCCTTGTAGCTCCATGGCAAGGGCGATATTCGCTCCCACGGTAAACTCGGGCAGAATGTTATATTCCTGAAAGATAAAACCGATAAAGGTATTGCGATAGCTATCGAAATCCGCCTGAGAAAAGTTCTTGCTGGATTTTCCTTTGATGATAAATTCTCCCGTGTCCGCCGCGTCCAAGCCGCCCAACACGTTCAACAGCGTGGACTTACCGCTTCCCGATTTACCGAGAATAAAGACCATGCCGCGGTCCTCGAATTTCAAGCTGACGTCGTCCAGCGCCTTGACGGGTACGCCCTTTTTCGGACGATATGTTTTTGATACGTTCCTGATTTCAAGCATAAAAATCTCCTTTCTTCCCCCACGTCTGACCGTGGTCGAAGTACATTTTAATATTATATGAAACGATTAGACGTTGTTTTCCAGATAGGTCAGTAAAGAATCGACGGTCGCCTGCGCGATGGCGGGATAGTCAAACCGAGAAACGAAATCGACAGCCTCCGCGATCTTCTCGTCCGACACCCGATACACGAGGAAGGTGGTTTCGAGGAAGCGTCTGACCTTCCGTTCCATGGTGAAATAGATATCGCAAGGAACCGTCATGTAGCCTCGCATGATCCCACCCGACGCAATCTCCAGCTCGTAAAAATCCTTGGTTTCCAGATGGGGCAAATGCTCACCGAACACGTATTCCAGCTTGTTCGTCAGCGTGCGGTAGACCACGTCCGCGGACTTTGGCAAGGAATAGGAAACGTTGTACATTTCCCGCATATGCTCGCTGTTTTCCGCCATGTATAGCTGAAGGGTCGTCTCCGCGGCGTAAAACAGAATTCTGTCCTCGGTCTTGCCCGCAACCAGTCGCTCCGCCGTCTCAAACTGCGCCTCCAGCACCAACGCCACAAGCTCGCTCAGGATCTCCTCCTTGCTGTCAAAGGTTCGAAACAACGCACCGTAGCTGACCTCTGCCAGCTCCGCGATCTCTGCCATTCTCGTCTCCCGAAAGCCCTTCGCCAAAAACAGCTTCGCCGCCGCGTGCAGAATCTTCGACTGATTTTTCTCAAACCGTTTTCCGTGACCGACGTTCGCCATAGTACCTCCTTTTTATCTTTTTCAATCCGAATCCGCCTTCGATTTTTAATCCGTATCTAAAACCGAACCGCAGTTCTATTTTCCATAGTATACCATATCCTTGCACGTTTGTCAACCGTTTTTCAAAAAAACTGAAATAAAACTTAACATTTGATAAGTATAAGAAAAAGGCAGCCGCTTTGACTACCCTTCAAAAATAAGTTTAAAGTTCACAACCAATCATAGTCAATCTCGACGATTTGATACGAAACAGGCGGTGTGATAGCGCTTGCTTCCACGGCAGAAAAGCGCCAAGTTTGCCCCGCCTTCAAATACGCCAAATGATCCGTTGCCATTCCAACGACAGTGCCGTCGCCGTCGTATAAAAAAATTTTAATCTGTACGTCGTTTACCGTGACGCAGGAAATATTTGTAATTTGTCCTGTAATCTTCACCGTATAAGTGCCACTGTATTTTTCTTCTCGCAAGAAAAAATCGGTCAAAACGACGTCAAATGGATTTTTTCTGCTGTAAACAAACAAAACCAATAACAAAATTGCAGCCGCCAAAAGAACCGCTATAATAGAAATCCACCTCTTATTGACTTTTTTGCTATGCTCTTTTTGAGAATTCGACGAAATCGGGTCATCACGAAGCAGACAATCGGAACACCCGTTATCGCCCTCCGTTTTTCGCGTCACTCTCCTCAAGAATCCATGTTTTTTTACTGACATTTTAACAGCCCCCAAAAACAAAAAAGTGCGCACAACCGAAGTCATACGCACCGAAAAACGCAAACCCCGATTGCTGCGAAACAAACTTTAACAGAATTGGGGATATAAATCTTGCCAACCATACTGTTGTGGAATTTGCGTTTTTACCAAATTCAAAACAATATGATTGACGAAAAAAGGGTATAGTATTCCCATAAAAAGAAAATACCCCTCATTCTGCTATTCAGTTTGTTTCGCAATTGTAATTATAGCACAAATAAAGAAGAAAGTCAATGGAAATACATAAATTTAGGAAACAGAATAAAGCGAGGGGGTCAAATTACCGTCACCAACAGCAATTTAACCCCACTTTGAGAGTTTCGCAAAGTGGGATCCCCACCTTTCGAGAAACCACCCCTGCCGTGTCATTCTGAGCGAAGCGTAAGCGGAGTCGAACTTTTTCCACCGAGATCCCGAATGGTACTTCGCACCATTCGATCCTCGCTATGCTCGGATTTCGACTACGCTCAGGATGACACGGTGGAAAAAGCGCACGGCGACAGCCGTAGCGGAATCTCGGCAGGGCAAAGAAAAAGGCAGCCGCATTTGACTGCCTTTGGCACCCGCAACGGGAATCGAACCCATAACTACCCCTTAGGAGGGGGTTATTATATCCATTTAACTATGCAGGCAAATATGAAATTTGAGGAAAATCGACTTTATTCACGATTTGGTAACAGTTTTATGATATTCTACTTTCCGTAAGCATATTTTTTACCGAGACTTGCCGTGACTTTATTATTGTACCACATTCTCGGTCGGATTGCAAGAGCTTTTGAAAAATTCCAAGGAGTGATCTCTATGAATCATACGACGAAGCCTCGTCTGCGCGTCCTTCTTTGCATTCTTTGCGCTCTTCTGACGCTGGCGTGGCTTGCCTTTATTTTCGGCAATTCTCTACGGGACGGAGAAGAATCAGGCGAGCAAAGCGGAAAGGTACATCAGATCGTCAACGACATCGCCCAAAGCATCGGCATTGAGAAGCCGATCAGCGAAAAAACCATTCGGAATACCGCACATTTCACAGAATTCGCGATCCTCTCGATCTTACTCTGTCTGGACGGTTGGGTCTTTCGCCTGCTGCGGCTGACCAAACAGCCCCGAGTATCCTGCGCGTTTGCCCTGCTCGCCATACCCGCCTGCTTTTTGCTTGCCTGCGTTGACGAGCTTCTGCAAACCACGTCCCCCGGTCGCGCCGCCCAGTTCAGCGATATTCTTTTGGACACCGCGGGCGCGGCGTGCGGTACGGTTTGTTTCCTTTTGTTTTTCTTTGCTTTGCGCGCGATCTTCGGACGGAAAGCGAAAAAAGAAGCTGCTGTCTCTTAACTAAAAATCCAATGAAATGAACGGGGCTGTCTCGTTTAGATGCAGAAGTCGTGATTTGGTTCTCGTCGGCGTACAAAGGTACGCCAGAGAGCCAAAACGCGGCTAAAAAACACACATAAAAATTGAAATTCGTAAGAATTTCTACAAGAAAACACCGCCTTACCATCAAATTCTTGATGATAAAGCGGTATTTTTATGTGATTTGTTTTCGTGTGTTTTTGTTCTGCGCTAAATGATACAGCCCCTGTTATTATATGCTTTTCATATACTCTCTAAGTGCCTCGGCAAAGCAACGTCCAAGCTCGCGCATGGAATCCAGCGTGGTCATCGCGCTGCCGTCCTCTTCTCCGAAATAGGGGGTTTCCATGGCGAAGGAAATATAGGTTTCGGGCTTTCGCGCCATGTATTTGGCAATTGCCGGATTGGTGCTTTGATTCCATTCGGTATTGGCGGGCCAATCGTTGACGGGATCGTAGGCAATCGATTCCTTTGTAATCTTACTCTGAAGGATTTTCGAAAACCGCTGAATACGGGGCTGATCTTCATCTGTATTATAAACGATATGTACCTTATCGTGAATACCGCCCAAATGCTTGGGGGAATGGAAGTCAAAGGCAAAGCGGAAGGCGGTCGCGTCCACAAGACGGCGAATCGCGCCGCAGGTGGCATACAGGCTTTCGCTTCCGTCATGAGGATAATCTCTGGCGTGATCGTGGGGCAGGCGGTGCTTGCCCTGATCTCCGTCTACCACGCCATCGTAGTCCACAAAGGGAATACAAACGATCTCATAGCCCTCCAGCGGCTCGTCGATGAAGGATTGGAGCACCGCTTCCATTACGTGGGTGCCCGTGCTTTCGCAGGCGTGGTGGCGAGAGCACAAGAGGATCTTCTTCTCGCCCTTGCCAAAGCGTACAAAGGGCACGCTCCGTCCTTTATTGGAAAGGCACAGCTCCTCAATCGAAAGTCCGTTTTTCGCGCAGAATTGCTCGAAGCGGGCGGGTACGTAGACCATATTGTGAGCAAAATAGACCTCGTTTTCCTCCGCGCCGAAGGTATACGTAAAGGATTCCAAGGGTGTTCCGTCCTCAAGGGCGCTTATCTTTCTGTTCCCCGTCCAGCTCCAATGGATCTGGTCGCAAGACACCGCCGCCCCCCAATAGCCTACCCGATTTTCGTGGGGAAACTCAAAGGTAACGGTTCTGCCTGCCGCCCCCGTAACGCGGAACGCCCAGTAAAACCAGTCTCTGTCGGGACGGGTATCCCGCAGCTCGTTGGCAAGGCTGACGCGGTCGCCGTCGATCTCCAACACCTCAATGTTGCCGCCTACTATTTCCTTATCGATCTTCATCATACGTTCCTTCCTTTTTTACATACCTTTAATATATTCTCTGACCGCATTGGCAAAGCATTTCCCAAGCTCGCGCATGGAATCCAGCGTGGTCATCACGCTTCCGTCCGCTTCTCCGAAATAGGGGGTTTCCAAGGTGAAGGCAAGATGGTTTACGGGCTTGCGCGCGACGTATCTGGCGAAGGTCTCGTTGGTGTCCTTATTCCAATCGGTATTGGGGGGAATGTCGTTCACGGGATCGTAGGCAAAGGACTCCTCGGTAATCTTGCTCTTGAAAATTTTCGCGAACCGCTGAAAACGGGGCAGATCCTCCGACATATTATAAACGATAAGCGCCTTATCGTGAGCACCGCCCAGATGCTTGGGAGAATGGAAGTCAAAGGCGAACTCCACGGGATTCTCGTCCACGTACTGACGGATTGCCGTACAAGTGTGATACAAGCTCTTGCTTCCGTCAAAGGGATAGTCTCTGTTGTGGTCGTGAGGCAAGCGGTGCTTGCCCTGATCGCCATCTACCACGCCGTCGTAATCCACGAAGGGCACGCAGACGATCTCGTAGCCCTCCAGCGGCTCGTCGATGAAGGATTGGAGCACCGCTTCCATTACGTGGGTGCCCGTGCTTTCGCAGGCGTGATGGCGAGAGGTCAGAAGGATCTTCTTCTCGCCCTTACCGAACCGCGCGAAGGGCACGCTCCGTCCTTTATTGGAAAGGCACAGCTCCTCGACCGAAAGTCCGTTTTTCGCGCAGAATTGCTCGAAGCGGGCGGGTACGTAGACCATATTGTGAGCAAAATAG
>JAFVQC010000094.1 GCA_017504995.1 Clostridia bacterium
CCAAGGACTCCGCAGCAGGATGTCCGAACGACGCATTCGTCAGAATCGTTGACGGAGAACTCCTTTCCGGAACTATCGACAAGAAGTCCGTCGGTGCTATGGATGGAACTATTCTGAACAGAATCATCCGTCTGCACGGTACCCGCAGAGCACGCGACTACATTGACGACTTGACCAAGCTGTCCATTCGTGCAATCATGCTCAACGGTTTCAGCTACGGTATCAACGATACTGATCTGGGAAAGAACGAACACAAGCAGATTCGCGATGTCTTAGATCAGGCAGAGTCCGATGCAGCACAGAAGATTGCCATCTTCGAACAGGGACACTTAGAACCGATGCCGGGAAGAACTCCGGAAGAAACCTTAGAGTTACAGCTCATGAGTCAGCTCGGTAAAGCTCGTGACCGTACTGGTGATATCGCATCCAGACACTTAGGTTTCGAGAACTCCTCTGTGGTTATGGCCGTATCCGGTGCCCGTGGTTCCATGCTGAACATGGCACAGATGGCAGGCTGTATCGGTCAGCAGGCAGTTCGTGGTGAGCGTCTGTCCAGAGGTTACGAGGACAGAACCCTGCCGCACTTCAGACGCGGAGACAAGGGAGCAGGCGCACACGGTTTCGTCAGAAACTCCTACAAGTCCGGACTTACCCCGACTGAATTCTTCTTCCACGCAATTGGAGGTCGAGAAGGTCTTGTCGATACTGCAGTCCGTACTTCCCAGTCCGGTTATCTGCAGCGCCGTATGATTAACGCACTGCAGGACTTAAAGGTCGCATACGACGGAACGGTCAGAAGTACCGGCGGTAAGATTATCCAGTTCGTCTATGGTGAAGACGGTACCGACCCGGCAAAGTCCGCATCCGGTCTGCCGGTCGATGTCAAGGGTATCGCCGAGTCTGTCTTAAAGGAGGAGATCTAAGATGACAGAGAAGTCTTTAGAGGAAAAAGTCAACGCAGCCTTAGAGGAAGCCCCGGTTGTCGAGGAGACTCCGGAGGTCGCTGAGAAGAAGAGCCGCGCCAAGAAGGCAAAGAAAGAGGAAGAGATTGAGCTTTCTCCGATTGCCCGCGAGATTCTGTCCTGGAATCTTCCAAAAACCCTCTTTGAGTTAACCAAGAAGTGGGCAGAAGGAAAGACCGAGGAAGAGCTCGAAGAGCTTGACTTAGACCACCTCCACAAGAGAATCCAGCGCTTAATCGACGAGAACATGCCGGTCTCCACCACTACTGAACTGGTGAAGATTTTAACCTCCAAGCACGACGCCGGAAAGGATGTCACTGACGAGCAGTTCGAGGAGATTGTCGCCCGTATCAACCGCGAGTTCCAGATGACCCGTGTCCAGCCGTGTGAGGCAGTCGGTATCAACGCAGCCCACTCGATTGGTGAACCGGGTACTCAGATGACCATGCGTACGTTCCACTTCGCGGGTGTGGCTGAAATTAACGTTACGCTCGGTCTTCCGCGTCTCATCGAGATTATGGACGCCAGAAAGGAGCCGTCCACTCCGACGATGACTATCTTCCTCGACGAGGAGTTCCGCGAGAGCCGTGACAAGGCACGTGAGGTTTCCTGGAAGATTGAGGCAGCACCGCTTCACGAGTTCGGTGATATCGAGACCGATATCGCAGAGATGTGCGTCTTAGTTCAGGTGAACAAGGATGTCTGCAAGAAGAGAAAGATTGCCGTCTCCGAGGTTCTTGCAAAGGCTCCGCAGAAGATTCGCGACAAGCGTCACTACCGTGAGTTCGAGGTTGAGACTGATGAGGTCGAGGGTATCTTAAAGTTCATCCCGAAGAATGAGGATTCCTACCAGAACCTCTTCCAGCTTGCAGAGCACGTCAGACAGGTTATCGTTCAGGGTATTGACGATATCCGCCGTGTCGTGGTCAGAAAGGAGAACGACGAGTACATTCTCCACACGGAAGGTTCGAACTTAAAGGACGTCTTCGAAATCGAAGGTGTTGACTGTAAGAGAACCAAGACCAACAACATTGCAGAGATTGCCTCCACCTTAGGTATCGAGGCAGCCCGCGCCGCAACCATCGACGAGGCATACGCAACCTTGAAGGAACAGGGTATCAGCGTCGACCGCAGACACATTATGTTAGTTGCTGACATCATGTGTATGGACGGTGAAGTCAAGCAGATTGGTCGTCACGGTATCGCCGGCGAGAAAGAATCGGTTCTTTCCCGTGCAAGTTTCGAAGTTACCGTCAATCACTTACTCGATGCAGCTATCGCCCACGAGTTCGATGAGCTCTCCGGTGTTACCGAGAACGTTATCGTCGGTCAGCTGATTCAGCTCGGTACC
>JAFVQC010000007.1 GCA_017504995.1 Clostridia bacterium
GGAAGGTGGCGGCGAAGCCGACGGATGAGGTGTTTTTAACGCAAAGTAACTCCTCATCCACCACTTCGTGGTCCCCCTTCTCCCACAGGAGAAGGCTTTTTTGTGCAACTTTATTTGTTATATAGGTTTTTCGACAGCCTGCGGACAGAGAATTTTACGTTCTCTGTCCTCTTTCTTTTATGCCGTAGGCAATTTATGGCTTTTCGCCGCCCGCGAAAAACTCAGTGGTACTGGGGCAACCAACCCTTGTGCGCTTCGATCAGATCATCACACAATGCAACAATATCGTCGATCGACAGCTCGGAGGAGGTATGAGGATCCAACATTGCCGCCTGATAAATGTAATCCTTCTTCAGCGTGTGCGCCGCCTCAATTGTCAACAGTTGCGGATTGATGTTGGTCATGTTCATTGCAGCAAGCTGAACGGGCAATCTGCCCACCACCGTGGGCTGAACCCCCATCTTGTTCACAAGACAAGGCACTTCCACGCAAGCGTCGCTCGGCAGGTTGGTAATAAGCCCCGTGTTGAGCACGTTACCGCCGATCTTATAGGGCACGTCGGTAACGATCGCTTCCATGATACGGGACGCGTACTCTTTGGAACGGTTGTGTTCAATATTGCCATCGATATATTTCTGCTTCGCTTCCTTCCAGCCCGCGATCTGCTTGATGCAACGGCGGGGATACTCATCAAGGGGAATACGATAGCGCTCGATCAGCTCAGGGTACTTGGACTTAATAAACAAATTGTTGTACTCGGCGTTATGCTCGCTGGACTCTGTGCAATAGTATCCGAAGCGGCGGATATACTCATAGCGAACCAAATCCTTGAAATCCTCGGGGGGATTTTCCAGAATCTCGCAAGCGCGGCGACGGATCTCGGGATACAGATCGTTACCGTCCGCATCCTCGATCTCAAGCAACCACGCCATGTGGTTGATTCCCGCGATCTTTTCACGAATGGGTCGCTTGACCGAATCCGCCATGCCAAGCTTTTTCAAAAGATGAGAGGAACAAACCTGCACGCTATGGCAAAGACCGACGGTATTAACATCGGTGTATCTTTGCATATAGCCGGAAAGCATTGCCATGGGGTTGGTGTAGTTCAAAAACAGCGCGCGGGGACAAACCTGTGCCATATCCTCTGCAAAATCCTGCAGCACGGGAATGGTACGAAGGGCACGAAAAATACCGCCGATGCCAAGGGTATCCGCAATGGTCTGCCGCAAACCATACTTTTTCGGCACTTCAAAGTCGATGATCGTACAAGGATCGTACAGACCGACCTGAATGGCGTTGACCACGAAATCCGCACCCCGCAGAGCGTCCTTCCGATTGGCAACGCCAAGATACTTCGTCACTCTTGCTCTTCCCTCGTTTACGTTCTTGTTAAGGGCATTGACCATAATGTAGGACTCTTCCAGCCGCTCGGCGTCGATGTCGTACAGCGCAAACTCAAAATCGCGAAGCGCCTCGCTCATCATCGAGTCACCGATCACGTTCTTGGCGAATACCGTACTGCCCGCTCCCATAAAAGTAATCTTTCCCATGAATTCTCTCCTTTTTGTTTTTTATTTTTGATCCACCGCCGACTCGCGGTGGCGATTTACTTGCTTGCGAAATTCCAAGGGTGTCAGTCCCGTGTGCTTTTTGAAAAACGGAAACAGATAGGTCTCGGAAGAAAAGCCACATCTCTCCGCAATCTGTGCCATAGAATACTTCTTCGGATTCTGAAGCAGATATTTTGCCTGATTGAGACGGCAGATCTCGGCAAACTGATGCACCGTAACCCCCGTAAACCGTTTGAAATCCCGTTCCAGCTTCGAGCGGCTCACCGCGAAATGCGCCGCGATCCGCACCACGTCAATCTCTGTCGCAAAATGCTCGGATACGTATTGAAGCACATCTTGAATATAGAAGGACGGCGTTCCGACCCGAAGGGCGTTCTCCTTGGGGCAAAAATCAAACAGCTTGTGGACGAACAGCAAAAAGATCAACTCCCTTTGCTCCGCGCTCTTCCCGCTTCCCGTCTCCCATACACGAAGCAGGTGGCGAAGCTCCTCCGCCTGCTCCTCGGTCAGCCGAAACAACAGACCCGTGTTTCGCTCCAACAACGCCGAAGGGATAAAGCGGGCATCGAAGGACTGCAAGGTTTTCTTTCCGAAATAGAAAACATATCGGTCGTACGACTTTGCCGTAGGATCAACGCAGGACATGGAATGCACGGTATAAGGTGTGGAAAGAATGGCACACGGATAGCGATACACGTATTCCATACCGTTGATCACCGAGTTCTGCTCCACGTTTTCGGGGCAAAAATAAAGCTCGTATTGCGGATGGGTGTGGGTATAAGGCATCACGGAAAGTCCCGTGAAATGATCAATAACCAAATCCATTCCCATATCCGAAAGAAATCCCGACATATCGTCTCTCCTTCCTACCTTATCATTATAACAAGCTTTTCGTCCGTTTACAATCCAATATCTCGCCATCTTTGGAGCAAACACTGCGATTTTTCGTCATTTTTCAATAGAAACGAAAGAAAAGCAGGATCATAAATACGCTTTTTGTGATTTGATTATAATACATCTCCCATCCAAAGTCAAGAGATTCGCCAAAAAACCGAAAATCTTTTTCAAGAAAAATAAAATTTAATTTTTTTCAAAAAAGTGTTGACAAAGGAATCGCGTTGTGTTATAATATATACCGTTCCGATAAATATCGAGCGAAATGCTGGTGTGGCTCAATGGCAGAGCAGCTGATTTGTAATCAGCAGGTTGATGGTTCGACTCCGTTCACCAGCTCCAGCGGTTTCGCGAAGCGGAACCGTAATTTGGGGGATTTCCCGAGCGGCCAAAGGGGGCAGACTGTAAATCTGTTGTCACTGACTTCGGTGGTCCGAATCCACCATCCCCCACCAAAAAAGCACTTGCTTCTGCAAGTGCTTTTTTTATCCAAAATTACATCTCGTCCTCCGATACTGCCAAAACCGAATTCTTGTACTCCGTGGGGCTCATACCCGTATACTTGCGAAACACCCGAAAGAAGTGATGGGAATCGTAAAAATTCAGAACGGCGGCGATCATATTAAAAGTAGATTCGTTATCCGCGATCATACGCTTGGCTGCCTCGATTTTTTTGTAAAGGATAAAATCCTTCGGCGACATACCAAAAGAGGAAGTAAACATACGGTACAAGGTACTGGAGCTGATGTAAAAATACTCCACAAGATCGGTCACGTGAAGATCCAGACAAATATTCTGCTCGATGTAGCGTACGATCCGATCCCGTTGAGACAGAGTATTCACTTCATTTTTTCGCTCTCGGTCGATCAACAAAAACAAATCGAGAATCCGTTGCATAATATACGCCAGCATCATCTCGGAATCCGCGGGAGTAGCCGCCCTGATCTTATCGTGGATCGCTTCCATCACCTGACCGCCTTCCTGTCCGAGGTGAATCACCACGTAAGGGTTGTCCTGAAAGATCAGCGGTGCCATGGCGTTGAGAAACGTACCTCTGACGTTGATCCACTTTTTTTCAAAGGGATCTTTTTCATCGGCATAATACCGATGGGAATGACGGCAATCCACGAGGTACACGTCTCCATCGCAAACAGGCGTGCGAACGCCCTTGGCTTCGATATATCCCTTCCCCGCGGTAACGTATTCGATGACGAAAAGATTGTTATAGGGATTACGGATATCTCCCCTGCGGCTGATCAGATAGTTCTCGTCCGAATAGGTAATTCCCGCCAGCTCCAAATAAAACAAGGGAAGCTCGTTACAAATAAATTTATTTGCCCAGATCAGCTCTTCTCTGTCGCGGTCGATCCTTGAAATTTGCCCCTTCACACGAAAATCCGACTGACCCCGCGCCTTTCCCGTAATTCGTTCGGAAAGCGGTTTTTGTTCAAGCTTCATCTACGCTCATTCCTCCATTATCAGAGGCTCAACAGGCAAATCGAGTTCTTCATTTGCATCTGTTTTTTTCTTTTTCTCTTTTTCCTTCTGCTTATCCTTTTCCTTTTTTTGCTTCTCTTTTTCCTTGTCCTTGTCTTTTTCCTTTTCTTTCTCTTTATCCTTCTTTTCCTCGGGTTCTTCTTCGGGAACGGGATAGGCTTCGTCGATCATTGCCTGTGCGGTCTGCCGCAAAAACGCGCTCAAGGAAAGCAAGCTACCCACGGTGAGCATAAAGTCCCGATCGTCAGACACCTCCAAGGAATGCTTTTTCAAAAGCGCATCCATGATTTCCACGGCATAGGCGCGATTATCCCGTTTGATCGAAAGATATTCGTCATAAAGACGGATCAGATCCTCTCCGCCAAAGCCCTCGCACGCATACGCGCCGTCCAGCAACCGTTTGATCTCTCCGATGGACAGGGTATTCTTCAAGGTATAAACCGTCAGCATTTGAACGATCTGCTCCTTGTTGTATTTCTTTCCCTTCACGGGGGTGATCAAGCCGTCCTTGGAATAGTTGTTGATCATGGTTTTGGTCAACTGTCTTTCACGATACCGCGCAGAACCCTCCTTCTGCTTTTCTGCCACCAGATTGATGATCTGGTCTACGTACAGATCGATGGCGGGAATGTCGGAAGAACGAAGCTCCTCCTCCCGAACGGCATCTTCGGCAATTTCAAAAAGTCTTTGACGATCCATGTTTTTCTCCTTGATTTAGTATTTAATACTATTATACACTTTTTTTAAGAGTATGTAAAGTGTTTTTTCATTTTTTCTTTTTTGTTTTTTAAGGATTCTTGCCCAAGGGCTTGCCATATCACCGATTTTATGGTATAATAAAAAAGGATACGAACCGTTCATGGAGGAAGTTATGAATCATTTACAAAGCTACGAGAGAATTCTTCCCATTCGCGCAAGGGGCAAGCAGTTGTCCCTCGTGATTTCCCTTCTTCTGCTCTATGCGCTGGTCGCGGCGACGGGAGGCGTGATCTTTCTGAACACCCTCAATCCATCTGTGGCGCTGTTGACCTTTCTCATCACACTTACCCTCGTGCTGTTTACGAAAAAATATCTACACACCGAATACGAGTACGCCTTCGTGGGCGGCAGACTGACGGTTGCGAGGATTTACGGAAAGCGCTCACGAAAAACCGTCGTAGACGTAGATATGTCCCAACTTCTTTTGGTGGACTACGACGGCAAGCGCGCTCGAGAGGCGGTATTGAGAATGAATCCCGAAGAAACCGTCGTAGCGCTCTCCACCCCCAATGCCTCTCCTACGCTGCTGTTTTTGTGGGAAGAAAACAAAAAGAAACGAAAGCTGCTTTGTATCGAATCGGATCAGCGAACCGAGGAGCTTCTTCGGCGAAATTATCCTCACGTCTGTTCCGCCGAACTGCGAAGAGGAATCCAACCATCATAAAGGAGGCACGCTATGCTGGACTATGAAAACTATCCCATTATCGCCGCAGTAAAAAGCGGCGCGGATTTCGATGCCGCGCTGGAATCCGAGGTGCAGACCGTCTTTTTGCTCAGCTCCAATATTATGGACATCGACACGCTGGTTGCCCGCGCCCACACCAAGGGAAAGCTGTTGTTCATTCACATGGATTTTGTAGACGGCTTAAGCAAGGATGCCGCAGGCGTCCGCTATCTTGCCACCAAGGGCGTAGACGGCGTTATCAGTACCCGTTCCCACATCGTCGGAACGGCAAAGGAAGCAGGCCTTTTATGCGTACAGCGTTGCTTCATGATCGACTCCCGATCGGTGGATACGGCGCTGGAAAGCATTCGTCAGTCCAAGGCGGACATGGTGGAGATCATGCCGGGAATTGCCTACAAATCCATTCAGCGAATCCAAAAAAGCGTGAACATTCCCATCATCGCGGGCGGACTTGTAGAGTTCCGCGAGGAAATTTATCAAGCCCTCAACGCAGGCGCGTCCATGGTTTCCACAGGCAAAGCCGAGCTTTGGAACGAATAAAAAAGTCCATACGGCAATCTGATATAAGGCAATGTCCGATAAAGAACTTTTTGCGAACGCATCTCTTAAAAATGTAGGGACCGGCGTCCTCGACGGTCCATGTTGATTCAATATAAATGCTTCGTTTGGACCGTCGAGGACGCCGATCCCTACAAAAGGTTAAGCGAAAAGTCTAACAAGATAGCGTAGCCGTGAGAAATTTCTCATAGCTACGCTATCTTTGTTTTACTTCACTATTGTCCTTTCTTCCTTATCGCAGGTCGCCGTACGGGTCAATTTTTCACTCTGTTTTTTCTTTTCCTGCGGCTTTTTCTTGTTTCTTCGCTTTGCGCCGTTTTTTACCCCAAAGGATCAGCGTCACGCACGCGCCGCCCAGCAGGGCAAGAACGATCAGCGTGGGGAAGGCGTACACGAACCAGATCGCCGCATCCTTCCAGAATTCCACGAAGGAATCCCAGCTTTCGCTCACTGCTTTTTTGAAGCGCTCACCAAAGCCGTTCCCCGCAGGCACAACGGTCAGATCAAGCACCTCGCAAAGCTCCATCGTCACCGTGGAATACGCGACCTTTTTGTCGTACACCTTCAGCATCGTCCGATAGGACTCGATCTCATAGATCACCTCGTAAAGCCGTTCCTCTACGGTGATCATATTGCTTACGCTGGTAGACTGGGACAGCATCTTTTCCAGCACCTGTCTCTCGGTCTCCAATACACTGAGGCGCGCTTCAATGTCGTAATATTCCCCGCTGATATCCGAAGCCGTGGTGGAAGATGAGGTCACGTTGACAAGTGTCCCCGTCACGGAGAGAAATTCGTCCAGCCGATCGGCGGGAATCCGCAAGGAAAGGGTGGCGCGGTGCGTGCCCTGACCGTTTCGGGTATTGTAGTTTCCTTCGCTCACGTCCGAGGACTCCACGTAGCCCCCAAGACTCGCCACGTTTTCCTCGATCTGCCCCATCGCCCGATCAAACTCCTTCGTCTCGGCGTAAAGCTTTGCCGTTCGAATGATCTTCGTCTCGTACGCCTCTCCGCCGTCCTGCAAGGACGAGCCGATCTCATCCTTGTTCATCAAGGAGGGATTGGCAGAGCCGCTTGCCTGCTCGGCAGACATCGTTTCCGTCGGCAGCTTAAGATCCTCTGCCGCGTCGTTGCTTTTCGCGCAAGAGCAAAGCAACGTCAAGCACAATACAAGCGCCGTCAAAAAAGCAAATCCCGTTCTCATTCGTTTTTTCATTCTTCTATCCTCCGTTCCTTTGGCGTTTTTTCCGCCTCTACCCCAATAGTCGCCGTTTCCTTGAAAAGGTTACAAAAAAGCAAAATTTTTCTTCAAAAATTTTTTTGAATAGCTTTTTTCATAAATTTCAAAAAAAATTTCAAAAAGCCCTTGACAAAATCCAATTCCTTTGGTATAATAACAAAGTCGCATGGCGATGCTGGTATGGCTCAGTCGGTAGAGCACGTCATTGGTAATGACGAGGTCATCAGTTCGATTCTGATTACCAGCTCCAAAGTCCGAAGATGTCTGTCTTCGGACTTTTCTTTCAAAAGCATTTCACTTGTCAAACGCATAGACGGGGAGTAGTACGAAATCCTCTCGGGCAAAGAGAACGGACGGTTGGTGTGAGTCCGCGCCGAGAGCTTCGGAAGTCGCCTCCGAGTGGTATGAGTCAAGGAAGCTCCCTTCCCCAGCTCATAACGGTTGCCGCCGTTATCGGTGTGAATCCGTCACGGATTCCTTGAGATTCTTTTCGCGAGAGAAGAAAAGTCAGGTGGTACCGCGTGCTCCACGCCCTGATACGGGTGGTGGAGTTTTTCTTTTTGTATTTTATTATTTATGATATATGGAGGTCAATTATGAATTCCTACAACGAACTGCCGAAGGTCTATTCCCCTTCGGACTTTGAGGATCGCATCTATCAGAATTGGTGCGACAAAGGATACTTTACCCCCGACGTAAAGAATCCCGCCCCCTCGTTCTCGGTGGTCATTCCGCCCCCCAACGTAACGGGTCAACTCCACATGGGGCATGCGCTGGACGAGACCCTACAGGACATTCTGGTGCGCTATAAAAGAATGCAGGGCTTCAACACCCTGTGGGTCCCCGGTACGGACCATGCGGGAATCGCCACGCAGATCAAGGTGGAGGAGCAGCTCCGTGTCAACGAGGGCTTGACCCGCTACGATCTGGGACGGGACAAATTCCTTGAGCGAGTATGGGGTTGGAAGCACCAATACGGCAATCGCATCATCAGCCAGCTCAAAAAGCTGGGCGCGTCCTGCGACTGGACAAGAGAGCGCTTTACCATGGACGAGGGCTGCTCCCGCGCTGTCCGCGAGGTATTCGTCAATCTCTACGACAAGGGCTTGATCTACCGCGGAAACCGCATCATCAACTGGTGTCCTCACTGCATTACCGCCCTGTCTGACGCAGAGGTGGAATATGCGGAGCAGGACGGTCATTTCTGGCATATCAAGTATCCCATCAAGGGCGAGGATGGCTTCGTGGAAGTGGCTACTACCCGTCCCGAAACCATGTTCGGAGATACCGCCGTGGCGGTCAACCCCAACGACGAGGCAACCAAGCACCTCATCGGCAAGACCCTGATCCTTCCCATCGTCAACCGCGAGATCCCCGTCATTGCCGACGAGTACGTAGAGATCGGCTTCGGAACGGGCTGTGTGAAGATCACACCCGCCCATGACCCCAACGACTTCCTCGTGGGTCAGCGCCATGACCTCGAACAGATCAAGGTCATGAACGACGACGCTACCATGAACGCCTACGCGGGCAAATACGAGGGTATGGATCGCTATGCCTGCCGCAAAGCCTTGATTGCGGACTTGGAAGCCGAAGGCTATCTCATCAAGACCGTTCCCCACAAGCACAACGTTGGCTCTTGCTACCGTTGCGGCACGACGGTAGAGCCTCTGACCTCCAATCAATGGTTCGTCAAAATGGAGCCTCTCGCCAAGCCTGCCCTTGAGGTGGTTCGCGACGGAACGGTGAAGTTCGTACCCGAACGCTTCAGCAAGATCTACGTCAACTGGATGGAAAACGTCCACGACTGGTGTATCTCCCGTCAGCTTTGGTGGGGTCACCGTATTCCCGCCTTCTACTGCGACAAGTGCGGCAAGACTACCGTTTCCAAGGAAGATATCACCGTCTGCCCCGACTGCGGCGGTTCGGTCAAGCAGGAAAACGACGTGCTTGACACTTGGTTCTCCTCTGCCCTGTGGCCCTTCTCTACCATGGGTTGGCCCGATCAGACCGAGGAGCTTGCCAAATATTATCCCACCAGCGCTCTCGTCACGGGCTACGATATCATCTTCTTCTGGGTGGCTCGTATGATCTTCTCGGGTCTGGAGCACATGGGAAAAGAGCCATTCTCCACCGTCTTTATCCACGGTCTGGTTCGTGATGCCCAGGGACGGAAAATGTCCAAGTCTCTCGGCAACGGCATCGACCCCTTGGAGATCATTGAAAAATACGGCGCGGACGCCCTTCGTTACGCGCTGGCAACGGGCAACTCCCCCGGAAACGATATGCGCTTCTCGGACGAAAAGATCGAGGCGGCAAGAAACTTCGCCAACAAGCTCTGGAATGCCTCCCGATTCGTCCGCATGAATCTGACCATTGACGAAATCAAGCTCCCCGCTACCGAGGAGCTGACGGCAGAGGACAAGTGGATTCTCCACGAGTTCAATAAGCTGACGGCAAGCGTTACCGCGTCGTTGGATAAATACGAGGTTGGCGTCGCGCTGGCTTCGATCTACGACTTTACCTGGGACGTATTCTGCGACTGGTATATTGAGCTGACCAAGACAAGACTGAACGATAAAGAATCCGCCTCCAACAAGGTTGCCCAAAACGTGTTGGCGTACGTGCTGACGGGCACATTGAAGCTCCTGCACCCCTTTATGCCCTTCATTACCGAGGAGATTTATCAGTCCCTTCCCCACAACGACGAAAGCATCATGATCTCCGCTTATCCCAAGTTCAACGACGCTTTGGTGTTCGAGTCTGACGCCGAGAAAATGAGCCGTGTGATCACGGCGATCAAGGCGATCCGCGCACGCCGCAATGAAATGAACGTGCCCCCCTCCCGCAAGGCAAAGGTTTATATCGGAACGAAATACACCGACGCCTTCAACGAAAGCACCGCCGTGTTCTTCACCCGTCTGGCTTCCGCCTCCGAGGTAGAGATCGCCGCCGGCTTTGAGGACGTGCTTTCCGCCGATGACGCCGTGCAGATCGTAACCGAATCCGCCACCATTCTCCTTCCTCTGTCCGATATCGTTGATACGGAAAAAGAGATCGCCAGACTGGAAGCCGAGCAGAAGAAGCTGACGGGTGAGATCGAGCGCTTGGAAAAGAAGCTTTCCAACGAAGGCTTCGTAGCAAAAGCGCCTGCCGCCGTGGTTGACGGTGAGAGAGCAAAGCTGGCAAAATACAAGGAAAATCTCGTGGGTGTCGTTGCCGCCTTGGCAAAGATGAAATAATCGACACCTGATAAAAGCAAAGAAGCGTAGCCATGAGAAATTTCACGGCTACGCTTCTTTTTTCTTTGATTTATGACAAAATCGGCTGTTACCTTAAAGGGTAACAGCCGATGATTCGTTATGTATGGCTTAGTGAAGCACGCAACGCTCGGTATCCTTGTCGAATACGTGCAGTCTGGACATATCGAAAGCAACCTTGATCTTGTCGCCTGCTCTGGACTGAGAGCGAGAAGATACGCGGGCGATCAGTCTGGTTTCCTCGCCAACGTTCAGGTACAGATAGATCTCTGCGCCCATCAGCTCGGTTACGTCAACGTCAACGTCCAAAGAGGAATCGGGAGTTGCGGCAACCACATTTGCCTCGTCGGAAATTGCCTCGGGACGAAGTCCTACGATCACTTCCTTGCCGATATAGTCAGCAAGCTCGGGTGCATTTGCCTTGTCTGCGGGGAACTTGACGGAAACGCCGTCGAAGTCGAAGTATACGTCCTCGCCCTTCTTGTTCAACGTACCGTTGATGAAGTTCATCTGAGGAGTTCCGATAAATCCTGCAACGAAGATGTTGCAAGGAGCGTCGTACAGGTGCTGAGGAGTATCAACCTGCTGAATCAGACCGTCCTTCATAACGACGATTCTGGTAGCCATGGTCATAGCCTCGACCTGGTCGTGGGTTACGTATACGAAGGTCGTACCTACGCGAGCGTGCAACTTGGTCAGCTCGGTTCTCATGGTCGCACGGAGCTTTGCGTCCAAGTTGGAAAGCGGCTCGTCAAGCAAGAATACCTTGGGGTTACGAACGATTGCGCGTCCCAGCGCAACACGCTGCTTCTGACCACCGGACAGAGCCTTGGGCTTTCTGTCAAGCAGGTGGGTGATATCCAATACTCTTGCGGCTTCCTCTACACGGCGCTTGATCTCTTCCTTGGGAGTTTTCTGAAGCTTCAGACCGAAGGACATGTTCTCAAACACGGACATATGAGGATACAGCGCGTAGTTCTGGAACACCATCGCGATCTCTCTGTCCTTGGGGGCAACGTCGTTTACCAGCGTATCGCCGATGTAAAGCTCACCCTCGGTGATCTCTTCCAAGCCTGCGATCATACGAAGCGTCGTGGTCTTACCGCATCCGGAAGGACCGACGAACACGATGAATTCCTTGTCCTTTACTTCAAGGTTGAAGTCAGATACCGCGGTAACGCCACCGGGGTACTTCTTATAAATGTGTCTGAGTGATAAGCTTGCCATGTGGAAACTCCTCCTAATAAACAAATATCAAAATTTAATTTTATACATACTTCTGTACTCTAATATTGTACCAAATTTTTATCAAAAAGGAAAGAGGGTAAATTCCCAAACTTTCACCTTTTTATTTGTGCAACATACACAAATCAACAGGTTTCTCCATTGATTTTCAAAAAAGAAGCAGGGTTTTGTTTTAATAAATTAAAATCGATCACTTTACGCGCTTCATCGTCAGAGAAATCCGCTTCTTTTTCAAGTCTACCGCAAGCACCTTGACCTTGACCCGATCCCCCACCGACAAGGCTTCCGAGGGGTGGCGAATGAACTTTTCCGAGATCTCCGAGACGTGAACCAAGCCGTCCTGATGAACGCCGATATCCACGAACGCGCCGAAATCGATCACGTTCCGAACCACGCCGTTCAGCACCATATCGGGCTTCAGATCCTCCATGCTCAGAACGTCGGCGCGCAATTCGGGAGGCGGCAGGCTGTCCCGCACGTCACGCCCGGGCTTGAGCAGCTCCGCGATAATATCCTGCAACGTGGGAACGCCCACGCCGCATTGCTCCGCCACGGCAGCGCTTCCCTTTTCCTTGACCTTTAAGGGTAGCTCGGAAAGTCGTCCCTCCGCCACGTCCTTTTCGGTATAGCCGAAGATCGAAAGCAACGTATGCGCCGCGGCGTAGGACTCGGGATGCACACCCGTGTTGTCCAGAATCTCCTTGGAATGCGGCACGCGCAAAAATCCCGCGCACTGCTCGAACGCCTTCGCGCCCACTCTCGGCACCTTCAGAATTGCCGCGCGAGAAGGAAATTCTCCGTTCTCCTCACGGTATTTCACGATATTCTTCGCGCTGGTGGCGTTGATACCCGAAATATAAGACAGAAGCGCGTGGGAAGCGGTATTGATATCCACGCCCACCGCGTTCACGCAATCCTCTACCACGCCCTGCAAAGCGCCGTCAAGTCTTGCGGGCTTCATATCATGCTGATACTGCCCCACGCCGATGGATTTGGGATCGATCTTCACTAGCTCCGCCAAAGGGTCTTGCAACCGCCGCGCGATGGATACCGCGGAGCGTTGCATCACGTCAAAATCGGGAAACTCCTCTGCCGCCAGCTTGGACGCCGAATACACCGACGCGCCCGCTTCGCTGATGATGATATACTTACAGTCGTAATTGACGGTTTTCAGCACGTCGGCAACAAACAGCTCGCTCTCCTTCGATGCCGTACCGTTTCCGATGGCGATCACGTCTACCGAGTATTTCTCCACCATCTTCTTGATGATCCTTGCGGCTTCCTCGGTCTTGAATTTGGACTTCGTGGTGGGATAGACCACCGCCGTATCCAGCACCTTACCCGTCTTATCCACCACGGCAGTCTTACAGCCGTTGATGTATCCGGGGTCAAAGCCAAGAACGGTTTTGCCCTTCAGGGGGGACTGCATCAACAGATGCTTGAGGTTGTCGGCAAAGAGCTTGATCGCGCCCTCGCTCGCCTCGTCAAAGAGATCGTTGCGAATCTCTCGCTCGATGGACGGCGCAATGAGACGGTCGTAGCCGTCCACGATCGCCGCCTCTATGTATTTAACGGCGGGAGACGAGGGGCAGGTGATCATTTCATTGCAAAGGTAGTTGAGGATCAGTCCCTTTTCTACCGACACGCTGACCTTCAAAAAATCCTCCTTTTCGCCGCGGTTGATGGCAAGCACACGGTGGGCGGGAATCTTCTTGATCGGCTCGGAATGATCGTAATACTGCGCGTAGACCGAATCCTCCTCCTTGGCGGCCTTGGTGCAAAGCAGACCCGTATCAAAGGTTGCCTTTCTGACGGTCTTTCGGTAATCGGCGTTATCGGAAACGCCCTCGGCGATAATATCGCACGCGCCTGCCAGCGCGTCGGCGGCGGTCGCCACCTGCTTTTCCTCGTCCACGTACGCTGCCGCCTGCTCCTCGATCGATGGCTCATAGGCGGGGTATTGCGCCAAGATCAGCTCGGCGAGAGGCTCAAGACCTCTCTCTCTTGCCACCGAAGCGCGGGTTTTACGGTGAGGACGGAAGGGACGGTAGATATCGTCCACCTCGGTAATGGTTTTCGCGCCGTCGATAGCGGTGGCGATCTCGTCGGTCATCTTTCCCATTTCGGTGATGAGATTCCGAACCTCCTCCTTCCGCTTTTCGATGTTCCGCAGATAGGTCAGGCGATCGGAAAGATCACGCAGGACGGTATCGTCCAGACTTCCCGTTTCCTCCTTGCGGTAACGGGCGATAAAGGGAATGGTATTGCCCTCGTCGATCAGCGCAACGGTCTTTTCGACCTGCGCTTCTTTAAGTTTAAATTCTTCTGCCAACTGTTGAATGATGTCCATAACTTCTCCAATATCATAAATTATTTGCGGCTACCGCGAGATTCAGTGGTTTTCCAATGCGTGGATCTCGTCCTCGGTCAGATACCGCCATTCCCCGCGCGCAAGCGTGGGATCCAACGTCAACGGGCCAAAGGAGATCCGTTCCAAATAGACGATCTTATTCTGCAACGCCTCCAGCATTCGCTTGATCTGATGGTACTTCCCTTCCACCAGCGTGATCACGCCGCAATCCCCTTCGCCCTCCAAATCAATCTTGGCGGGCTTTGTTTCATAACCGTCCTCTAAAACAAGCCCCGACGCGAATCGCGCCGCCTCCGCTTCGGTGATCGGAAACTTGGAGCGAAAATAATACCGCTTTTCTACGTGGCTTTTCGGCGCAAGAAGCCGATGCCCAAGCGCCCCGTTGTCGGTGAGCAAGATCAACCCCAGCGTGTTTTTATCCAGTCTGCCGCAGGGAAACAGCCCCGCCTTCCGCACGCCGTCGGGAAGAAGATCCAAAACCGTCCGATCTCTCCCGTCCTCCGTGGCGCTGACCACCCCTTCGGGCTTGTTCATCATAATATAAGTATATTTGCGATAGATCACGGGCTTTCCGCAATACGCGATCTCGTCCCGTTCGGGATCGATCTGCGCGTCGGAGGACGAAGCGCAGACTCCGTTGACCGTTACGCTTCCGCCGCGAACTCTTTTTTTCGCTTCGCTTCGCGTACAGCAACCCGTGATCCCCAGAAATTTATCCAGCCGCACCTGCGCTCCTCCTTCTCATAACCAAAAAAATCCAAAAAGAATCAACGCAAGCAGTCCCAGCGTGGTAAGCCCCGCAAAAAAGCCTGCCGCGAATTCTTTTTTCGTCCGTTCCTTCCAAGCCAATTCCAACACCTCCCGTGTTAGTATCGGCTCTCTGCCCCACGGTTCATTCAAGGACGTCTTTTTTTCTTTTTCCAGAAATCTGCAATTGGGAGATCACGATCCCCGCAAACATCACGCCGCATCCGACGTAACCAAGGGGAGAAATACTGTCAATCCCAAACAGAACGCCGCCGACGGCGCTGAACACCGATTCCGTGGAGAACACGATGGCGGCAAAGGTGGGATCGGCTCTCCGTTGCGCGATCACCTGCAAGGTATACGCCACGCCAACCGACAGCACGCCGCAATACAGGATCGCCCATTTGGCATTCAGAAGTCCCTCTGCCGTCGGTTCTTCAAACAACGCCATAAACAGAAGCCCCAGAACCGAACAGACCGCAAACTGTCCCCAAGAAAAATGAAGGGGACGGTGATTCTTTCCCAAACGGTCCACGAGGATCACGTGCGCCGTCCAAAAGAAAGAGCCGATCAGCAAAAGCAGCTCGCCGATCCCGAAGGAAAAGCCCTCCCCTGGGCGGAAGCAAAGCAGAGTCAGGCCGCAGACCGCGAGGATCGCCCCCAGCCATACGGTCACGCTTGTTTTCTGACGGAACAGAAGGAAGCAGGTCACGGGGATCATGACCGTATACAGACCCGTAATAAAGCCCGCGATCCCCGCGCTTCCCGTATATTGAATCCCAAATTGCTGAAAGGTGGAAGCGCAAAACAAAACCGTTCCCGTGACAAGCGAGGACAAGAGCAGTCCGCGACGATCTTCTTTTTTCGTCCGTCCTCGTTCAAAAAACAGAACCACGGGAATCAGCGCCGCCGTTCCCACGGCAAACCGCACTCCGTTCATGGTAAACGCCCCGATATGGGTCACGCCATCCGCCTGCGCCACGAAGGCAAAGCCCCAGATGATCGCGGTCAGAAACAACAGCGCCGTCGTAAAAATACCGTTCTTTTTCATAGCCGTCCGATCTTAGGAATTCCCCTCGCCTCGACTCGGGATCATGGCGGCAAACATCTCCTGCTCAAAGGCATAGGCATCCTCGTCGCTGCTTGCCCCCCAGACCAAGGGACGCATCAGGCAGATCACCGTATCCTCGGGAAGCAAGCGAAGCACCGCGTATTCCTCGTACAGCTCCGTATCTCCAAGACGAACACCGTAGCCGTCCGCGCTTTTGGCGGCAATTCCTTCCCCCGCCGCCTCGGCAATGGGGCAAAGATAATTTTTATCCATCGACTGATACAGCCACGGATCCAATAAGTAGATCGAGCTTTCCCCCGTCTGTTGATAGGTCGTATAAAGCTGATATTGGTCGGAATTGCGAGAGGTATCGATCCGCTTTTCGCCCGCGCTGTGAATGGCGCGGATCTGCTCCTCAGAGTAGATTTCGTACAAGCTCATCGCCAGATTCTTCTCCCCGTCTCCGTCAAAATCCCTCGGAACGACCGTCTGCAACGCAAGCGTCAGCTGCTCGGTCTGGGAGGTGGACAAATAGGTCGGACCCGCGTATACCACGATGGTATCCTGCTTTTCCTTTGAGCAGGTTTGCAGAATACAGACCAGCAATACGATCACCGCAAACGCCACTCCGATGGTGACCCATTTATAATGATACCAAAAATTTTCCAGCCACGAAAAAGTCTTTCCCTGAAGAACGATCTTTCCCTCCGGCTTTTTTTCCTCATTCATCGTTTCAGTTCCTTTCTTTTTTGAAAAGAAGCAAAAGGGATGCCCCACGACACCCCTCTGCTCGCTTACGCCTTATAAACGTCCAAAACCTTCAAGCTGATCGTGCCCGCGGGAATCTCTACCTGAACCACGTCACCCTTTCTCGCGCCGATCAGTCCCTTTCCTACGGGGGACATATCCGAAATTTTATTGGAAAAAGGATCAGCCTCGTTAGAACCAACGATCTTATATTCGATCTCCTTGCCGTTGCGCTCTACCTTCACAGCAGAACCCAAGCCAACCGTCTCCGCGTCAAAATGCGCCTCGTCAACCACGATGGCATGCTGGATCAGCTCATCCAGCTCCTTGATCCGCGCCTCGTTCTTTGCCTGCTCATTTCTCGCCTCGTCGTACTCGGCGTTCTCGGAAAGGTCTCCGAAGGATCTTGCCTCCGCGATGGCAACCTTGATCCGTTCCCGTTCCTCTTTGGTGCGGAATTCGTATTCCGCCTTCAGCTTTTCAAATCCTTCTTTTGTATATTTCAAAATTTCAGCCATGGTCTTTTCTCCTTTAATTATTCTAAATTCAAACCGTTCTCCGCACCGCGTCAGGCAAGAAGCTCCAACGCTTTTTTCATTTGATCGTCCTCGCCGTCGGGCAGGGCGTAAATATTTTTACTTGCCGCATCCTCACTCAGCTCTACCACGTGGTCGGGCGTGATCCCCACACCGTCGTAGCCCTCGTTGCTTGCGGGATAATACATTGCCGTGGTCAGCTTCAGCGCGCCGCTGTAGCCGTAATAAGCAAGAGGAAGAATCGACTGCATGCTTCCCTTACCAAAGGTGGTCGTTCCCACGATAGGCGCCAGCTCATAGTCGCGGAAGGTAGCGGTAAACAACTCCGCCGCGCTCGCCGTGCTTCCGTTGCAAAGCACGACACAGTCCAGATCCCGATATTTTCCGATATCCGACCGACTTACGTCACAAGCAGCGTAGCTTCCCTGATAGGATCTCGGCTCTGCCACCGAAACGCTTTCGTCCCCCGACTTGTCACGGGTTCTTATGATCACGTCGCCTTTATTCAAGAAGTACGAAAGCACCGCCTCGATGGAAGCAAGATCTCCGCCGGGATTGTACCGCACGTCAAAAACGAACTTCTCACAGCCCTTGCCCTTCAATTCCTCGATGGCATCGCAAAACTGACTCGGTGTCGTCAGATCAAACTGAATGATCTTCACCACGCCAACCTTGGGGTTCAGATCGGACACACGGGAATAAACCGAGGACGCAGTCACCTTTTTCCTCTCAATGGAAAACGGAAGGAAGGACGGCTCCGCGCCTGCGCGATAGACCGTAAATTCCGCCTTTGTACCCGCCGCGCCCTGCAGCTTGGTCAGCGCCACGTCATAACCGAGGGCGTGAACGGTTTCCGCCATGTCACCGATTCCCACGCCAAAGATCACGTCGCCCGCCTTCACGCCCGCCACCTCCGCGGGAGAATCCTTCGACACGTTGATCACGCGGATCACTCGGTATTCCACGCCGCTGATCACCTCGGTATCGTTGATCACGTTGATCCCGATCCCCTCCGAGCTTCCCTCGGATGCCGCCTGCAACGCCTCGTATTCCTCTTGGGTATAATACTCCGCGTACTCGTCACCCGTGGCATACACGTAGGCTTTCAGCGCCGCCGCCACCATTTCCTCCTCGCTCAGCTCCTCAAAGGAATAGGATTCCAAAAGGAAATCAAACAGCTCAAAGGGATAGTATTTCTCCCCCTGCGGCATTCCGATAGACGGCGTCTCGGCAAGCTTGTTTTTGTACACGTTGCCGATACAAGCGAAAGTGAGCATCACCGCCGCCAAAACCAGCGCCACGCTGGAAATGATGAACGTTCCAAGCGAAATTTTCTTGGGCGCTTTCTTTGTTTTTTGCGAATGCGATCCCTCGGGGGGCGTAAAGCTTTCCTCGAATACGCTACCCTCTCCGACCGCATCCTTCTCCCATTCGGATTCCGACTTGCCGTTCTCCTCAGGGATATCGGGCATCATATCGCCCGTCTTATTTTCATCCGACATTTCAGATTTTTCTCCTTTTTTCTTTTTGAACTTGCATGAAAAAATCCAATGTCACAAAACCGCAATACGCGCACAAACGGAATACTCCGCGCGCGGAGTATTCCGCAATGGACTTTCATCAGAATTTCACAGGCTTGGAATCCAGATACTTTCTGACCATCAGCGCAACCTTAAAGGTGATCGCATGCTCAAACTCACGCAGATCCAATCCCGTCAGCTTACGGATCTTCTCCAGACGGTACACCAGCGTGTTTCTATGTACGAAGAGCTTCCGAGAGGTTTCGGATACGTTCAGATTGTTTTCAAAGAAGCATTGAATGGTCATCAGCGTCTCGCGATCCAAGGAATCCAGACTTCCCTTCTTGAATACCTCCTGCAAGAACATCTCGCAAAGAGTGGTGGGAAGCTGATAAATGAGACGTCCGATGCCGAGGTTTTCGTAACTGATAATATTCTTTTCGGTCTCAAACACCTTGCCGACCTCAAGGGCGACCTGCGCCTCCTGATATGCCTTGGCAAGATCCTTGATGTTCTCTACCATAGTGGAAATACCGATCACCACCTTGGTGTAGAACTCGGTGGACAGCGTGTCCGCGATGTTGATGGCGATCTTTTCGATCTCCTTCATCTCGGTCCCCGCCTTCAGCTCCTTCACCAGCACGATATCGTGCTCGCCTACGCTGATGACGTAATCCTTGGACTTGTCGGGGAACATATTCTGGAGCATCTCAAAGGGCATCATATCGGTCTTGCCGAAGAACTTAATGAGGAATACCACGCGCAATTCCTCGGTATTGAAATGAAGCTCCTTGGATTTAATGTAGATGTCGCTGGGAAGAATATTGTCGAGAATGATATTCTTGATAAACGAACCCTTGTCGTATTTTTCGTCGTACAGGTTCTTGATGTTTCCAAGGGAAACGGCAAGCATCTTGGACATCTTCTCCGCCATCTTGTCCTCGCCCTCTACGAATACCACGTACTCACTCTTCTGACCAACGCCCATATACCGATAGGTATATCCGTCGATTGCCATCGTCTCGTTGGAAAAGGAAAGCTCCTCACGAACGCCCTGACGGATATCGCCCATCTTGCCGAGATCCGAGCAGGAAATCACCACGCCGTTCTCGTCAATTACGCCGATCACCCGATCAAAAGCATCCTTCATTTGATAGATCACGCCTTGAAACAATCTGTTAGACATACTTTACAATCCTCTCAAAATAGTTTTTCAAAATGAAATTGTATATACTATCCTGTATTGTATACTATTTTTTGTGATTTTTCAATAGGTTTTTGAATATTTTTAATAATTTTTAACAATTTTTTTGTATTCATTTGATAAAATACGGGGAAACTCCCGAAAAACAAAGCCTCAGCCCCCAAGCTCGGTCACGAAGGAAAGACACGCCAGCACGAATCCCGACGCGGTTTCGGTGCGCAAGATCCGTTTCCCCAACCCCACGGGATACAAGTCACGCGCCCTTGCCCGTTCCACCTCGGCAAGAGAAAATCCGCCCTCGCTTCCGATGATCACCGCCACCGAGGGGACTGACGAAGAAGTGAGCGTTGCCTTTTTTTCTCGGAGCAGCTCTCCCAGCGGGATCGTTCCGTCTCCCTCGTAACAAAACAGTCCCAGCTCGCACGCCGAGGCAAGGTTCAACATCTCGTCAAACTTCACCGTTCGCTCCACCTTGGGGATCACGCTTCTGCCGCACTGCTTTGCCGCCTCGGTGGCGATCCTCTGCCGCCTCTCGGTCTTTTTCTCCTCCGCCTCGGGCTTCATGCGAACCACGCAACGCTCGCTTTCAAAGGGCACGATCTCCGTTGCGCCACATTCCACTGCCTTTTGGATCACGGTGTCCAGCTTATCTCCCTTCGGCAACGCTTGAAACAACACGATCCGACAGGGCGGCTCGTTCTCGGCGTGACGCGTCGAGAGTATCTTCACCCGAACCTCGGCATCCTCCAAGAAAGAAAGGATCGAGCAATCGTATTCGTTACCCTGCATATCGCAAACCGTTACGCCGTCTCCCACCGCCATACGCAAGGATCGTGCGATATGGTGAGCATCCTCGCCTCGCAAAAGGATCTCTCCCTCGGCGATGGCGTCTTGTCTTACAAAAAATCTCGGCATATTTCCTCTTTTCTGTCAAGCCGACGAGCCAAAATCTGCCAACCGACCCGAACCACCGTTCGTTTTTTTATAGTATACCATTTTTTTCCCTTCCCCGCAACAGTTTTTTTGCAATCGATAAAATTTTTTCGGACAAAAAATCAAAAACAATAAAATTACGAACACCTTGACAATCTTATAAAAACATGTTATAATGATTTACGTATATGTTGAAAGACCTTCATTTTTATATCAACGACGGAATTTTTCAGAAAGGATCTTTGCCATGACATCCGAAAATCAGATCGGACGACGCGAAAAATGCAAGCTTTTCCGTGGCGCTGCGTCTCTGTCGCCCGAGCAAAACCGTGTCTTGAATATTTTTTCATACAGTATGCTGTTCGGTACCTTCGCGGCTATGCTCGGTATCATTCTGTATTACGTATACGCCTTTGCCTCTCTCTATCACGGCAATAGCGATTTCAATTGGCTGCTTGGCATTTTTTCGGACTTCGTTTCGATCATGAACGCGGCGCTTGCGGACAGCCCCTATCTCCTTGAGGACGGCGCGTCCTATCCCGCTATTGCCATTTTGGTTCTCTATCCCTTCGCGTGGATCTGCCGCAGTGTGTTTTCCTCTTACGCGGGAATCGAGGGCATGGATATCGACGAGCTGACCTCTCGCGTGATCCGCCATTCGGAATTTTGGGTTGCGTTGGTGCTCTTCTTCTTGATCTGCATTTCGTCCATTTTGATCATTCTCATCAAAAAATACAAGCTCGGTCCCATCGCCTCCCTCAAAGCGGCGATCGCGGTGATCACCTCCGCCCCCTTCGTCTATGCGATCATGCGAGGAAACACCATCTACTTCGCGCTGATCTTCTTGCTTTTGTTCCTTCTGCTTTACGACAGCCCCAAGGCGTGGGTTCGGGAAATCGCCTACCTTTGTCTTGCGCTGGCAGGCTCTATCAAGATCTACCCCCTGTTCTTCGGCGTGTTCCTTTTGAGAAAGAAAAAGATCTTCGCGTCCTGTCGCGTGGCGGTATACTTCGGAGCGATCTCCCTGATCGCCTTCTACTTCTTCCCTGCGGGAATGGGCGACTTTGACGTATTTTTGGACAATCTTGGCGGCTTTATGTCGGACACGGAGCGACTGCTTTCCATGAGAAATCTCTCCGCATCCTCTCTGCTCTATAAGCTCGTCTACCTTTTCTCCCCCGCGGCAACCGAAACGACAGCCTTCAACGTTGTCAATCTGGCGATTTTGATCCTCATTTTCCTTGTAGCTTCTGTCACTGCCGTCGCCTCGCGCTCTCGGTTTTCCCGTTCGGTCATCGCATCCGCCGTGGTCATTCTGATCCCCACCATTTCCTACTTCTACGTCCTGATCTTCCAGATCATTCCCTTTATGGAATATCTGATGACCTACGGACAGCTTCCCACGTGGAAAAAGCGGTTGTACGGATGCTTGTTTATGTTCCAATTCCTGTCCTTCTTCCTGCTTCCTCAATGCTTTATCCCCCACGCGCTGACCGTCATCGTCATGATGGTTTTGGAGGAAAAGGAAGCCGTCAGCAAGGATCTCATTCCTTTCTTTCAGAAAAAAGCCTCTGCAAAAGCAGAGTGATTTCCTCGGATACAAAGCAGCGTAGCTACGAGAACACTCCTCGTGGCTACGCTGTTTTTTGTGAAACGAAAACGGGTCGTCGAGGACGTCGACCCCTACCGTCTCTTAAAAAATATTATTTTTCGGTAGCCGTAATGATCTTCATTGACCGTTGTTTCAAAAGGACGGTATCCGATGGTTTCCCTCAATCTTGGTAGGGGCGATTCAAGAATCGCCCGCGACAAACGATCGAATTTTTGCAATCAAACGGCGGGAGACAAGCCCCCGCCCTACGGTAAAACAATCGAATTTTCGCAATCAATCGGCGAACAGGAAAGGCATCGTTTACCGCAAGGTTCGTCTGTGGGTCATTCGTGAATAACCCCTACAAAAGAAAACACAATCCTTGGTAGGGGCGATTCAAGAATCGCCCGCAAAAATAACAAAATTCCGCAAACAAACGGCAAACCAGAAAGGCATCGTTTACCGTAAGCCTTCCCCAATGGGGAAGGTGGATGCGACGAAGGAGCAGACGGATGAGGAGAATGGCATAGAACACAACAAACGGCAAGCCGAGAACAATAATTTTTAATGTTAATGAAACACGGCAGGGGTCAACGGTCCATTTCGGTTGTCCACAAACAATAGAAATGAGAAATACGATTTCCAAGAATTTGCGCGCAAGTTCTTGGAAGGGGTTTTAGGGGAAACCTTCTCGAAAGAAGGTTTCCTCTAACGCATCCTAACTTCTAAAGGAGAAAGGCGAACGAGGATCGCGTCCTCGCCGATGCACTCGATCTTTGCCCATGGGATCGTCAGGTCGTTGGCGTGGCTCAAGCCGAGAAAGCCGCTGGGGCGTGAGACGACGAGGGCGGTGATCCTTCCGTCAGCGACGTTGAATTCAAAATCCACGGGGGTGCCGAGGCGCACGCCGTCACACAGGTTGATCACGTCCTTTTGGCGCAAATCGCAGGTGCTGAACCGTTCCATAAAAAAGCTCCTTTGCATTCGATATTACTATACCGTATGCAAAGGAGTTTTTCGGTTATTCCTGATTTTTTATTCGTCATTCCTTCTCTTGGGCAAAAGCAGCATCAGCAAGAAAAACAGCGCCGACGGAAGGAGCGCCAAGCCGAGATAGGGCAAGGACGGCAGGGATTCCACACCGAACAGTCCACCAAAGTCCCGCCACACAAAGCAAATCAGCAAAAACAGAACCAAGCAAAGGATGGTGGCAACGAGGGCTTTGTTTCGATAAAGCCGCCGATCCTGCGCGCCGTCAAGACCGATGAGGATCATGGCAGAAATCTGTAAGAAAACAAGAGCGATGAGAGAAACCTCTACCTTATCGTGATAGAGTCCTGCAATGCCTGTGAGGGCAAACAGCTCGGGCAAGATCAACAAGGCGGCAACTGCGCAGAACGACGCGATCAAGAGTACGGAATCTCCGACGAAAAACGCGCCCACGCTTTCACAGCGGTCGTACCGTTTATGAGAAGTCCGTTTTTCCCCTTGCCTCTTGGAAGCAAAGAACAAGAGAGCAAACAGATCCATCACACACCCCAAAAGAACGATATGTCTGGCGTCCAGCGCTTCCTTTCCCAAAAACATGGGAACTGTCACGGCAAAGAGACGCATGATCTGCGTTGAAACCATATAGCGCAAAAAATCCGATAGATTGCGGGCGGCGCTTCGGGCGCTCGTCCGCGCCAGAGACAAGGAGGCAAGTCCCCCCTTCCCCTCCGAGGGACGAGGAACGAGACAGCTCGCCTTTCCCTTCACCGTTTGCGTGCAGGAACGGCTATTCTGATGTCCCGCGAGCTCCATTTGATGAATCTCCTCGTCCGCGCCCTTGGCGATCCGTCCATGGATCGGCGCGCAAGAAACAAAGCCGTCGGCACGCGCGGCGATGGCAAAGGATTCCTCGGTAAAGCCAACTGCCATCACTCGCTTTCCCTTCGCGTGAACGTAGTCGATGAGCTTGATAATATCCGCATCCTCAAACTCGGAATAGGCGCGGATCTTTCCAAATTGATAAGTCAAGGGTAGATTGCGCGAAAGAAGCTCCTGCTTACTTATGGCTCGTCCCGCCAGCAATTCCTTGGGGATCGCAGGCGCGTTGCGCAGAGGGCGGTCAAAGGCAACGATCCGACACCCCTGCTTCTCCAATCGCGACCAGTTGCGCCCAAGATTGGGGTCTACCCCCTCGCGCAGAACCAAAATGCCAACGAAGCACGCATTGTCGGTTGTCATGCTGCCCTCGGACAAAGAAAACAGAACGGGCGTCCCGTTGGTGCTTTTATAATGCGCCCAAAGACGCTCCAGCCGCGCGCGGCCTTCGTCACTCAATATCTGCTTGCTTCCTCCAAGCATGGCGACGCGGCACGCCCCCAGCGCCTCGGGGGAGCAGGAAATATGTAAGGTATAGGGCACGCCTCTATCGGTAAAGCAAACCAGCTCCTCGGCGTGCTCCAGATTGGCGGGAATATAGGACGAAACCGAGCATCGGATCTGCAATGCTCCCTCGTCCACTCCCGACTGCCGCAGGAATTCGCGGATCGCCGAAAGATACTCCCCTGCCGTACTGATTCCCGTAGTCAAGGTTTTGGTGGCAGCGGTATGATACAGCGAGACCAGCTCGCACAGCGTCTTGGCGGTGCCACTCATGTTCTCATAGTTACGAAGCTCTCCGTCGGCGCAGATCGCCTCACCGAAATGAAGCACACCGTCACTCAGAACGCATCCGTCCAGCAAAAAGAGATAGTCCGTGTCCTTCCACACCTCAAAGGCTTCGGCAGAACGGAACACCGCGGGGTGCGGCGCGTAAAGCAATTCTCTCGCCCGATGGGCGTAAAAGAGACGAAACAGAACGAAGGAAAGCCTTGAGACGGTAGTTGCCGCCAATGCCAGCGCCGTTAGAAAGGCGTTGGACAAAAGCACCGTCCCACCGTCCAAATGGCTGAACAGCAGGCTCAAAAGGCAAAAGGGCAGAATGGCAAGGAGAAACACGAGATTGAACTTCGAGAAGGTCTTTTTGAGATGTCCGAGAGACGCGGGAAGTCCATCGCGGAAGGGCAACGGGATTCCACCCGTCATTGCCCCGAGGTAGGTATACTTCCCCACCGCCGTAACGATGGCGCGACCGCTTCCCGACACGACCTCCGAACCCGCGTGGATCATATTAAACAGCTCCGACGCGCGATGCTCGTTGGGACGGACGGGACCCTCTGCCGTTTTTTTCAGCGAGAGGAATCGTTCCCGATCCACACGCATCTTCACAGCAAGTCGATCCGAGGTGATCAGTCGGGCGTCGCAACAGATCACGTCGCCCTCCTCCACCAGAATCACATCGCCTACTGCCAACGCGCGGAAATCGATATGGAACAGCTTGCCGTTCCGAATAACCTTAACCGTGGGATAAAAGCAGGTAGCGAGAGTCTCCGAAAGCCGCCGCGTGCGATAATACAGTCCCCATACCGCAAGCAGATTGCCAAGGGTGAGCAGAAGCACCACCCAACCGCTTCGAAACTCCTCAAAAAACAGAGAAAGCACCGCCGCCAGCAGCAAAAGGATCAAAGAGAAGTCGGAAAGGATCTCGGTCAAGAGGGACAGGGGGGAACGGCGAGGAAGATAAAACACACTCCCCGCCCCCCGATCGACACGAGAACGAGCCGCCTTACGGGAAAGTCCCGAGGCGGCGTTGGTTTTCAGTTTCTTTTCAATTTGTTCGATTGAAAGCGCAAACCATTTTTCGTTCATTGTTTAAATACACTCGACAACAAGCTTGTCTTCTTTCTTTGAATACTTCAAGGCGATGCCCGCGATGCTTCTCGTATAATCCGCCACGATACGCTCCGCGATCCGATCCTCCACCTCTCTGCAAATAAACCGACGCATATTCCGCGCGCCGAACTTGTGGGAATAGGACTTTCTTGCGATATACTCCACGGCGGGTTGCGAATAGGTGAACAGAATGTTCTTTTCCGAAAGCGCAAGCTTCAGCTCGTCCAGCATGATGGCGGCGATCTTTCCGAAATCGTCCTCGGACAGAGAACGGAAGGTGATGATCTCGTCCACGCGGTTGATAAACTCGGGGCGAAGGAAGGCAGACAGCGCCTTCATGGTCTTATCCTGATCCACAGCGCCCTCGCTGGTGGCAAAGCCAACCGTTGCCGCCGCATGATCCGATCCCGCGTTGGTGGTCATGACCAGCACGGTATTTTCAAAGTTGACGGTCTTTCCGTGGGAATCGGTGATGCGACCGTCGTCCAGAATCTGCAAAAGAATATTCAACACGTCGGGATGCGCTTTTTCGATCTCGTCAAACAGCACCACCGAATAGGGGCGGCGACGGATCTTTTCGGTGAGCTGACCCGCCTCGTCGTACCCCACGTATCCGGGGGGCGCTCCGATGATACGGGACACCGAATGCTTCTCCATAAACTCCGACATATCCAGTCGAATGAGGGTCTCGGGAGAGTGGAACAGATCAGCCGCAAGGGTCTTGACCAGCTCGGTCTTTCCCACGCCCGTAGGACCCGCGAAGATAAAGGACACGGGCTTCCGCTTATAAGAGATCCCCGCGCGGTTGCGCTTGATGGCTCTCGCCACCGCCTCTACCGCCTCGTTCTGTCCAATGATCCTCTTTTTGAGGCGTGTCTCCAGCTTATCGATCTGCTCGTATTCGTTCTCGGTGATATCGGTGGCGGGAACACCCGTCCAGACCTCGATCACCGCGGCAATATCTTCTTCTCCAAGGGTCACCGCCGCGCAGGACGGCTCCAATTCCCTCAGTCGCTCGGAGAGCTTCAGCTCCTTCGCCTTGATCTCGGCGATCTCCTCGTAGCACTTCTGCGCCTGCTTTTCCTCCGAGGGGGGACTTGCTTCCAAGCCTTCCCTTCTTTCCTTCAAGGTCAAAAGCTCCTCACGGATCTCTTGGGCTTCGTTGAGGGCAGAGCTGGTAAGCGACAGCTTGGATGCCGCCTCGTCCAGAAGGTCGATCGCCTTATCGGGCAAATACCGATCGGTAATATACCGTTCCGACAGCACCACTGCTCTCTTTACCACCTCGTCGGGAATCCGTATGGAATGGAATTCCTCGTAATAGTGCTTGATTCCCTCCAGCATCTTCACCGTCTCGTCGATGGACGGTTCGTTGACCGTCACGGGCTGGAAGCGGCGCTCCAACGCGGAGTCCTTTTCAATATACTTCCGATATTCGTTGAGGGTGGTCGCGCCAATGAGACGGATCTCCCCGCGAGACAGGGCAGGCTTCAGAATATTGGCAGCGTTCACGCTTCCCTCCGCGTCCCCCGCGCCTACGATATTATGCACCTCGTCGATGACGAGAATGACGTTCCCCGCTTCCTTGACCTCACCGAGAAGTCCAAGGATCCTCGACTCAAACTGTCCGCGGAATTGCGTACCTGCCACAAGGGCGGTGAGATCCACAAGATAGATCTGCTTTCCACGGAGCTTATAGGGCACGTTGCCGTCGGCGATCCGTTGCGCCAGCGCCTCTGCAATGGCGGTCTTACCCACACCAGGCTCGCCGATGAGGCAAGGATTATTCTTCTGTCGGCGGCAAAGGATCTGGATCACACGCTCCAGCTCCCGATCCCGTCCGATGATCCGATCCAGCTTCCCATTTGCCGCGCGTCTGGTGAGGTTACGGCAGTAGGTATCCAAAAATTTATACTTTTTCTTGGGCGCGTCTGACGAGGCGGCACGCTTGCCCTGTCCCTTGGGCGCGTTCTCCTGCTTCTCGGGCACGCCACCCTCCTTGAAGAGCTGGGGGAGATCGATGGCTGGCGCGCCGCCCTCCTCCAGATCGTCGTTCATGGAAGGGAGATTCTGTGATTCGCTGAGGAAATTGTTGATCTCGTCCTCCATGTTCTCCAGCTGATCGGAGGAGATCCCCATCTGGTTCATCATATTCCCCAGCATATTATCCACGGGAATACCGACCTCGCGGGCGCACTTGATGCAAAGCCCCTCGCCGATCTTATTTCCGTTTTCAATTTTATTGACGAATACCACAGCCACTCGCTTGTGGCACTTTGAACACATTACCATACTGTTTTACTTTTCTCCTAAAAACAATTACTGCTCCTTGCGCATTTGCCGCAACGTGCCCTTGTTGATCTCCTCGTGCTTCAGATAGGCGTAATGCTTGATATACGCCGCGAAGGAGAAGATGGCAAAGCCGACGGCGGGCAGGAAGAGCAGAACCTCCAGTACCGCGTGCGCGTCGAAGAAGCTCTCAAACACTGTGGACAGAACGATGGTAGCGTAGAACAGACAAACCGTCAGCTTGCCGTACCACTTGCTGACCACCGCCACGCTGCGGCGGCGAATCACGATCAGACCGATCAGCAGCGTGCAAACCTCTTTGAGGAAAAAGGGAATCACGAACCAAAGGGGGATGATATCCTTCACGCACAGACAGACAAGGACGGTGCATTGCATCAGCTTGTCGGCAAAGGGATCGAGAATCTTTCCGAGATTGGTGATCCAATTATATTTCCGTGCCAGATAGCCGTCCACCACGTCGGTAGCCCCCGCCAACAAAAAGACGAACAGCGCGCCGTAGACGTGATCGGTAAAGAACAGAGCCACGAACACGAACACAAGACAGATTCGGATCACGGAAAGAAGATTGGGAATGTTTTTCAGCTTCATTTTACTTTTTCCTCGCTTTTTCTTTTGCATATCGATGCGTTAATGGTTTTTAAATATCAGATATTCCGCCTTGGATTCTCCACAGACGAGGGCGGTATTCTCGTTATAGATCAGCATTTTGCCGTATCCCGTGGGCAGCTCCTCCCGTATTTCGGTAGACGGATCGAGCCGCGTAATCCCTCCTTCGGTTTGCAAGAACAGATACCCTCCGCAAACCGCGATATCCGACACGGCGGCGTCAACGGTATCATTATATAACAGACTTCCCGATTTGTCAAATGCAAACACATAATTCTTCGACGCTTCGGTAGCGCATACGGCAACGCCTTCTTCGTCAATAGAAAATCCCGTTATCGTTCCATTCCAATAGTCGTCGCTCAGCTCCACCGTCTCAAGGACGTCGTCCAAGATCCGAATACAGCGATCGGTGACCACGGCAAAACGGTTGTTTTCCAAATAGCAGCACCCCAAGGGGAATTCCCCCTCGAAGGCCACGCTGTCGATCTGCTCCAGCGTATCGAACGCTCGCACCGAAAGGACGGTCCGCCCCGTTCCGTTTCCTGCGTCGTAATACAAAAACGAAAGCAGGTTTTCCTTGGCGTTGATTTGAATGTCAAACACGTAATAGTCCGCGTTAATCTCTCTCAATTCCTTGAATCGCTTATCATACGTACGAATCACCGAACGACTGTCGGCGCTTCGGGTCACAATGGCAAAGGAGCCGTCCGATCCAAGACAAGCGTCCGTTATGGGATAATCCAAGGTTTTGTTATACACTCGCGCGAAGGAATTGTAGATGGAAAAGGTGGTGCCCGAGGTATCGTAGATCAGCAGATACTGATCGGAGCTTATCGCGTAGGGGGAGGAAAAGCCCGAGGACTCTCTTAGGGTTCTCCGCCCCGTGGCGGTAAAGATCGAGAGCCTTGAGGGACTCACCGTGGCAACACCGCCGCGATAGAGCGTGAAGGTTTGTCGGGAATCCGATTCGTAGGATAGGGTTTCGTAGGTATTATTCCCCGCATCCGCCGCGCTCGTGAAGTCTTTGATCAAATAGAAAAAATTGTCGTAGGTGATCTCCTTGTAATTGGTGGCGATGGAAAAGACCATGAAAACCACGAAGAACAGCCAAAG
This sequence comes from Clostridia bacterium, assembly GCA_017504995.1. Classification (GTDB taxonomy): domain Bacteria; phylum Bacillota; class Clostridia; order Oscillospirales; family CAG-272; genus HGM12713. The sequence continues at coordinate 30,198 of JAFVQC010000007.1, forward strand.
AACACGCCCTGCGATCTTATAGCCTGCCGAAACCGTGGCGTAATAGGGATCGCCCGCAGCGGTGAAGTCCTCGTGGCGAAGCACCTTTTCCTTTTGCGGCTCGGGATTGAAAAACGAACCGAGCTTGTGGGCAAAGGATTGCTCCGACGAATCGGTATTCTCTTGTGCCGGATCGTTTTTCTTCCGACCTTGAAAAGGATGTTTCATGGTTTTCCTCCTTCCTCATGGATTTTTTGACTCCTCATCCAACACTTCGTGGTCCCCCTTCTCACACAGGAGAAGGCTTACGGTAAACGATGTCCTCACCGTTCGCCATTTGTTTACGGAAATTTGGTTGTTTTTTGCGGACAGCCGAGGACGTCTGTCCCTACAAGTTGTATAAAAATTGTTTCTCTATATCTCGCCATAAAACAAAGCAAAATCCTTGCGGCTACGATAAAAACAATGAAATTTTCTCAATCCTGTAGGGACAGACGTCCTCGGCTGTCCGTTCCCATTCATAAGAATCTTTCCTTTTTCGGCGCAAGACAAGCCCCCGCCCTACCGCATGAAATATTATGTCGCCGTTTATTTGCGAAATTTCAATCGTTTTTCACGGGCGATTCTTGAATCGCCCCTACCGTGATTGAGGGGAGCTCGACTTTTCGCACACGATTATTCATCATTCATGATTCATTTTCTCTCCGTATTCCACTCGGTCAAGGTAAAGACCGTGGGCGGGGACGGTGATGCCTGCGTTTTTTCTGTCCTTCGAGGCGGTGATACCGTCGATATCCTCGGGGGAAATCTTCCCTTCCGCCACGGCAACCAGCGTTCCCGTCAAAATCCTTACCATATTGTAGAGGAATCCGTTGGCGGATACCCGAAATTCGATGATATCCCCCACTCGGCTAACCTCTGCGCGGTAGACGGTGCGAATCGTATCCGTTACCTTGGAATCCGCCGCCATGTATGCCGCAAAATCATGCTCTCCCACGAAATGCTTTGCCGCTTCCTGCATTTGCAAGAGCGCGTCCTCGGTGATCGGTTTGGGATAATGCCACGCCCGATCCGCCATAAAGGGATTGCGGGTAGGGGCGTTCCAGATCCGATAGACGTATTCCTTGAAGGCTACGTCGTATCTTGGGTGAAACGCCGACGGCACGACCTCGGCACGAAATACCCCGATATCCTCGGGCAGAAACCGTGAGATCGCCATGGGGATCCGATGGGTGGGGATCGTCGTCGTCAGCTCGTTTTTTCCCTTCTCCGACACGGCAACGCAAAAATGATTGGCATGCACGCCGCTGTCGGTTCGGCTACAGCCCACCACATCACAGTCCACGCCGAACAGGGCTTTCGCCGCCTCGTTCAGCTTTTGTTGAACCGTCACGCCATTGGGTTGAACCTGATAGCCGCAATAATTCGTTCCCACGAAGGAAAGATGCAACAAGATCTTCATGTCTTACCTCATCGTATAACCGAAGCCGAGGATATTCAGCAGGATCAGCGACGCGCCAAGCAGAAGCACCAGCGCCAGCGGAATGAAATCGACGAACCGCAGGCGGCGGACCGTCATGCGAGTCCGTCCCTCTCCGCCGTGATAACACCGACATTCCATGGCGATCGCCAGATCCTCCGCCCGATTGAAGGCGGAAACCACAAGGGGAATCAGGATCGGGATCAACGCCTTGGCGCGCTTGACGAGGCTTCCCTCAGAGAAGTCCGCCCCTCTCGCCTTTTGCGCCGTCATGATCTTATCGGTCTCCTCCGTAAGGGTAGGAATGAATCGCAGAGCGATGGTCATCATCATGGCAAAGGAGTGGACGGGCACGTGAAGCTTCTTCAAGGGAGAGAGCAGATCCTCCAGCGCGTCGGTCAGGGCAATGGGAGTGGTGGTATAGGTCAAAAGCATTCCCGTGCCGATGATGAGGGTCGCGATGCGCACGAGAATGAAGGCGGCGGCGTAAAGCCCCTCCGCGTAGATCTTGATGAATCTCCACCCGAACAAAAGCGTCTCGCCCTTGGTCCAGAAAATATTCAAAAATGCCGTAAAGATCAAAATGATCAACACGGGGCGCAAGCCTCGCAGAATGACTTTTAGCGGGATCTTTCCCGCCGCGATCAGCAACAGTGCAGACGCAAGCAGCAAGGCGAAGCTGATGATATTTTTGCACAAAAAGGAGCAAACGATATACAGCACCGTCAGGATCACCTTGATCCTCGGGTCCAGTCTGTGCAATATGGAATCGGCAGGATAATACTGCCCAAACGCAATACTTTTCATGTCTTAACGCTCAACCATTATCTTCCGTATAGTTTTAACATTTTTTCTACCGCTTGCTCCACGGTATAGATGCCGCCGTCGGTCTCGACACCCATCTCCTTCAAGCGAAGCATCAGGCGGGTGACCTGCGGAATATCCAGACCGATCTCCGACAGTCGCTCCGAACGGGAAAAGATATAATCCCGATCGCCCTGCATGACCACCTTGCCGCCATTCATGACCACCAGATTGTCGCAGTAGCGCGCCATATCCTCCATGCTGTGGCTGACGATGACCACCGTACTACCCGTGCTTTCCTGATAGCGCACGATATTGGCAAAGATCTCGTCTCTGCCGCGGGGGTCAAGCCCTGCCGCAGGCTCGTCCAGCACCAGCACCTCGGGACGCATGGCAATGATCCCCGCGATCGCCGCCCGTCTCTTTTGTCCCCCCGAAAGATCGAAGGGAGATTTGTCAAGCAGGGCGCGGTCCAGTCCCGCAAAGGCGGCGGCTTCCTCCACCCGTACCCGTATTTCTTCTTCTCCAAGACCCATATTCCTCGGTCCGAAGGCGATATCCTTGGCAACGGTCTCCTCAAAGAGCTGATATTCGGGATACTGCATCACAAGCCCCACCCGAAAGCGAACCTGTCGAATGGTCTTGGGCTTCTCCCAGATATCCACGCCGTCAAGGAGCACCCTTCCCTCGTCGGGACGAAGCAGTCCGTTGAACATCTGCACAAGGGTGGATTTTCCCGATCCCGTGTGTCCGATCAGACCCGTGATCATTCCCCTCGGAATAACCAGATCGATCCCGTCCAACGCCTTGATCTCGTAGGGCGTTCCCTTACCGTGGAAATAGCTCAGATTTTCCAGCTTCAATTCTGACATAATTACCGTTCCTTATTTAGCGACTTCATAATCAATTCGGCGCACTGCTCGGGAAATACGCACGCCCCGTCCAAGGGGATTCCCGCTTCTCGCAAGCGGTGAACAAGCTCGGTGCATTGGGGAACGGCAAGACCGCAGGAGCGCAGAAGCGCCTCCTCCTCAAAGACCGCCTCGGGCGAGCCGTCCAAAAGCACCCGTCCGTCGTTGAGAACGATGATGCGGTCAGCCAGCGCCGCCTCCTCCATATAGTGGGTGATCATGATCACCGTAATTCCCTTTTCCCGATTGAGGCGCACCACCGCGTCCATCACCTCTTTACGCCCCACGGGGTCAAGCATGGCGGTGGATTCGTCAAAGATGATACAGTCGGGCAGCATGGCGAGAATCCCCGCGATGGCGACCCTCTGCTTCTGTCCCCCCGACAGGCGGTGAGGCTCATGAGTGGCGTAGTCCGACATACCCAGCTCGGATAGCGCCTCGTCCACTCGACGGCGGATCTCCTTCGAGGGAACGCCGAGGTTTTCGGGTCCGAACGCCACATCGTCCTCCACGATGGTTGCTACCAACTGATTATCGGGGTTCTGGAACACCATGCCCATCCTTTTCCGAAGGGCAAGCACTTCCTCGTCGGTCATATTCTCGTCGGTGATATCCTTCCCCATGACGAACACCTTCCCCCCCGTGGGGGTCAGGATCATATTCAACAGCTTCGCAAAGGTGGATTTTCCCGAACCGTTGTGTCCGAGCACCGCCACGAATTCTCCCTTTCCGATGGTGACCGAAAGGTCACGCAATACGCGAGGCTCTGCCGCGTCGGCGCTTTCGTACCGATAGGAAAGCTCCCGTGTTTCAACAAAAGGCTCTTTCATATTCTTCCTTTTCCGTTTTCGTTTTTAGTCAAGATACCAACGGGCGCTTGCGCCGCAGGGGACGGACAGTCCCGTTGCGGTAACGGGCAAGCCAAGCTCTCCCGACTCAAGGTGTCCTCCGTAGGTCGCGGCGACCTTCAAGCCAAGGATATACTGCATTGCCATGGGAGACAGTCCCGTGGTATAGGAATTGATCAAGAAAAACAAGGGCTTATCCGACAAGAGACGGGCGCAAAGGCTCACCAGCTCGTCCACGCTGTCCTCGATCTTCCAAATTTCTCCCGAAGGTCCTCTGCCGTAGGAGGGAGGATCCATGATCACGGCATCGTATCGATTGCCCCGACGCAGCTCCCGTTCCACGAATTTTTTACAGTCGTCCACGATATATCGAATGGGCGCGTCCGAAAGCCCCGACAGCGCCGCGTTCTCCTTTGCCTGCGCCACCATGCCCTTCGATGCGTCCACGTGAACCACCGACGCGCCTGCCGCCGCCGCGGCTACCGTCGCGCCGCCCGTATAGGCAAAGAGGTTGAGCACCTTGATGGGTCGCCCCGCCCCCGCGATACGCTCCGAGAACCAATCCCAGTTTGCCGCCTGCTCGGGAAAAAGACCCGTGTGCTTAAAGCCCATGGGCTTGAGGACGAACCGCAGCTTACCGTAGCCGATGGTCCAATGCTCGGGCAGATCATTTTTGATCCAGCCTCCGCCGCCCTTGGACGAACGCTTATAGATGCCGTCCGCCGTCTCCCACGAACGCCTTTTCGCGCTTCCCTTCCAGATGATCTGGGGGTCGGGACGTCTGAGAATATATTCTCCCCAACGCTCCAGCCGTTCCCCGTCCGAAGCGTCCAGCAATTCATAATCCTTCCATTGATCCGCAATCCACATGGTAATCCACCTTTAATCGTCTTATTTTTGGTTATAGTAGCTCGCCAGTCTCGACGTACCCGAATGGGCGTGACAGACCGCGATCGCCAGCGCGTCCGCCGTATCGTCGGGCTTTGGGGGCTTCGGGAGTCCCAAGAACATGGTCACCATGGTAATGACCTGCTTTTTCTCTGCCCGTCCGTAGCCCACCACCGCCTGCTTGACCTGAAGGGGGGTATATTCAAAGACCTGAAGTCCCATGCGGTGCGCGCACATAATGATCACCCCACGCGCCTCCGCCACGCGGATGCCCGTTGTTTGGTTGGTGTTGAAAAACAGCTCCTCCACCGCGATATGCTCGGGGCGGTAGGTTTCGATCAATTGTTTGATCCCGTCGTAGATCAAGGACAGCCTCTCCTCGGTTCTCATGCCCGCGGGAGTCTCGATCGCCCCATAGCCCAAGGTACGAAAATGAGATCCGCTATAATCCACCACACCCCAGCCGACGATTGCCAATCCGGGGTCAATTCCAAGTATGATCATTTCCCTCTCCTTAAAATATCTCAAATTACATTATATCACATTTCCACCGTGAAGTCAAACACATTTTTCGATTTTATAAAATTTTGATTATATTTTAATTATATATTTACAAAATATTGATTTTGTGGTAAAATAAATATAATTATAATCAATAGCTTTGTTGAAAATGAGCCGTTTGTTTGCGATTGTCGGTAATTTTGGACCGTCGAGGACGCCGGTCCCTACAAGTTTTAAGAAATTTGTTTCTCTATCTCCCGCCATAAAACAAAACGAAATCCTTACGGCTACAATAAAAGCAATGAAATTCTCTCAATCCCTGTAGGGACCGGCGTCCTCGACGGTCCATTTTGATTGATTCATCATTCATTTCATTTTTTCTGGTGGTTTTATGGAAATTATCAAGTACAAATTAAACGATATCGTCGAATTAAAAAAGCCGCATCCCTGCGGCAACAAGCAATTCAAAATTTTACGCGTGGGAAGCGAGATGCGGATCCTCTGCACCGAATGCGGACGGGATCTGGTGATCGACCGTGTAAAGCTCGAAAAGGCAACCAAAAAGATCTATCCCGCCATTTCCGAGGAAGGAGCGTCAGAAGCATGAGCAACGAACCAATGACAAACTCAAAAAAAATCAATTTTGACCGTCTTCGCGCGGCTCTGCTTCGTGTGCAGGAAAGGATCGCGACCTCGCCCTCCTCTTACCTCGCCTACTGCTTTCTCGTGCCCATGGCGATCATGTTTCTCATCTATTTTGCCATGGAGCTTCACCCCTTTGGCGACGGTTCGGTGCTGGTTCTCGACCTGAATGGTCAGTACGTCTATTTCTTTGAGGCGTTGCGCAACACGGTCTGGGGCGAGGGCAGTCTGCTTTACTCCTTCTTCCGCGCCCTTGGCGGAGAATTCATGGGAATGTACGCCTACTATCTGGCAAGTCCGCTGTCCTATATCGTAGCAATCTTTCCGCAGGATCGGATTCTGGAAGCGCTCCTTACCATCATTCTCCTGAAGGTGGGGCTTTGCGGCTTCAGCTTCGGCTTCTATCTGCACAAAAGCGCTGCCCACCCGAACAAGGTCGTCTCGGTGGCGTTTTCCGTCATGTACGCCCTTTGCGCCTACGCCGTGGTCCACCAAAACAACATCATGTGGATCGACGCCCTGATCTGGCTGCCCCTTCTGACCTTGGGGATTGAGCAGCTGATCCTCAATCGGCGCTACAAGCTCTTCGTCGTCTCCCTTGCCATGACCATCATGAGCAACTACTACATCGGCTACATGGTCTGCATTTATACGGTTCTGTATTTCTTCTACTACTATTTCGCCCACTCGAAGGACGAGCTGAATCCCCGTGGAGAAAAGCTCTATTTCGTCCGTACCGCCACCCGCTTCGGCTTCTTCGCCCTTTTGGCGGCGGCGATCTCCGCCTTCGTGATCCTTGGCGCGTACTATTCCCTGACCTTCGGAAAAAACGACTTCTCCAACCCAAGCTGGGCATTGGAGCCGAAGTTCCAATTTCTTGACTTTTTCACGAAATTTCTCCCCGGCTCTTACGATACGGTACGCCCCGAGGGTCTGCCCTTCGTCTATTGCGGCGTTCTCCCTCTCATGCTCGTACCCGTCTATTTCCTGTCGAGAAAAATCAACACGAGAGAAAAGGTCGCCTCGCTCTTGCTGATTTGCGTCTTTATTCTCAGCTTTATCGTCAATCCCCTCGATCTGATCTGGCACGGCTTCCAGACTCCCAACTGGCTCAACTACCGTTACAGCTTTATGCTCTGCTTCTTCTTACTCACCCTTGCCTACAAGGGCATGGGCAATCTCCGCGCCGTGGGAGAGCGATTCCTTTTTGGCATCACGGCGCTGATCGTGCTGTTCGTCACGGTTTGCGACAAGCTGGAATTTGAAACTTACGTGGAAAGCAACAAAAAGCTTCTGACTCTCGAGACGGTCTGGCTGACCATTCTTGCCACGGTGGCGCTTTTCACCGTCCTTTGTATGCTGATCCGCCAAAAGCACCCCCGCAAACGAGAGGGGCTGGCGGGCATTCTCGCCGCGGTGGTGTGCTTGGAGATCTTTTGCAGCGGTCTTGCCTGCGTGGTACAGTTTGACAACGACGTGGTATACTCGTCCTACAGCGGCTACAACAACTTCATCGGCGATCTCCGCCCCATCACCGAGCGCGTCAAGGAGCAGGACGACGGCTTTTACCGCATGGAAAAGCTGGTCCACCGCAAGTTCAACGACAACATGGCGCTGGCGATGCGCGGTCTTTCCAACTCCACCTCGACCCTGAACTCCGATACCATTACCTTTTTACACTACATGGGCTACGCCTCCCGTTCCCATCTGTCTCAGTACCTCGGCGGAAATCCCGTCAACGATTCTCTGCTCGGCATCAAATATCTGATCGACAAGAAGGAGTCCGACAAGCTGACTCACACCTACGAGGAGCTTCTCTCCGACGAGAACTACGCGGCGTACAAGAATCCTTACGCCCTTTCGGTCGCCTACGGTGTGGACGGACAGATCAAAGACTTTGACATGACCGATTACGGTTCTTCCTTTGAACGCATGAACGCCATGGTAAGCGCGATGCTCGGAGAGGACAGCCCCACAGAGCTGTTCCGTCCCGTCACTGACTATGACACCGCCATTTCCCAATATTGCGCCAAGAGAACCATGGGAACGCAAACCACCTATTCCATCGCTATGGATGGTGGGGAGGCAACCATCACCTATACCTTCGTCGCTCCCACCGACGCGGAATATTACTTCTTCCCCTTCAACCGCACGCGAAACGAGGCAAGGCTTTCGGTGAACGACGAGGTTCTGTTCAACTACTACCTTGGAAGCAACAACACCCATCTTGCTCCCATCGGTCACTTCTCGGAAGGAGAGACGGTCACCGTTACTCTGACGCTTTTGGAGGAGGACGTGACACTGTATAATTATTTCGACTATATCTGGTATCTCGACGATTCCACCTTCCAAGATGCTTTCGCGCGCTTGCGGAGCAATCCTCAATTTGTGGTGGAGCAAACCACGGAGGACCGTCTGACGGGACGGATCGAGACGACCAAGGACGGACAGATGATCCAGACCACCATTCCCTACGACAAGGGCTGGAAGGTATTCGTGGACGGCGTGGAGATCGAAACCTACGAAACGATGAACGCCTTGCTTGCGTTTGATATCGAGGGGGCGGGAGCGCATTCCTTGGAGCTTCGGTATTTCCCCACGGTATACCGTCTTGGTTTGATCCTTTCGATTAGCGGAATCCTCACGTTTGCGGTGATCTGTCTTGGCGAATGGGCGATCCGTCGGAAATTGCGTAAAAATCGCCCTGAGAAAGAACCGATCTCCCTGCCTTGGACTCTTTCGGATTTCGACGAGGACTTCCGCGCAATGGAGGCGCTTCCCGAAAGCGAGCCGAAGAAAGCCACGACCGTCAAGGATCTGCTCTCATTCTTCAAAAAGAAGGATAAAACGGACAAGGACGACGAAACGAAAAACGAAAAATGATATCGATCCGCAGGATAAATCAAACTTTTTGATTCCGTAGGGCGGGGGCTTGCTCCCGCCGAAAGGAAAGAGCCTTGCGAATGAGAACGGACCGCCAAATTTCCGCAATCAATCGGCGAGCAACCAAAGCCTTCCCCTGTGGGGAAGGGGGACCGCTTGCGGTGGATGAGGAGATCGCCGCTTGTTGCAATCTATGCCGATCTCCTCATCTGTCGGCTTCGCCGCCACCTTCCCCACAGGGGAAGGCTTTGGTTACAGGCGAACAGAAAAACACTTCCAACCGTGGGTGGCGTGTATGCCCCCGAAATTCAACACGAAGCACAACAAGGAGAATCCTGATGTTTTACTATATCAACGGGCGGCTTGCCCTGCTGGACGGCGGATGCGCTGTCGTAGACGCAGGGGGAGTCGGCTACAAATTGACCATTTCCGGCACCACCTTCGCCGCGCTGTCTGCCGAGCAAAAGGAAACGGTGAAGCTCTATTCTTATATGGCGGTACGGGAGGACGGCGTGGAGCTGTTCGGCTTTTACAGCACCGAGGAGCTGGATGCCTTTAAGCTCCTGATTACCGTCTCGGGTGTGGGACCGAAGGCAGCGCTGTCGATCCTCTCCCAGCTCACCCCAAGAAAGCTGACCGCCGCCATCTGCTCCGAGGACAGAAAAGCGATCTCCCAAGCCAACGGCATCGGGCCGAAAACGGCGGCAAGAATCATTCTCGAACTAAAGGACAAGCTCAAAGCCTGCGGCGTATCGGAGAGCCTCGAAGGCGGTTCTCTTTCCAATTTCGATACGGCAACAAGCGCCCCCGCATCGGGCAAGCTGTCCGACGCGCAGGACGCCCTGATGGCGCTGGGCTATTCTCGGAATGAGGCGCAAGCCGTCCTTCGCACCATCGACGTGGGAACGCTTGAGCTGGATGAGATCATTCGTCTGGCTCTGAAAAAGATCATGAAATAAGGAGGACGAGCCACGTGGATATGAACGAAGAATTTGATTTTGAAAACCGAATCATGACCACCTCCTACACCCGTGAGGACGGCAACGCCGAGCCATCGCTCCGCCCCAAGCGTCTGGAGGACTATATCGGGCAGGAGAAGGTCAAGGAGAATCTGAAGATCTATATTGAGGCGGCAAAGCTCCGCGGCGAAAGTCTCGATCACGTACTGCTTTACGGCCCTCCCGGTCTGGGTAAGACCACCCTATCCAATATCATTGCCGAGGAAATGGGGGTCAACATTCGGGTGACGTCTGGTCCTGCCATCGAAAAGCAGGGCGACCTCGCCGCCCTGCTGACCAATCTTTCCGAGGGCGACGTGCTGTTTATCGACGAGATCCACCGCCTTTCCCGTTCGGTAGAGGAAATTCTCTACCCTGCCATGGAGGACGGGGCGCTGGATATCATCATCGGAAAAGGTCCTGCCGCCAGAAGCATTCGCATCGACCTGCCCCGCTTTACTCTCATCGGCGCGACCACCCGTGCGGGACAGCTGACCACCCCCCTGCGGGATCGCTTTGGCGTGATGCTGAAGCTGGAGCTTTACACCCCCGAGGAGCTGACCACCATCGTCATTCGAAGCGCGGGGATCTTGGGCTTTGCCATCACCGACGACGGCGCGTATGAGATCGCGTCCCGTTCTCGGGGCACGCCCCGTATCGCCAACCGCCTGCTCAAGCGCGTCCGCGATTTTGCGCAGGTCAGCGGAAAAGAGGTCATCGACAGCAAGATCGCAAACCTTGCCCTCGGTCGCTTGGAGATCGACGCGCTGGGGCTGGACAACACCGACCGCAAGATGCTCGAAACCATTATCAAATTTTACGACGGCGGTCCCGTGGGTCTGGAGACCCTTGCCGCCACCGTGGGCGAGGAAGCCATCACCTTGGAGGACGTTTACGAGCCTTATCTGCTTCAGATCGGCTTCCTCAGCCGTACCCCCCGTGGCAGATGCGTAACGCGCCTCGCTTACGAGCACTTGGGCATTCCCTACGAGACGGCAAACCGTCCCCGCCCCACGGAACAGATTACCCTCTTCGGCGAGGAAGCCTGACTCAATTCCCTTTTGACTTTTTTAGGATAGGAGCAATGCTATCATGAACACCATACGAACGAGCGCGGATATCGCGAAAGCCCTTGAGACGATTAAGGAGCGAGGCGGCTCTGTGTACCTGCCCGCGGGAGAGTACACCGTCAACGAGCCAATCGTCATCGACACCCCCTCCTCTCGCTTGCAGGGAGAGGTCTGGGCGTACAATCTTGATCCCAACGGCGTGTTTGAAACGCCCTATGGCACAAAGCTCCGCTTAAAGGGGAAGGATCACCCCGCTATCTCGGTAGGAGTGAACGGACTCCCCGCGGGGGCAATGGTCTGCGATATCGGCATTCAGGGCGACATCGTTGGCATGGATACCCGTACGATGTTTGATATCAAGAACCCAGCCGCGTCGGCAGGCTTGTACTTCGGCTCGAAGCGAGTAGATCAGGGCGAGTTTTCGAAGATCTCCTGCTGCGGACTTGGCGCGGCGCTTTGCTTTGCCGACGACGGGCAGATCGATGCCTGTAACTTCCGCGGAATCAACACCGACGGCTGTTGCCTTGGCGTTTATTTCGCGCCGAGGGCGGCGTATTACGTCCACTTCAATCAATGCGTGATGGCGGATAACCCGTCCTACGGCTTCTTTGCGGATGGTACGAGCACCACCGAGCGAAAGCGTGGAATCCACAACATGGATATTACCAACATTCACTTCGTGAGAAACTGCGGCGCAAGTCCCATCAAGGACGAAGTGCCTGCGGCGGTCTATCTCAAAAACATCTCCCGATGTACCTTCCGCGACAACGTCGTGGATTATCCCGGTACGTTTTGGTACTATCCACCTACTGCCACCGACAATCGGGAACGGCAGATTTCCCAAAATCAAGCCATCGGCTTGTATATCGTAGGCAATGAAAACCGCATTTTCAACAACGTATTTACGCACTCCTCCCGTGAGGCGATCCTCATTCAAGGAAGCGGTAACGTGATGATGTGCAACGTTGCCGACGGCGACGTGATTATCGAGGGGGAGAACAACGTGGTCAACGCCCTTTCCCTCAGCAAGGAAGGTCGGCTGGTCCTGAAGGGGGCTGCGGCAAATACCACCCACGTCACCGCCGTAGACGAGCAACGAATCCTCCGCGTAGCGGACTGATCCGTCGGATTGAATGACAAACCAAAAGAGCAAACACGCAAGAAAAAATCTTGTGTGTCTGCTCTTTTTCTGTTGGTGCGTATATCCGATCTCGCTTCGCGCTGTCACGGAAACGCCTTTTTCTTCCCGTTTTTTAATCCAAGAACTCCTTTTTCAGGTTGTCCAGCGCAAACGCCTTTGCCAGATCCAAGAAATTCTGCTTTTCAATGGTTTGGAGAACGGGCATACCCATGGAACGAACCTTTACGTATACCTCTGCGCTCTTTTCTACGGTATGCGCCAAGCCAAAGGTGCTCTCAAAGTCCTCACCGATACAGAAGATGCCGTGATGCGCCCAAATCAGAACGTCATACTCCTTCATCTTTTCCGCCGATGCTACGGCAATGTCGCGTCCGCCGCAAACCATCCATGGAATCACACCCACACCCGCGGGAAATACCACGGGACACTCGGTCATCGACTCCCACAGCGCGCGGGTAAACACCTTGTCCTCAAGGGGAAGCACGAAGGTCATTGCGATCACATTCGCGGGATGGCAATGGTACAGCACGCGGGACTTTCCGCCGCTTGCCAGCTTCTTGACCTCGTGGTTCATCAGATGGGAAGGAAGCTCGCTGGTGGGTCTGCCCCCCTTGGTCAAGCCCCATACGATACGGTATTCCGTTCCCTTTTCGTCCACCTCAACGATACAGCAGGTCTCCTCGGGGATCCGCTTGATATCGCTGAAATATTTTCCCGATCCCGTTACCATAAAGAATTCTCCGCCGAGATTGGGAACAGACGTTCCGATCTCCTGCCATTCGCCCGAAAAATCCAGATCCTCTCTGACCGTTTCGATCTCCTCGTTGGGGATCCGATAGGAAATATTACCTCCGTTTCTCTCGTGGAAGCGAAGCTGCCAGCCATCGTCCGCAAGACGGATAAAGCTCTGCGCAAATTCCGATTCTAATACTCTCATCTTTTTTCTCCTTACTTTATTGCTTCATGATCTTTTCACGAGAACTTCCTTCTCGTAGGTCTTTACTTCATCAAACCAAGCCGCATCTTCCTTTACACCGCACCGTCTGCAATATTCACCCCAGACAGCGCCCCAAGGATACGCCTTCAGCTCCTCCTGCATCACCATCAGCTCGGTATGGCGACCCTCGTTTTGCAATTGCTTCAAGGACTCGTGAGGCGTCAGCATCGCGATCAGCAACGCCTTTCTGAAATTCCGCAAGCCCACGGTCCACGCCGCGATGCGATTGATGCTTGCGTCAAAATAGTCCAGCGCAATGGCAACATCCTCGATCCTGCCGCTTGCCACGATCTCCTTGGCGATCTCCATCGTCTCGTCGTCCAAACGCACCACGTGGTCGGAATCCCAACGAACGGCGCGAGTCACGTGCAGGGCAAGCTTGGGAGAAAACAGCAGCATGGAGGAGATCTTATCCGAAACCATCTCGGTGGGGTGATAGTGTCCGTTGTCCATCAGGGGCACGATCCCGCGGCTGAGCACGTATCCCATGCCGAATTCCGCCGATCCTACCGTATAAGACTCCAGTCCAATACCAAACACCTTGGATTCCAAGCAAACGAGAACCTTCTGGCGATCGTATCCAATGCCGAGGATTTCGTCCATCGACTGCATGAATCTTGCTCTTGGAGAGAAGCGATCCGCGGGGATATCCTTATATCCGTCAGGGATCCATACGTTCATCACGCAAGGGATTCCCGTCTCGGCGGCGAAATATTCCGCGATCCGCAAGCACGCCTGTCCGTGTCGAACCCAGAAGCGTCGGATCTCCTCGTCGGGAGAGGAAAGTGTCAGCCCGTTTGCCTTGGGATGGGAGAAGAAGGTGGGGTTAAAGTCAAGTCCCATGCCTCTCTCCTTGGCAAAGGCGACCCATTTGGCAAAGTGCTTGGGCATAAGCGCGTCACGGTCTGCCCATTCGCCGTCCTCAAAGATGGCGTAGCAGGCGTGAAGATTCAGCTTATGCGCGCCGCCGTCCAAGGAAAATACCCGATCCATGTCCGCCATCAGCTCCTCGGGCGTTCTCGCCCGCCCGGGGTAATTTCCCGTGGTCTGGATTCCACCACTCAACTCTCCGTCAAAGTCAAAGCCCTTGACGTCGTCTCCCTGCCAGCAATGCACGGAGATCGGCACGGTTTGAAGGGAGGCGATCACCTGCTCGGTGTCGATTCCCAACGCTTCGTATTTTGCTTTTGCCAATTGATAATCCTGATTCATCTTATTTCACCTCTACTTTTTTAATATCAAAGGAATGGAACACAGCATCTCTTGCCGCCGCCACCGAGGAAAACTCTCCCGTTGCCAGCATCTGACACAAAATGTTTCCAATGGCGGTGGCTTCGGTCGGTCCTGTATATACGGGCACGCCGACCGCGCGGGCGGTCAGTCGGTTGAGGTATTCGTCTCGGCTACCCCCACCGATAATATGAAGAGCCTCGGGCATCGCGCCCGTCACCTCCTCGATCTCCTTCATGGTTTCCGCATAACAGTCGGCAAGACCGTGATAGACGCAACACAATACCTCGTCAATGGGCATATCCGCCACACCGCAAGCGGTTCGAACGGCTTCGATCATACTCTCGGGAGCAAAAAACGCGTCGTCGTTGACCGAAATCCGATAGGGCGTATTGCCCACCGCCTCCGCCATCTCGCTCATCTCGGAGAAGGAATATTTTCCGTTCAATTCCCGTCGGATCGATTGGATCATCCAAAGTCCCATAATATTTTTCAGGAATCGGTAGCGACGGTCCACGCCGCCCTCGTTGGTAAAGTTATGTAAGCGCGCTTTGGGCGACGAATCGGCAACGAGTCGCTCCACACCCATCAAGGACCAAGTCCCCGAGCTGATATACGCCACTTGATCCGAATTGGTGGGAACTGCCAATACGGCAGACGCCGTATCGTGAGAGGCAGGATGAAGAACCGTCAGATCGTAACCGATCTCCTTCACGATCTCGGGGCGAAGCCGTCCTACGGTTTCCTTGGGCATAGAGATCGGTCCGAACAACTTCGTGGGATAGCCCAACCGTTCGATCAACTCCAGATCCCATTCTCCCGTTTGTACGTCGATCATCTGAGCAGTCGTTCCAATGGTATATTCCTGATGCTTTACACCGGTCAAACAGAAATTCAGATAATCGGGCATCATCAAAAAGCTTTCCGCGCGCTCCAGCGCCTCAGGCGATTCCCCGCGGAGCGCCATCAATTGATAGACCGTGTTGCAGATCTGCTTCTGGATTCCCGTTCTGGCGTAAAGCTCCTCCTCGGGGACGATGGCATAAACCTTCTCGTCCATTCCCGCGGTGCGCCCGTCACGGTATCCCACCGCGTCACCGATCACCCGATCGCTCCCATCTAACAGTAAGAAATCCACACCCCACGTGTCAATGCCCATATAGGACGGAATCTTTCCAAGCTCCGCGCACTTTTTCATGCCCGCGATGATCTCCGTCACCAGTCGCTCGTGATCCCAACACAGCCGTCCGTTCTTCGGTGTCATTCCGTTGGAAAACCGCCAAACCTCCTCCAAACGGATCTCACCGTTCTCGATCCAGCCCAGCAGATGTCTGCCGCTGGATGCGCCAATATCGACCGCAAGATAATACATGGTTATCCCTCCCAAACTGCTTTTTTTATATTGTATCATATTTTTTCAGAAAAGATAAGGTCGTTTTTTTACCTGTTTTGTGTCTTTTTTTATCTTTTTTATTGCAATTCATACAAAACTGTGTTACAATAAAGAAAAATGAGAGGGGGGGAAACCGATGAAAGAGCATATTTTGGAAACGCTGTCCCAAATCACGCCGGAAGAAGAGTATATTCTGTTCACCGAAGTACCAACGGTGCATCAATCCTTATACGCCAAAACAGGCCGTTTTCTGGTGGAACGGCGGCATATTTCTCATATCGCTTTCGGAGAGTCCACCGCGGCGATCTGTATTCGTCCCCACCCCCGTTTTCGGGCGTTCCCCACCCATTCTCACGATTACATTGAAATGATGTACGTTTTCAACGGAACGATCACCCACGCATTCGATCAAACCGAGGTTTGCCTGCAAACGAACGACCTGATCCTCATGGGACGAAACGCCCGCCATTCGATCCTTGAGACGGGACAGAACGATATCGGGATCAATCTGATCGTTTCCTGCGATCTTTTTGAATCCCTCGTTCATTCCATTCGCTCCAATTCCCAGCTTCCCGTGACGATCTTGGAAGGCTTGTTGGAGGAAAACGGAATGCCGTTTTGCGTTTTTCACGGCGCGGAAAGCCTTGCCGTACGCAATCTGCTGGAAAGCATGATCGATGCGGTGATCTGCCGGAAAAGAATCGACGGCTTCGTGCTTCAGCAATCCCTTCATCTGCTTTTGTGCTACGTCTCTTCCCTGTCCACCGCCATCTCGGTATCCGATTCGGACAACGCGGAGGAGCAGCTGAAAAAAAAGATCCGAAACTATCTTCGGACCTCCTATAGCACCGCCACGCTGACCGAAGCCGCCGATATGCTGGGACTGTCGCCGCCGTATCTGAGCAGGATCATTCGCAAAAGCTTTGGCGTCAGCTTCAAGGAGCTATTGATGGCAGAGCGCTTTGATCTCGCTCGGGAATTGCTCTGTACTACAAAGCTCCCCATCGGCGAGATCCTTCACCAGATCGGCTATGAAAACAGCAGTTATTTTCACAAGGAATTCAAAAGACGATACGGCATGCCCCCCATGGCATATCGAAAAAGCAATCGGATCAACCACTGATTTTCAAAAGTAAAGCGGAGAGCCAAGGCTCTCCGCGATTCGTTGCTTGAAGCATTCTTTTAACTGCCACAGCCGCACTTTCCGCCGCCGTGATTCCCGCCTTGAGGAAGGTAACCGGGAGGACAGAACTCCGAGGTGGGAAACGCCATGTTGCGGAATACGGCGCAGGGATTATCGTCCTCGGTGGAAATGCACTCCTTATCGGGCACGCAATATTCCGTAGCGTGAATGAGATACTGGGCGGGTCGAACGATGCGAACGACCGAAAAGATTCCCAAGGAAACCGTCAGGTATCTTCCGTCGCTGTCACTCAGCACGCCGTCAAGCCGTCCGGATACGCTGTCGGGGATATCGCCGCAGCAACAGCAGCAACAGCAGGGATCGTCCGCCTCACGCACTTTGGAATTGAGAATAATGGGATCTACCACCTCTACGATGGCGATGGGCACGTTTTTCGTAGAGCAGCAAGGCTCGGGGAGCGCGCAATAGTCCGAGGTGTCGGGATTGCTCTTGAAGATGCTGACGTTGCTTTCGCTTCCGTACAGGATCACCTTCTTCTCCAGAACCGCCACGCCCTCGAATTCCTGACTCCGTCCGCCGCACAGGCACGCCTCAAATACGATCTTCACGTAAAATTTGATGGTGACCGAATAAAAGCCGCGGTTGAATCTGACCGGATCGATTCCGATGTAGGTCCAAGTAATGCACGCGCTTTTGGCGCGAATATTGGTGGTATGCTCTAAAATATCGTTTCCGAAATCAGTAAGCAGTACCTTTACGTCCTCAAAGCAATCTCTGTCGCGGCAGGAATCCAGAATACGGTTGGTCTCGATACAAACCATTTCGGTTTTTGCCGTGTTTTTATCAGAATTGCCACAAGAAAATCTGTTCTCTGACATAGGATCTTTTTCCTCCTGAAGTAATGATCGAAGCATTTGCTCCTTTTCTCTATCAGCATATGCGGAAGAACATTTTTTGACAATAAGTGATAGGGACGCTTGGAAAAATTTTAAAAATATATTTGCCGAACTACTTGAAAAAAAGTCGAAAATGTATTAAAATATATAATGATATTGTTTTTAGTGAGGATAGTATGAATAGAATCGGTTTTGACAATAACAAATATATTCAGCTGCAGTCCCAAAAAATTCAGGAAAGAATCTCGGGCTTTGGCGGAAAGCTCTATTTGGAGTTCGGCGGAAAGCTCTTTGACGACTATCACGCCTCCCGCGTGCTCCCCGGTTTTCAGCCCGACAGTAAGATCCGTATGCTCCTGAGCATGAAGGAGGACGCCGAGGTCATTATCGTCGTATCCGCTACCGCCATCGAGCAGAACAAGATGCGGGGAGATTTGGGCATCACCTACGACATGGACGCCCTCCGCCTCATTGATACCTTTGGAGAGATCGGCATTGCCGTAGGCGGCGTGGTCATTACTCAGTATATGCACCAGTCGGCTGTGGATACCTTTATCAAGCGATTGGAGAATCTGGGGATCAAGGTCTACCGCCACTATCATATCGCGGGCTATCCCACGAACGTGAAAAAGATCGTCAGCGAGGACGGCTACGGCAAAAACGATTATATTGAAACCACCAAGTCCTTGGTGGTGGTCACCGCCCCAGGTCCGGGAAGCGGCAAGATGGCGGTTTGTCTGTCTCAGCTCTATCACGACCATCTTCGCGGCATCAAGGCGGGATACGCCAAATTTGAGACCTTCCCCGTCTGGAATCTGCCCTTGAAGCATCCCGTGAACATGGCGTACGAGGCGGCAACGGTGGATCTGAACGACGTGAACATGATCGACCCCTTCCATCTGGAAGCAACGGGCATTACCACCGTCAATTACAACCGTGATATTGAGATCTTCCCCGTGCTCAAGGCGATCTTTGAGAAGATCTACGGCAAATGTCCTTACAAGTCCCCTACCGACATGGGCGTGAATATGGCAGGCTACTGCATCACCGACAACGAGGTGGTAGCAAGAGCGTCCAAGATGGAGATCGTCCGCCGCTACTACGACACCGTCAACCGCAAGCGCAACGGTCTTGCCGATGCCAACGAGGTGTATCAGGCAGAGCTGATCATGGAGCAGGTGGGCGTGGACGTGAACTTCCGTCAAGTGGTCAAGTACGCCTTGGCGAAAGCCGAGGAAACGGGCGAGGCTGCCGCCGCTATTGAGCTGCCCGACGGCACGGTGGTGACAGGAAAGACCTCCAATCTGATGGGTCCCTCTGCCGCCGTTCTCATGAACGCGCTGAAGCAGCTCGGTGGGATCAACGCCGAATTTTTGCTTCTTCCCTCGGTGGTCATCGAGCCTTTGCAAAAGCTGAAGATCGAGAATCTGGGCAACCAAAACCCCAGACTCCACGCCGACGAGATCCTGATCGCCCTTGCGATCTCGGCAACCACCAACCCCATGGCGGCAATGGCGCTGGAACAGTTGCCCAAGCTACGCGGCTGTCAGGCGCACGTCAGCGTGAGCGTATCCAACGTAGACAAAAATATTTACCGAAAGCTCGGCATCGATCTGACCTACGAGCCAATCTACGAATCCAAGAAATTTTATCATAAATCCTAAGGATAGCACAAAAACGGACGATTGAAAAGGGCTGTTCTCTTAAGGACAGTTTTTAAACTTAAAAAGAATATCTTATTTACTGATAAAAATGACAGAGAACACTTTTTATTCTCTGTCATTTTTTCTATTTTATAGTATTATCTTTACTTTCAGTAATTTTTTCTTCTTTGATTTGAATATCAAATTCGGGAAAACAAAGCAGAAAGTAATCACACTCGTCGCAACAACACTCAAATCCTTGCTCGCCGTTACCAAGACAAACGGTAGGTTTTCCCTGCGCAAGCTCAATACCTGTAATGTCTATACTCTTTTCTTGAATATTTTTATTCATATATTCCCCCATCAGCATATAATAAATATCCACCCGCATAGCGGGGGGGATTTCAGTTTCGGGCATAGCCCTAATACTACTGGCTGCGCACAAGTGCGCCGTGTATTGGTCTGCCAGCCATGCAATTGTTACTTGCTACCCGTAAACGGTTCTCCTAAAAGCCTTCCTCCGAGAGGAAGGTGCCGAGCTTGCGAGGCGGAAGGAGCCTGCGACACTTTGGTTTTCATCTCGCCATATTGCAACCGATCCATGTTTCTTAACGCATTCTCCCCCAGTCACCTTCGGTGACAGCCCCCTCTCGGAGGGAGCCTTTGGCACAAAACATTCTGCGCTTATTTTTCATTTGCATTTTGCTTATCGGTAAAGCCTTTTTTGAACCCCGCCACTATGGCGAGGTTTTCATTAGACAACAAAAAAGTGCGCAACCGAAGCCACGCACCGAAAAACGCCGACTCCAATTGTCGCCAAACAATCTCTTCATAGCATAGGTTCTCTATACAATCAAGCAGGAGCAACGTTTTTACCAAAACGAGTATGCTTAATTGTATAGCAAAAAAGTTATAGTTATTCCATAACGAGAAAAAGACCTATAACTATGAATATTAAGATTGTTTGGCATAACTATTATATCACAATTTTCGCGGTTTGTAAACATATTTAGTGAAAATTTATCCAATTGCCTTCCGATAGGTAGAAAAATGCCTCGTCAGATTGTCAAGCCTTTTTATGTTCACCTATACCCATCAAATTTCCTGACAAGCACCGCATTTGTATCCACAAACGCAAAATACGGCATACCTCTTTCGAGATATACCGTATTCTTGCAAAACTGTCCTTTAGAGAACAGCTCTAATCGTCCGTTTTTTGTTTTGGATAGTCGATCCACCCTACTCTTTGGTTTTAAGTTCTTGAAGGGAGTTTGAGGGGAACTTCTCGAAAGAAGTTCCCCTCATCGCATCCTAACGCATCCTCGCGTCCATCTTTATTTCTTAGATAAAATATACTCGTCAATGGCTTTGGCGGCAAGCTTGCCCGCGCCCATGGCGGAGATCACGGTAGCCGCCCCCGTCACCGCGTCGCCTCCCGCAAACACGCCCTCGCGGGTGGTCGCCCCCGTTGCTTCCTCCACGATGATTCCGCCGTGGCGGTTGACCTCAAGACCTTCGGTGGTCATTTTGATCAAGGGATTCGGCGACGTACCGATAGACATGACCACCGTATCCACCTCCAGAAGGAATTCGCTTCCCTCTACGGGCACGGGACGGCGGCGTCCTCGCTCGTCGGGTTCGCCCAGCTCCATTTTGATACAACGGATTCCCGTTACGAAGCCGTTTCTCGGATCGCGGGGATCGTCGGGATTGTGATATCCCAAGATCTCCACGGGATTATTCAAAAGGCGGAAATCCACGCCCTCCTCAATGGCGTGCTCTACCTCCTCACGGCGGGCGGGAAGCTCCTCCATGGAACGACGGTAGATGATATACACCTTCTCCGCGCCCAAGCGAAGGGCGGTTCTCGCGGCGTCCATCGCCACGTTGCCGCCGCCTATCACGGCGACCTTGCCCCCCTTCATGATGGGAGTTTCGGGATTCTCATGGTACGCCTTCATCAGGTTCGATCGGGTAAGGAATTCATTGGCGGAATACACGCCCTTATAGGATTCTCCCGCAATGCCCATGAAGTTGGGAAGTCCCGCGCCCGAGCCGATAAAGACTGCCTCGTAGCCCGCCTCAAACAGCTCGTCAACCGTAAGGGTCTTTCCGATAACCATATTGGTCTTGATCTCCACCCCCATGGCAACGAGGTGATCGACCTCTTTCTTGACGATGGATTTGGGCAAACGGAACTCGGGAATGCCGTAAACCAGCACGCCGCCCGCGGCGTGAAGCGCCTCGAACACCGTCACGTCGTATCCCTTCTTGGCAAGATCACCCGCGCAGGTCAGACCCGAGGGTCCCGCGCCTACCACGGCGACCTTCCGTCCGTTCTTGGGGGCGGTCACGGGTGTCTCGGAAGAATGGGCGTTATGCCAGTCGGCAACGAAGCGTTCCAGCCGTCCGATTCCCACAGGCTCACCCTTGATGCCGCGGACACACTTGCTTTCGCACTGCGTCTCCTGCGGACAGACCCGTCCGCAAACGGCAGGCAGACTGGAGCTTTGGGCGATGATCTGATACGCCCCCTCAAAGTCTCCATCCTTGATCTTGGCGATAAATTCGGGAATATGTACGTTGACGGGACAGCCCGTCACGCAGGGCATGTTTTTACAGTTCAGGCAACGAAGCGCCTCGTCGATGGCGGTTGCCTCGTCGTAGCCAAGGGCAACCTCCGCAAAGTTCCTTGCCCGTACCGATGGCTCTTGGGAGGGCATGGGGTTCTTTTTCGGACTCATATTCGGCATACTCATTTTCCCTCCTTGGCAAAGAGATTGCAGGTAGCTTCGTAGGCGTGGCGCTCAAAGTCCCGATAGGTACTGCCCCGCATCATCGCCTCGTCAAAATCCACCTCGTATCCGTTAAAATCGGGACCGTCCACGCAAGCGAATTCGGTGACCCGCTTACCCTCGCGGAGCAAGGTCAGACGGCAGCCGCCGCACATACCCGTTCCGTCGATCATAATGGGGTTCATGGAGACGGTACAGGGAATTCCCGTGGGACGCACCGTTTCCGTGACGAATTTCATCATGATCAGCGGTCCGATGGTAATGACCTCGTCAAAGGCTTCTCCCTCGGCAAGCAGACGGGACAGAGGCATACAGACGTTGCCCTTCTCTCCGTAAGAGCCGTCGTCGGTCATGACGAAAAGGCGCTTCGAAACTTGGGCAAAATCCTTCTCCAGAATCAAGAGATCCTTCGAACGGAAGCCGATGATCGAGGTAACCTCACACCCCTGCTCCCAAAGCTTCTTTGCCACGGGAAGGGCGATGGCACAGCCCACGCCGCCGCCAACGATACAGACCTTTTTCCGCCCTTCGGTCTCGGTCTTTTTTCCAAGCGGTCCGACGAAATCGCAGATCGTCTCTCCCTCTTTCTTTTGATTCAGCTTTGCCGTAGTCGCGCCGACGATCTGGAAAATGATGGTGACCGTTCCCTTTTCTCGGTCATAGCCCGCCACGGTAAGGGGAATCCGTTCTCCCTCCTCGTCCACGCGGAGAATGATAAACTGTCCCGCCTCCGCCTTTGCGGCAACGAAGGGCGCTTCGATCTCCATGCGTGTGACCGTGGGATTCAGTTCTTCTTTTTTTACGATTTTATACATTGATTTCTCCATAAACATCTATTGCACCCCAAACGCCGTTTGAGGTGCAATACTGATATCAATTTGGGATTAGTTACCCGTCAGCTTTGCGATCTCATCCGCAAAGTTCTCTTCTCTCTTCTGGATGCCCTCGCCCTTTTCAAAGCGGTAGAATCCCGTTACGGCGATCGCTCCGCCCAGCTCCTTTGCGGTAGCGTCAACGTACTGACCAACCTTCATGTCGTCGTCCTTGACGTACGCCATGTCAAGCAGGCAGTTGTTGTCGTAGAACTTGCTGATACGACCCGTAACCATCTTTTCAATGATCTGGGGAGGCTTCTTCGCGTTGGCGGGATCGTTTGCGATCTGCGCCATCAGAATTGCCTTCTCTTCCTCAATCACGGATGCGGGAACAGACTCCTTGTTCAAGTAAGGCGTGGGGTACGCGCCAACCTGAAGGGCAACGTTCTTCGCGAATGCGGCGAACTCGTCCTTTGCGGCAACTGCCTCGTCAGCGTCGAAGCTCACGATAACACCGATGGTGCCCGTGCCGTGGATATAGGTGCTGGTCAGACCCTCTGCGATCACGAAGCGGCGGATGCTGATCTTTTCGCCGATCACGAAGATCATTTCCTTCAGCTTTGCGTCAACGGTTGCACTTCCGTCGATATAGTCGGATGCCAGAAGCGCGTCTACGTCAGCAGGCTTGTTTGCGATGATGGTCTTGAGCAGGTTCTTTACGAACTCCTGGAAGGATGCGTTCTTTGCTACGAAGTCGGTCTCGGAGTTGACCTCGATCATTGCGGTTACGTTGCCCTCTTTCATGATGTCAACGATACCGTCAGCCGCAATTCTGGTTGCAGCCTTTGCTTCTGCCTTCAGTTCGCCTCTCTTGCGGAGGATCTTGATTGCTTCTTCTACGTCGCCGTTTGCCTCTACCAGAGCCTTCTTGCACTCCATCATACCGATACCGGTCTTTGCGCGCAATGCGGCAACGTCTTTTGCAGTAATGTTTGCCATAATTTTTATCGTCCTTTCAGAATGATTCAAAAATAGTGGTATTCGAAATTATTCAGCGTCAGCTGCTTCGGTAGCTTCCTCAGCTGCCTCTGCCTCTTCCATCTGCTCGCCCTGCTTGCCTTCGATTACAGCGTCAGCCAGCGCGGAGGAGATGAGCTTGATCGCGCGGATCGCGTCGTCGTTACCGGGGATGATGTAGTCGGCATCGTCGGGATCGCAGTTGGTGTCAACGATTGCAACAACCGGAATACCCAGCTTCTTTGCCTCAAGCACTGCGTTTCTTTCCTTCTTGGGGTCTACGATGAAGATTGCTGCGGGCAGCTCGTCCATGGTCTTGATACCGCCGTAGTTCTTCTCAAGGTCGAAGATCTCCTTCTGCTTTGCGGCAACTTCCTTCTTGGGAAGCAGATCAAAGGTGCCGTCCTCCTGCATCTTCGTCAGGCTGTTCAGACGACCGATGGAACGCTTGATGGTCTTGAAGTTGGTCATCATACCGCCGGGCCAACGAACGTTTACGTAGTACATACCGCAACGGGTTGCCTCTTCCTTGATAGCGTCTGCCGCCTGCTTCTTCGTACCAACGAACAGAACGTTGCCGCCCTGCGCTGCTACGTCGCGTACGAAGTTGTACGCCTCATCGAACTTCTTTACGGTTTTCTGAAGGTCGATGATGTAGATTCCGTTTCTTTCGGTGAAGATGTACTCCTGCATTTTGGGGTTCCATCTTCTGGTGTGGTGTCCGAAATGTACACCTGCTTCGAGAAGCTGCTTGATAGAGATAATAGACATGATATGTCCTCCTTCGGTTTTTCCACCACGCCACATAGCGATTTTGTTGCCGCATGACAACACCGCGTCGCCCTCTGTCGGCGTGTGTGTATTTTATTTTTTGCGCCGACTCTCTACATCAACGCAATTGTAAGAATTATACCATATTTTTTCTATGTTCGCAACGGTATTTTCAGGTGTTTACAAAATGTTTACAATTCGTTTTTGTAACCATGTAGCAAGCATATTCGAAAAAAAGAATTGACTTTTTTTCGGTTTCGTTATATAATGTAAGCAACGCTTGCAAGGAAGGAATTTTTATGTATAAAAAATTATCCCGTTTGATCATTTACCGCGACGTGGAGGGCGACAGTATTCTGTGGACGCTGGGTCGCATCTTCGAGGATTTCGATACCGCCGCGGACACCCACGAGCATCTTCGCGCCCGAATCTACGTTCAGGTTCGGCGGCTATTGGAGCTTGCCACGAAATACGGATTTGACAACAATCTTTGGCACAATTATCTGACCTTTTTGCTGATCACCGACGAAAATCCCTTTAGCCTGACCTACGAAAAGGCAGGCAAGCAGGAAGGTACGGTCAACCGCTTTGCCCTCAATGATTTTCAGGTGTTCAAGGAGCTGTTCGACTTTGATTTTTCCCCCATCGAATCCGCCCTTGGGATCGACTGCTTCTCTACTCTCTCCGACTATCACGCCATCGCCAAGCGAGAGCAGATCTATAACAAAAACGTCAGTGAAAAGGTGCGTACTCTCAGCCGTGAGCTGGAGAACGCCCCCGATGCCGAAACGGTCTTTGCGGCTGTCGCGGACTTTTACCGCGCCTACGGCGTGGGTATGTTCGGCTTGAACAAGGCGTTCCGCCTGTCAGGAGACGAGAGAGCGTTCTCGATCCAACCCATTACCAATATGGAGCCCATCCGTCTGGACGATCTGATCGGCTACGAGCTGCAAAAGAACCGACTCATTGAAAACACCGAAGCCTTCGTGGCAGGTCGGGGCGCGAACAACGTCCTTCTCTACGGAGACAGCGGCACGGGAAAATCCACCAGCATCAAAGCCATCGTCAATCGGTATTACGACCAAGGATTGCGCATGATCGAGATCTACAAGCATCAGTTCTGCCACCTGTCCGCCGTAATCTCCCGCATCAAAAACCGAAACTACCGCTTCATCATTTATATGGACGACCTGTCCTTCGAGGAACAGGAGATCGAATACAAATATCTCAAAGCCATCATTGAGGGCGGCGTGGAGACCAAGCCCGACAACGTGCTGATCTACGCCACCTCCAACCGCCGTCACTTGATCAAGGAGACCTGGAATGACCGTACGGACTCCGAGATCAAAGGCGATATCCACCGTTCGGAGACCATCGAGGAAAAGCTGTCGCTGGTCAACCGCTTCGGTCTCTCTATTGGCTATTTCAAGCCCTCCCGTCCCGAATTTGACCACATCGTTCTCGCCCTTGCCGCCCGCCATCCCGAGATCAACCTGCCCGAGGAGCAGATCCTTGCCGAAGCCCACGCGTGGGAGCTGAGAAACGGCGGTATTTCGGGCAGAACGGCGCAACAGTTCGTCAACCATCTGTGCGGAAAAAGCGAAACGAAGCAATAACGAAGGAGTTTTATGAAGGAACACCCCAACGATTTTTCTCTCATTCCCGCGCTTTTCCCCCCGCTTTTGGATTGGCATCGCGCAAACCGCCGTATCCTTCCTTGGCGGGAAAGCAAAGACCCCTATCGCATCTGGCTTTCGGAGATCATGCTCCAGCAAACGCGGATCGAGGCGGTCATTCCCTACTATCACCGTTTTCTCGCCGAGCTTCCCACCGTATCGGCGCTTGCCGCCGTTTCCGATGAAAAGCTTATGAAGCTCTGGGAAGGGCTTGGTTATTACAGCCGCGCCCGCAATCTCAAACGGGCGGCGATCACCGTCATGACCGAATACGGCGGCGAGCTGCCCCGAGCCTATCACGAGCTTTTGCGTCTTTCGGGCATCGGAGAATACACGGCAGGCGCCATCGCGTCCATCGCCTACGGTCTGCCCGAGCCTGCCGTGGACGGCAACGTGCTTCGGGTCATTATGCGACTGACGGGCAGAGAGGACGACGTCTCCCTTGCCGCCACGAAAAAGAAGGTCACAGAGGAGCTTCGCGCCATCTACCCCTCGGGAGAGGAAGCGGGGCTTCTCACGGAAGGACTGATGGAGCTGGGAGAACAGATCTGCCTGCCCAACGGCACGCCAAAATGCGAGAGCTGTCCGTGGCAGGTCAGCTGTATCGCCTACCGAGAGGGACGCGAGACCGAGCTGCCGAAAAAAAGCCCCAAGAAAAGCAGACGGATCGAGAACTATACCGTTCTTCTGCTGATCCACGACGGAAGGATCGCCATAAGAAAACGCCCCGAAAACGGGCTTTTGGCAGGACTGTGGGAGCTTCCCAGCCTTACGGGACACCGATCGGCGGACGAAGCTCTTGCGTGGTTGCGGCAACAGGGACTGTCTCCCCGCGAAGTATCCCCCTGCCCTTCCGCCACCCATATCTTCACCCACGTGGAATGGCACATGATCGGCATGATCGCCCAATGTGATACCCCCACGGACGACTTCGTCTGGGTATCGGCAGAGGAATTGAATGAAACCTTTGCCCTACCCACCGCCTTCCGCGCCTACCGAACCCTGTTTTTGAAAAAGCAACGATAAAAAACCGTCTCGTTATAAAAGACACGTACTCGAATGGACAGAGAATTTCAAGTTCTCTGTCCTCTTTATATTGACAAGTACTGACTGAATGAAACGCAGCAGACGGGAGGAGCAAGCCCCTCCCCTACCTCGTATGATGGTGTTTCAAAATCCAATTATATCCATTATGTTCGTAAAGCGCTAAAGGAAAAGCGAATGGCTTCTGTTAAAACAAACAAGAGATCGGTAGGGGAGGGGCTTGCTCCTCCCGTATCTATTGTCAAAACTAACGCAAAGGCACTTTTGACATTAGCATATCAAAAGTCTTTCACTTACCTTCCGAAAAGTAATAAAAAGCCTTCCCTTGTGGAAAAAACTGAATAAACCGTAGGGGCGTTCTGCGAACGCCCGCGGGCGAACACAGTTCGCCCCTACCGAGTTTTTTGAAAATTTGAGAGATATGTTCTTAATTAAAGCATACGACGAACTGCATTTGCAGACACAAATGCGAATATTATTAACAAAAAATAGTATGCCGCCGACGGTTGAATCGTCGGCGGCGTGTTTTTTTGATCCCCAATAAATCCCCCTTAACCGAGCTCACTCGGGATCTTATTACTCCTTGTAGGGACAGGCGTCCTCGACTGTCCGAGAAAAATTATAGATAATAGCTAACCATACGGAAAGAGAGTAAACATTAAGTTACAGTTGATGGGGGAGTGTCTTGCTGTTCCTGTTTGCGAAAAAAGATTTATGCCCAAACGGACAGTCGAGGACGCCTGTCCCTACAAGATATAAGAGAATTTCATAGTTTTTATCGTAGCCGCAGGCTTTCTTTTTGTTTTATGGTGAGAAATATAGAAACAAATTTTTGAAAACCGTAGGGACAGGACGCCTGTCCCTACAAACACACTTTATTTGTTTTGCCGATATTCTATGGCGGGATTTTCGTGATACAAAAAACGCGCCGTTCCGAGGAACGGCGCGTGTAGGACAGAATTCAATTAGTTGAGCTCTGCGAAGTACTTGATGGTGCGAACCATCTGGCTGGTGTAGGAGTTCTCGTTGTCGTACCAAGAAACTACCTGTACCTGATAGGTATCGTCATCGATCTTTGCAACCATGGTCTGGGTAGCATCGAACAAAGAGCCGTAGGTCATTCCGATTACGTCGGAGGAAACGATCTCGTCGGTGTTGTAACCGAAGGATGCGGAAGCGGCTGCCTTCATTGCTGCGTTGATACCCTCAACGGTAACGTCCTTGCCCTTGACAACGGCTACCAGAATAGTGGTAGAACCGGTGCAGGTGGGAACTCTCTGAGCAGAACCGATCAGCTTGCCGTTCAGCTCGGGAATAACCAGACCGATTGCCTTTGCGGCGCCGGTGGAGTTGGGAACGATGTTCTGCGCGCCTGCGCGTGCACGGCGGAGGTCACCCTTTCTGTGAGGACCGTCCAGAATCATCTGGTCGCCGGTGTAAGCGTGAACGGTGGTCATGATACCACTCTGGATAGGAGCGTACTCGTTCAGAGCCTTCGCCATGGGAGCGAGGCAGTTGGTGGTACAAGAAGCAGCGGAGATGATCTTGTCGTCAGCGGTCAGCGTGTTCTCGTTTACGCTGAATACGATGGTCTTCAGATCCTTGCCTGCGGGAGCAGAGATAACGACCTTCTTCGCGCCTGCGTTGATGTGAGCCATGGACTTTTCGGTGGAGCAGTAGAAGCCGGTGCACTCCAGAACAACGTCAACACCCAGCTCGCCCCAAGGACAGTTTGCAGCGTCCTTCTCGGAGTAGATCTTGATGGTCTTGCCGTCAACGGTGATGCTGTCCTCGCCTGCAACAACGGTGTCAGCCAGAGCGTACTTACCCTGTGCAGTGTCGTACTTCAGCAGGTGAGCGAGCATCTTGGGAGCAGTCAGGTCGTTGATAGCGACAACCTCGTAACCCTCAGCGCCGAACATCTGTCTGAACGCCAGACGACCGATACGGCCAAAGCCATTAATAGCAACTTTTACGGACATGGTGAAAATCCTCCATTTTATAAAAAAATTTTTTTGACTTCCTTCAAAGCCGACCGAAACGAATCCAGCCGCGCTTTCTCAATTATATATTGTAACTCATTTTCCTAAAATATACAAGCATTTTGGCGAAATTTTCTAAAATTCGGAAACTTGTACGATTTTATCGGGTTTTTCCAGAACGAAATCGTTCACTTTTTCACAAATCCTTCGGTCAAAACCACCAATTTTCTCAGTCAAGAGGAATTTCCCGATAAAATTCTGGAACGATCTTCGGCTCATAGGAAAATCCCGTGGGATCGATGGAGTCAAACAGACCGCAATGAAGGGGGATCGCCACAGCGCCAAGCCTCTCGCAAAACCGCGCGCCGTCGGCAAAATTCATATTATTTCCCATTCCGTTGACGGGAAGAAAGACGTAATCCACGCCCTCGCCCACCTCGTCAAGAATATCGGGACGGTAAAGGGTATCGCCCGTTACGTAATAGGTCTTTCCTTCCGCGCGGATCAAAACGCCCACGGCGCAGTCGTCGGAATGCTCCGCCCCCACGGCGCGGAAATGAAGCTTGCCCTCGGTCCATTCGGTTCCTCGGTTAAAGCGAACGTAATTGTTTTTCACGCCGCCGAATTTCCGAACGGTCTGCCATGCGTTCCCCGATGCCAGCACGCACACCTCCGTATTCTCCCCAAGATAGTGTTCAAGGGTATCGGGATCGGTGTGATCCAGATGATCGTGAGTCAGCACGATCATATCGGGCTTGATCTTCAAAAATTTCTCCTCCACGGGAACTCTCCGCCAATTGTTCGGATTGATCTTCTCCACGCTGTCCGACAAATACGGATCAATCAAAACGGTTTTTCCCTCGGTTTCAAATAATAATCCTGCCTGTCCTAACCACGTAATTTTCATGTCCTTCTCCTTTTGTTTTTATTTTGACCGACGAATATGGAATTCGCCCTACCGTTTTGTCGTTTTTTGTTCACGATTTGACGGTTAATTACAAAAATTCGTTTGTTTTTTGCGGACCGCCGAGGACGTCGGTCCCTACAAAATTCAATAAAATTTCATTGTTTTTATCGTAGCCGTGAAGTTTTCGCTTTGCTTTGCTTTGTTTTCTTTTGTTTTGCTTTGTTTTCTTTTGCTTACTTTTCTTTTGCAAAAGAAAAGTAAGCGCGTCCCCCGCGTCCTCGCGTCCTATTCCTCCTCGGCGGCTTCCATCAGCTTGGAAAGACGGCGATTCAGCCCTGATTTGGAGATAGGCGGCTCGTGAAGCAACGCAAGCTCCAAGAGCGAGGCGGAATCGTTTTCCATACGAAGGGCGGCGGTATACCGAAGCTCGTCGGAAAGGGTATCGATCTTTCTGGTTTCGATCAATACCTCGATCGCCGCGATCTGCTTACGGGAGGCGTCCACCGAACGGGAAATGTTCCGCGCCACGCAATTGGTCGCGCGATTCTCGTTGTTGCGGATATCCCTCTCAATGCAAACGTTGGCAAGATCAAAGCTGGTGGCGGAGCAACCGATAAAGTAGAGCAGATCGGAAATGGCTGCGTTGTTTTTGTAGTACAGACCGATCCGATCCTTTCGCCGCGTCCGACCCACACGCCCGAAGGTGGTATTCAAATATTCGCCCAACAGATCGGCGCGCCCATCGGTGGGCAAGGAAAATTCCAAATGATAGCCCTTGTGAGGATCGTTCACCGTTCCCCACGCCAAAAACACACCCCGCAAAAACTCCTGTCCGCACAAGGCGCAACGGAAGCCCGCGGCTTTGTGAAGCATCGTCTCCCTACCGCTGTCAACCGCCGCCAAAAACGAGGAGATCCCCGTCGCCCGAACCGAAAGGATCGACGTCCTTCGCCCCGCGCGAACCGTCTCGCTCACCGCCGCCTCGGCGTGATAAATCTTTTGAAGCAGCTCCTTGGCAAGGCTCGCCGTTCCCTTGCTGTAAAGATACAGCGTCAACGTCCCGTCCTCGCTCTGCTCCCGACACCCGAAAAACAGTCCCAGCAAGAGCGCCTTCCGACAACAGGTTTTTTTCAGAGGAAGCCGCAGCAGCTCCTCGGTCACGTCCATGGTAAACGACATTTTTTCTCCTTTGCGGTTATCCGATAAACCGCACTTCCCTCTCTAACGTTACGCCAAACCGACGGTATACCTCGCCTCGCGCAAGCTCCTCCAAGCGGAGCACGTCAGACGCCGTAGCGTTTCCGATATTGATAATAAATCCCGCGTGCTTACGGGAGATCTGCGCGCCACCGACGGTGTATCCCTTCAGTCCGCAGTCCTCGATCAGCTTCCCCGCGAAATGCCCCTCGGGTCGTTTGAAATAGCTTCCCGCGCTGGGGACTTCCAAGGGTTGCTTTTCCTTCCGTTGCGCCGCAAAGCAACGCATGGTCTCCATGATCTTCGCTTTGTCTCCTTCCGACAAAGCGAACGCTCCGCCAAGACAGATCAGCGACCCATTCGACAAATATACGCTTTTCCGATAGCCGTAGCCGTGATCGGTAAGCTCCGATATCTCTCCCGTTTCGACGTTCAGCGCAAGGCTTTTTACGGTCACGTCAGCCATCGCGCCGCCGTACGCCCCCGCGTTCATCACAAGAGCGCCCCCCACCGTTCCGGGGATTCCGCGGGCAAACTCCAAGCCCGTCAAGGCGGCTTGCGCCGCCGTTCCCGCAAGGGTCGCAAGACTGACCCCCGCGTCGGCGATCAAGGTATTCCCCTCTGCGCGGCAGGTATTCATTTTTTGGGTCAGGATCAGCGCGCCCTCAAAAAGTCCGTCGCAAAACAACAGATTCGAGCCGTTTCCGATCACCTCAAACCGAAGTCCGTCCTGACGAAGCAGTCTGACCGACTCGGCAAGCTCCTCCGCGGAATCGGGATACAGCGCAAGCGCCGCCTCTCCCCCGATACGGAAGGTAGACAAGGACTTTAAGGAGACGTTCTCCTCATACGCCACGCCAAGGCGAGCCAGCGATTGCAACAGATGCTTTGAAATCATACCTTGTCTCCCCGTACGATCCAATCGTAAATTTCCTCCAAGCTACCCGCAATATAGGTGATCTTCCCCGAAAGATTCGGGGAGACCTCTTTCCCTTGGGGATTATACCAGCAGGTATCGATCCCGAAATTCACACCACCCTGCATATCCGAGGTCAGGGAATCCCCCACGATCAAGGTGCGCTCCCGCCGAAAATCGGGGATCTGCTCCGCGACCCTCTCAAAAAAAGTCACGCTTGGCTTCTCCGCGCCGATCACGTCGGAAATGAAGGTGTCCTCAAAGCAGTCCGACAGACCGCTTTTCGCATACCGTCCCCGCTGAATGAATTCGGTTCCGTTGGTCACAATATATAGGCGAGCCACTTCCCTCAAGCGCAAGCAAAGCGCCCTCGCGCCGTCCAATAAATATCCCTTCTCCGCGAGACGCTCCATGTACCGATCCGCCATCTCGTGAGGGTCGGCGATGATCCCATAACGCTCGAAAAACACCTCAAAGCGGTGGTAAAACAAAACCTTTTTTTCGATCTCACCGCGCTCCAAAAGCTTCCACATGCTCCCGTTGATCTCGCTGTAAACGCGGAGCATCTCCTCATCCGCCTCCACGCCAATGCTTCGAAACGCTTCCGCCACGGCTTCTCGCTCGCTTCGCTTAAAATCAAAAAGGGTTTCGTCCGCATCCAATAAAATCGTATCGTATCGCAAAGCCACCGTTCCTTTTCACCTCGCTCAAAACCAATTCGGGTTCATCTATCTATCATTATACTATCTTTTTTCTTTTTTTTCAACCGTTTCTGAAAAATATTGTGAAATTCATGAAATATCTCTTGAAAAAAAAGAACAAATGCGATATAATAATACGTATATATTTATTTGTACGAAACGGAACGGAGAACGGGAAATGAAACAACACATTGGAATCGGTCTGTGCGGCTTTGGTTCAATGGGAAAGGTGCACGCCTTTTGCGTCGATAATCTGAAATATTATTACGGCGCTCTTCCCTTTGAAGCGTCGATCAAGGGCGTATGCACCACCACCGAGGGAAAATCCCGTCAGGTGGCAGATACCTACGGATTTGAAATCGCCACCGCAAGCGAGGACGATCTGATCCATGACCCCAGCATCGACGTTATCGATATCTGTACCCCCAATATCTTCCATTATGAAACCGTCAAAAAGGCGCTGGCGGCGGGCAAGCACGTTTATTGCGAAAAGCCCCTTTGCGTCAGCGCGGCGCAAGCGGAGGAGCTTGCGGAGCTGGCAAAGAAAAGCGGAAGGATCTGCACCGTAGTGTTCAATAACCGCCACCTCGCCCCCGTTCTTCGGGCGGCGGAGCTTGTGGCAGAGGGACGGATCGGACGTGTCCTCTCCTTTGAGGCGAGGTATCTCCATAACAGCTGTACCGACGTCCTTCGCCCCGCGGGCTGGAAGCAAAACAGCGAGATCTGCGGCGGCGGCGTGCTTTTTGACCTCGGCTCTCACGCCATCGATCTGATCTATTCCCTTTGCGGAGAATTTGAAAGCGTGTACGGCATGCCGCAGATCGCCTATCCCCAAAGAACGGGAAGCAACGGCGGTCTTTGGCAGACCAACGCCGACGAGGCGTTCTATCTGCTTTGCCGACTGAAAAGCGGCGCTATGGGAACGATCACCGTCAGTAAGCTGATCAACGGCGCCAACGACGACCTTTCCTTTGCTATCTACGGCGAGGGCGGCTCGCTCCGATTCTCGCTGATGCAACCGAATTTTCTCTATTTTTACGACGCTACCACGCCCCCCTCTACCCTCGGTGGAGAGAACGGATATAAGGCGATCGAATGTGTGGGCCGTTATCCCGCCCCCGGCGGAAGCTTCCCCGCCCCCAAAACCCCTGCCGATTGGATTCGCGGGCACGTGGGCAGTATGTACAGCTTTTTGAACTCGGTCTATACGGGCAAGCAAGCCGCCCCCGATTTTGGAGACGGCGCCCACGTGCAGGCGGTCATGGAGGCGGCGTACCGTTCGGCAAAGGAACGGAAAGAGATTCATATTTAAAAAACAACGAAAAAACCACGAAAAGGAGGAATGAGCATGACCATTATCGGCATTACCGGTCCGACGGGCGCGGGAAAAAGCCTGCTTGGCGAGCAGCTTGCCGCAAAAGGGATTCCCGTCATCGACGCGGACGCGGTCTATCACGCCCTGCTGATTCCCCCCTCGCCCTGCCTTGACGCCCTTCGCCGCGCCTTTGGCAACGACATTTTTTCCCCAAACGGCGAGCTGAACCGACAAGCGCTTTCGGAAATCGTGTTTCACGACGAGGAAAAGCTGGCGCT
Organism: Clostridia bacterium; assembly: GCA_017504995.1. Lineage (GTDB taxonomy): Bacteria > Bacillota > Clostridia > Oscillospirales > CAG-272 > HGM12713. The sequence continues at coordinate 65,060 of JAFVQC010000007.1, forward strand.
CTTGAACCAAACGGTATTGGATATCGTGCTGGATAAAATTCGCAAGCAGATCCGCCGTATGGCAAAGGCAGGAAAAACCGTAGTGGCGGTAGACGCTCCCACCCTCATCGAATCGGGCTTCGATCGGGAATGTACCGTGGTGATATCGGTCCTCTCCCCCTCGGAGATCCGCATCAAGCGGATCATGCGACGCGATCACCTTGACGCTGACCGCGCCCGCGCCAGAGTGCAGGCGCAACGGAAGGACGCCTTCTACCGCGCCCATTCCGACCACGTCCTCGTCAACGGGGGCAACCGAGAGGAATTCAAAAAAGACGTTGACGGTCTGCTTCGCGCGCTGAAGCTCCCCGTCCAAGATTGAGTGTTCTACGAAAGGACTCCATATGCAAAAAATCAAGCAACCACTCGCCATTCTGCTGATCGTTGCCTTCTTCCTCGGCATCGGCTTTCTGACCGATCTCGTTTGGGACAAGATGGAAAAAGCCACCCATCCGCAGGATTTTGGCGACATCGTCAAAAAATACGCGGCGGAATACGGCATTCCCGAGCACGTCCTCTTTGCGGTGATCAAAACCGAAAGCGGCTTTGACCCAAACGCCACCTCTCGCGCAGGTGCCATCGGGCTGATGCAAATGACCGCTATCGCCCACGAGGATACCGTGGCAAGACTGAAGGACGGCACCGCCTTCCGTGACCTATATGATCCCGACGTAAACGTCCGTCACGGCGCGTGCTATCTTCAAATGATGTACGAGCTGTTCGGCGACTGGGAGCTGGCGCTTGCGGCGTATAACGCGGGACCGGGTAACGTGTCGAAATGGCTGAAGAATCCCGACTATACCGACGAGTACGGCAAGCTTACATACGTTCCCTTTGACGAGACACGATCTTATATTTCCAAAGTAAACTCGGCAATGGAACAGTATCAAAAATTATATTACACCACAAACGAAGGAGTAGAATCATGACCAAAGCAGAATTGATTTACGAAAAAAAGACGGTTTATGAAAAAGCGGGCAAGGCAGTCGTGGATGCGGCGTTCGCCTATGCCGAGGACTACAAAAAATATCTGGACGGCGGCAAGACCGAACGGGAAGCCCTGAAGGCTTCCATCGCCCTCGCCGAAGCCAAGGGCTATCGGGAATATAAGCTGGGAGACAAAATTTCCGTTGGCGATAAGCTCTACTACAACAACCGCGGAAAGAACCTGTTCCTATTTTCCGTGGGAAGCGAGCCGATCAACGAGGGTATCCGCATCACGGCGGCGCACATTGACGCTCCCAGGATCGACCTCAAGCAATGCCCCCTCTACGAGGAAGGCGGCATGGGCTTTTTCAAGACCCACTACTACGGCGGTATCCGCAAATATCAATGGGTCGCAACCCCTCTCGCCCTTCACGGTGTCATCGCCACCAAGGACGGCAGACTCCTTGACGTTACCATTGGAGAGGACGACTCCGATCCCCTGTTTTATATCAACGATCTCCTGCCCCATCTGGGTCAGGAGCAAAGCAAGAAGCCCCTCTCCGAGGGGATCAGCGGCGAGCAGCTCAACGTACTGGTCGGCAGTATGCCCGACGACGAGGAGCATTCGGTTTCTCTGCAGATCCTCAAGCTTCTGAACGAGAAATACGGCATCACCGAGGACGATTTCCTCTCCTCGGAGCTTTGCGTCGTTCCCGCCGCAAAGGCGCGTGACGTGGGACTGGATCGCTCCATGATCGGCGCGTACGGTCACGACGACCGCGTTTGCGCCTATCCCATTCTCACCGCCCTTCTGGACACCCCCGACAGCGTCCACACAAGACTCTGTATCCTTGCGGACAAGGAGGAAACGGGAAGCGACGGGCCTACGGGTATGCAAGCCGATCTGATGCTGGATCTTGTCAACGAGCTTGCCTTCCATCTGGGCGGCAATCCCGCCATCGTCCGCGCCAACTCCAAGTGTCTCTCGGCGGACGTTTCGGCGGCGTACGATCCCAACTTTCCCGAGGTATTTGAAAAGAAGAACACCCCCTTCCTCGGTTGCGGCGCGGTCTTTACCAAATTTACTGGCTCTCGCGGCAAATCGGGCACCAACGACGCCTCTGCCGAATATATCGGCTGGCTTCGCGGGATTCTTTCCCGAGACGAGGTGGTCTGGCAGGCAGGCGAGCTTGGCAAGGTAGATTGCGGCGGCGGCGGAACGGTTGCCAAGTATATCTCCAAGCACAATATCGATACCATCGACCTCGGCGTTCCCGTGATCTCCATGCACGCGCCTTGGGAGGTCATTGCCAAGGTAGACCTGTACGAAACCTACCGCGCGGCGAAGGCATTTTATCTCTATTGATTTTACCGATCTGTACCGAGGAGCATCATGTTAGAAAAGCTGAAGGAAGCGGAGCTGCGATACGAAGGTATGGAAAAGGAGCTGGCTGACCCCGCCGTCTTTTCCGATCCGGAACGCTACGCCGCTTTGATGAAGGACTACAAGAATCTGACCCCCGTCATTGAAAAATATCGCGTCTATTGCCAAGCGAAAAAGGAAAACGAGGAAGCGCGCTCTCTCCTTGACGAGCCGTTGGACACGGACATGAAGGAACTGGTTTCCGCCGAGCTAAAGGAAACCAAGGCGCGCATGGAAGCGCTTTCCGAGGAATTGAAGATCCTGCTGCTCCCCCGCGATCCCAACGACGATAAAAACGTCATGGTGGAGATCCGAAGCGGCGCGGGGGGCGAGGAGGCGGCGCTCTTTGCCGCCGTGCTTTACCGTATGTATACCATGTACGCGGAAGCCTGCGGCTACAAGCTCTCGCTGATGAACGCCAACGAGACCGAGCTTGGCGGCTTCAAGGAAGTCACCTTTATGGTGGAGGGCGACGGCGTCTGGTCCCGCTTCAAATTCGAAAGCGGCGTGCATCGCGTCCAGCGCGTTCCCGAAACCGAATCCCAAGGTCGCATTCAGACCTCTACCGCCACGGTGGCGGTCCTGCCCGAGGCGGAGGATATCGAGATCGAGATCAACCCCGCCGATATCATCATGGAATCCTGCAAATCCAGCGGCGCGGGCGGTCAGCACATCAATAAGACCGAATCCGCCGTTCGCCTGACCCATAAGCCAAGCGGCATCGTTATCGAATGTCAGGAGGAGCGCAGTCAGTTCAAAAACCGCGACAAAGCGCTGAAAATGCTGAAAACCAAGCTTTACGATATCAAAATGACCGAGCAGAACGAGAAGATCGCCTCGGATCGCAAAAGTCAGGTGGGAACGGGAGATCGCAGCGAGCGCATCCGAACCTACAATTACCCCCAAGGGCGTGTCACCGACCACAGGATCGGGCTGACCCTCTACTCTTTGGAAGCCTTCCTCAACGGAAACATCGGCGGTATGATCGACGCGCTGATCACCGCGGATACGGCGGAAAAGCTAAAGGCATCCGAAGCGTAAGCCCCCGATTTTTCAAAAAGGAAACACTATGACAACGAAAATTTTCAAGATAGACCCACAAAATATCGACCGACGCGCCCTTGCCGAGGCGGCAGAGCTGCTTCGGGCGGGCGGACTCGTTGCCTTCCCCACCGAAACCGTTTACGGTCTTGGTGGAGACGCCACTGACGCGAGGGCGGCAGAGAAAATCTACGCGGCAAAGGGACGTCCATCGGACAATCCGCTGATCATTCACGTGGCAACACCCGAGGACGCGGAAGGGTACGCCGTCACAAGCGAAACCTATTACAAGCTCGCCAAAGCCTTTATGCCGGGTCCCCTGACGGTGATCCTTCCCAAGAAAGACACCGTTCCCTCTACGGTCACGGGGGGACTTGATACGGTAGCGGTTCGCTGTCCCTCTCACCCCATCGCCCGCGGGCTGATCGAAGCGGCAGGGGTCGCCATTGCCGCGCCCTCGGCGAACCTTTCAGGCTCTCCCTCTCCTTCCCGCGGCGAGCACGTAAAGCGCGACCTATCGGGTCGGATCGACGGTATCATCGACGGCGGCGACTGCGAGATCGGTCTGGAATCCACCATCGTCAAGCTGGACGGCGCTCACGCAACCCTCTTGCGACCGGGCGCAATTACCGCGGACGCCCTTTCGTGCGTGTGCGAGTCGGTGTCCGTTGCCCCTGCCGTAACAGAGGCGCTTGCCGAAAACGAACGTCCCCTCTCCCCCGGTATGAAATACCGCCACTACGCCCCCAAAGCCCCCTTGGTCCTTCTTGCGGGCGACGGGGACGAGGTGCTTTCCTTCCTCTTTCGCGCCCAGAACGCCGAAAAATGCACGATCCTCTGCTATTCGGAGGAAACGGAATATTTGCGCGGCGAACGGCTGATCGACGTGGGAAGGCGAGAGGATCTGACCACCCAAGCCAAAACCCTCTTTTCGGCTCTGCGGCAAGCGGACGATCTGGACGGAGATATCATTTACGCCCACCTCCCCCCCACGGAAGGACTGGGACTGGCGCTGTATAATCGCCTGATCCGCGCCGCGGCGCACACGGTGCTTCACGTTACCGCGGATCAGACCCCCTCATAAATCATCGATTCAAACAAAGGACGGTATATCATGGCAAAAACGAAGAAAACCAAAACGCCCCTCGATAGCAAGGAGATCGTACACGCGCCCGCGCGCCCCCAGCCGATCACCGAAACCATCGAAAGCAATTATATGCCCTACGTCATGAGCGTCATCGTTTCCCGCGCGATCCCCGAGATCGACGGCTTGAAGCCCTCTCACCGAAAGCTTCTGTATACGATGTATAAAATGGGACTTCTCAACAAGGATCACCCCAAGATCAAGAGCGCGAATATCGTGGGACGAACCATGCAGCTCAACCCCCACGGCGACATGGCGATCTATGAGACCATGGTCCGTCTGACCCGTGGCAACGAGGCGCTGCTCCACCCCTTCGTGGACTCCAAGGGAAGCTTTGGTAAGCAGTATTCCTCCAATATGCGCTTTGCGGCGTCCCGTTATACCGAGGCGAAGCTGGACCCCTTCTGTCAGGAGCTGTTCAGCGGCATCGATAAGGATGCGGTGGATATGGTGGATAACTACGACGGCACGCAAAAAGAGCCCGTCCTGCTCCCCACCACCTTCCCAAACGTGCTGGTCACCCCCAATACGGGTATCGCCGTGGGTATGGCGTCCTCGATCTGCTCCTTCAACCTTGCCGAGATCTGTGACGCCACGGTGGCGCTTCTGAAAAATCCCAAGCTCTCCACCGATCGCCTCTTGGATATCCTCAAAGCCCCCGATTTTCCGGGCGGCGGCGCGATTATCTACAACCGCGAGGATATGCGGCAGATCTACGAAACAGGCTCGGGCTCCGTGCCGATCCGTTCCCGTTATAACTACGACAAGGCGGAGAACTGCATCGAGATCACCCAGATCCCCTACTCCACCACCATCGAGGTCATTCTCAAAAAGCTTGCCGATCTGATGAAGGAGGGCAAGCTGAAGGAGGTCACCGATTTCCGTGACGAAAGCGACCTGAGTGGCTTAAAGCTGACCCTTGATCTGCGCCGCGGCGTCGATCCCGATAAGCTCATGACCCGACTGTTCCGCGTCACCTCCTTGGAGGACAGCTTCAAATGCAACTTCAATATTCTGATCGATTCCACCCCCCGTCAGATGGGTGTGAGCGAGATCCTCACCGAATGGATCCGCTTCCGCATGAACTGTCTGCGCCGAGAGCTGAGCTTCGATCTGAAAAAGAAGAAGGATAAGCTGCACCTTTTGCTGGGACTTGGTAAGATCCTCTTGGATATCGACAAGGCGATCAAGATCATTCGCCATACCGAGAAAGAGGAGGACGTGATTCCCAACCTGATGAAGGGCTTCTCCATCGACCAGATCCAAGCCGAGTATATCGCCGAGATCAAGCTGAGAAACCTGAACAAGCAGTACATCATCAACCGCATTGCGGAGATCGAGGGCTTGCAAGCCGAGATCGCCAAGATCGAAGAGATCCTCGGCGACGAATTGAAGCTGAAGGCGCTGATCGCTTCCCAGCTCAACGAGATCAAGAAAAAATACGGTCAGCCGAGAAAGACCCAGCTGATCCACGCCGACGACGTGGTGGCTTACGTAGAGGATAAGACCCCCGAGAACTACAACGCGCGGATCTACATGACCAAGGAAGGCTATTTCAAGAAGATCACTCTGCAATCCCTGCGAGGCAACGACGAGCAGAGGCTAAAGGAAAACGACGAAATCGTTTTCGCGGAGGACACCGACAACCTGTCCGACCTGATCTTCGTCACCGACCGCTGTCAGCTCTACCGCGCCAAGGTCGCCGATTTCGAGTGTGTCAAAGCCTCGGCAATGGGCGAATATCTCCCTGCCAAGCTGGGCATGGAAGAGGGAGAGAAGCCGATCTTCATGCGAGTACAGAACGGATATCCCGCGGGAGAAAACTTCGTCTTTATCTTCCGCAACGGCAAGGGTGTCCGCGTTCCCGTGACGGCGTACGAAACCAAGGGCAACCGTAGGAAGCTGGTGGGCGCGTATTCCGATGCCTTCCCCATCTGCGGCGTGTTCTACGAAAAAGAGAAAGCGCCCTTTGAGATCATGCTCGTAAGTGACGCCGACCGCGCCATTATTCTCAAGACCTCCCTCATTCCCCTCAAATCCACCCGTACCTCGGGCGGCGTGACCCTGATGACCATGAAGAAGGGACAGGAGCTGACCCGCGCGATACAGAACATCGACGAAAAATACGATAAGCTCAAGGGCTACCGCAAGCTGAAGATCCCCGCCTCGGGTCAGCTTCTGGCAGACGACGATCTGAAGGTCCTGCAACTGAAAATCGAATCCTGATAGGAGATTGCTCGTATGAAAAAGAAACAAAAGCTTGCCTCCATCGGCACGAAGATCCTTTGTTGGGTCTTGGCGGGCATGATGCTCGTCAGCGTAGGCATGTATCTGATCTACGCCATTCTCGGGCTGATGTGATCCAACTGTAAAAAAATTCAAAAATTCTCAAAAAAATTCCCTTGCATTCTTCAAAAAAGTATGTTATACTATACTCGCACAGCAAGGTAATCCGTTAGGAAAGGAAGGATAAAATCATGAAAAAAGTAATCTGTAAAGTAGAATACGATACCGAGGCAGCTACTCTCGTTGCCAAGAAGGTATTCGGCACCTTTGGTGACGCGAACGGCTTTGAGGAAAGTCTGTATCAGACCGCAAACGGCAAGTATTTCCTCTACACCAACGGCGGCGCGGAGTCTCCCTATCAGAAAGAGGACATCAAGCGTATGTCCGCCGATAAGGCAAACGAATGGCTCGCCAAAAATAAGTAATCTACGATAAAAACAGCGTAGCGATGAGAAAGCTCTCACGGCTACGCTGTTTTGTTTTTGGATTGGTGAGGATCGACCTTCATTTCAAAAGAACAGATTCCGTTGTTTTTTCGTATCTTGTAGGGCGGGGGCTTGCTCCCGTGTAGTAAAACAATGATCCTTTTTCTCGGCGGGAGACAAGCCCCCGCCCTACGGTAAACAAGAAAGGCGTCGTTTCTCGGAGGGAGCCTTGGCAGAAGCCGTAATCAAACGGCGAACCGAGAACCATAAATTTAATGAAACACGGTAGGGGAGGGGCTTGCTCCTCCCGTAAAAAACGAAAATTTCGCAAACGAAAATGGGAGCACCAAGGCGCTCCCCTACCGTCTCTTAAAAAATATTATTTTTCGGTAGCCATGATGATTTTTATTGACCGTTGTTTCAAAAGGACGGTGTTCGATGGTTTCCCTCAATCTTGGTAGGGGCGATTCAAGAATCGCCCGCAATAAACAATCGAATTTTTGTAATCAAACGGCGAATTTTATCTTTTTCCTTTCTATGGTTTCGCAACCTTTTTTATTTCGTACCACATCTGAATCCATCATCGCCCAAACCGTCGGGAAACAGAATCAGTTTCTGTTGATCCCGTCTTCCAAAATATGCGAAAGCACTTCCGATCACAGACTTTCCGTCCAAATTTGTTTGAAAATAGAAAACCATTTCATAACTGGAAAGTTGATCGTCCTCTTCAGCAATCGTGATCCAAGCGCGGGTAATGGTGCGTTCATCGGAAATACCATCAATCGAGGCGTAAACATATTCAATAAACTCAGAAAAAACCTCTTCAAAAAGCGTCAAATCCATCTCTTTGATCTCCAGCTTTCTATCAGATGCCCCTTCACTTTTTTCAAATCGATGTCCCTTCAACAGTTCCTTTGGCAATACCTGAAGCAATTTATCAATCGTCAAATGAAAATCGTAATTTCTTTCACTGTCCTCTTTTTTTACTTTGTTAAAGATTTCGTTGGAATAGGTATAGACACAATCACCGTTATTATGAATCACCTCTTCTATGCTTTTTTCGCTTTCTTCGCAATAATACCATCCGTCCGCCGTTATTTTCGGCTTTTCGCTTTGGGCATCGAAAATCGTCATAATATAATCATTTCGAATATAAGAAATCGTTTGATTGTTCCCATCTTCTATATTTACTCCCCAATCAAACTGTGCGGAATACGTGTCCCAATTTCGTGCGGAGACAATCAAATCTTCTACCTTTTTGGCTGCGCTCCGACAGGACGTAAACCAAACAGAACTGCAAAGCATACAACAAACCAACAAAAACGATACGATTCTTTTTTTCATATTTCATCGTCTCCTTTCCTATATTTCTTCAATTTCATTATACAATAATAACATAATCTTGTCAACAGTCACCCAAAATACCATTATTTTTCACAAAAAAACGTCTCGTTCCTATTGAAACAAGACGTTTTTTTGTTTAATTTATCTACTTTTACGCAAGATGAATCCCCTTTGCCGCGTCGGCGTGGTCGGCATCGATACCGTATTTTTTCGCCTTGCGGTACTCAAAGAATTTCAAGGCAACCTGCTCAAAGAGGGCGTAGGAAAGCACGTCCTCGTCCTGCTCCAGATACGGCTTGATCTTCTCCCGAAGGGTTTCCAGCTCGGGGGCGAGGTCGTCGGCAGGACGATGGGTGATCTTTTCCGCGTCGCCGATGATCTTCTCGGCAAAGACGGGATCGATCGCCACGGGAGTCCTTCCGTACTGTCCCTGCACCAAGCCCTTGAATTCCTTGGTCACCATCTTATAGCGCTCGCCGCCGATGACGTTCAACACAGCCTGCGTACCCACGATCTGAGAGGAAGGGGTCACCAAGGGGGGCGAGCCTGCCTCGGCTCGCACGCGGGGCACTTCCTCCAGCACCTCGGTCAAGCGATCCGACTTCCCTGCCTGCTTCAATTGAGAAACCAGATTGGATAGCATACCGCCCGGCACCTGATAGATCAGCGCGTTTACGTCCACCTTCAGCAGCTTGGGGTCCATCTGACCCTCTGCCAGATATTTTTCTCGCAAGGGTATAAAATATTTCGTGATCTCGTCCAATTTGCCGAGATCGATTCCCGTGTCGTATTCCGTCCCCGCAAGGGTCGCCACCAAGGACTCGGTGGGGGGCTGAGACGTTCCCATCGCCATGGGAGAGATGGCGGTATCCACCACGTCCACGCCCGCCTCGATGGCTTTCAGAAGCGTCATCGACGCAAGTCCCGAGGTGTAGTGGGTGTGAAGCTGGATCGGAATCTTCACCGTCTCCTTCAGCGCCTTGACCAGCTCATACGCGGCATAGGGCTTCAACAGACCCGACATATCCTTGATACAGATCGAATCCGCGCCCATGCCCTCTAAGGTCTTGGCGTAATTCGTAAAATACTCGGTGGTATAGATCTTGTTTTCGGGGTCGGTGGTATAGCAGATCGCCGCCTGCACGTGCCCATTTTCCTTTCTGGTCGCCCGAATGGCGGTCTCCAGATTGCGGGGATCGTTCAGCGCGTCAAAGATACGCAGAATATCAATGCCGTTGGCGATCGACTTCTGCACGAAGTATTCCACCACGTCGTCGGAATAGTGACGGTAGCCCAAAATATTTTGTCCGCGGAAAAGCATCTGAAGCTTCGTATTCTTCACCTCGGCGCGGATCTTGCGCAGTCTCTCCCAAGGATCTTCGTTGAGGAATCGCAGGCAGGAATCGAAGGTCGCTCCGCCCCACGCCTCCAAGGAATGATAGCCGATTCCGTCCAGCTTTTGCAGGATCGGAAGCATCTCCTCCGTCGTCATTCTCGTCGCGATCAGGGACTGGTGGGAGTCGCGGAGAACGGTTTCCGTAATTTTTACCTTTGCCATAGTTCTTTTTCTCCAATCATTTTATCAGAAGCTCCACGAGAGGAACACGCCTGCCGCCACGGCAGAACCGATCACGCCTGCCACGTTGGGACCCATGGCGTGCATCAACAGGAAGTTCGAGGGATCTTCCTCCTGTCCCACCTTTTGGGACATTCTCGCCGCCATCGGCACGGCAGACACGCCCGCCGAACCGATCAGGGGATTGATCTTTCCGCCCGACAGCCAGTTCATGATCTTTGCGGTCAGCAACCCACCGCAGGTCGAAATGATAAACGCGATCAATCCAAGGGCGATGATCATCAAGGTCTCCCAGCGTAGGAAATTATCCGCGCTTGCCGTCGCGCCCACGGAAATGCCGAGGAAGATGGTGACGATATTCATCAGCTCGTTCTGCGCCGTCTTGGACAAACGCTCGGTCACACCGCAAACGTTCAAAAGATTTCCGAACATCAGACAGCCCACCAAGGTCACCGCGTCGGGCAGGATCAGACCGACCACGAAGGTCACAACGATGGGAAACAGGATCTTCTCGGTCTTGGAGACCTGACGAAGGGTCGTCATTTTGATCTGCCGTTCCTTTTTGGTGGTCAACAGCCTCATAAAGGGGGGCTGGATCATGGGGATCAGCGCCATGTAGCTATACGCCGCAATGGCGATCGCGCCAAGCAGGGCGGGCGCGAGGGTCTTGGTCACGAGGATCGCCGTGGGTCCGTCCGCGCCACCGATGATACCGATGGACGCCGCTTCTTGGGGAGTAAACACGCCCGAGAGCAACGCCCCCGAAAACGCCACGAACACGCCAAGCTGCGCCCCCGCGCCGATCAGCAGGCTTTTGGGGTTGGAGATCAAGGGTGAGAAGTCGGTCATCGCGCCAATGCCGATAAAGATCAGACAAGGATAGATGCCAAGCTTCACACCGAGATACAACAGATCCAACAGACCGCCGTCGTGCAGCACCTGACTGAAGCTGATCTCCTCGGCGATAAAAAAGTCCAGATGGAACATACCCGCGCCGGGAAGATTCGTCAGAAGCATACCGATGGCAATGGGAAGCAGCAATAGCGGCTCAAACTTCTTGACGATCGCAAAATATACCAAGACGCCAACGATCAGGTACATCACAAGGGGCTTCCAGTTCCCTTCCTGCACCAGTCGGGCAATACCCGTGGTATTTAAGAAATTGAGTAAACTTTCAAGCATACCTTACCGTTTTCCTTTCAAGATAATAAAATGATCTTTTGGGAAAATCAATTCAGGGTAATGAGAACCGCGTCGGTCTCAACGGTCACGCCTTGGCTCACCTCCACGGTAGCAACCACGCCGTCCGCGGGGGCGCACACGTCGTTCTCCATCTTCATTGCCTCAAGCACAACCAGAACGTCGCCCTTCTTGACCGCGTCGCCCACCTTGAAGTTCACCTTCATAATGTTGCCGGGCATGGGAGCTTTGATCGCCACAGCGCCTGCCGTTCCCGATGCCGCGGGAGCAGATGTAGGAGCTGCCGCGGGCGCTGGAGCAGACGCCACAGGTGCGGCTTGCGCGGGAGCAGTGCCGTTTCCTACTTCTTCTACGTTGACTACGTAAGTCACACCGTTTACCGTAATATTGTAAGTTTTCATTTGAAATACCTCTCTCTTTCCAAAATCAAGTGTGTTCTTTATTTACCGTTTTGCGTTCCAAGACCGTCCGCTATCCGTTCTGCGGAAGGAAACCACGCGAAATCCGTCCGTCGTCTCCCCCTCCGCCTCGCGATACGCCGCAACGGCAGCCGTCAGCACGGCGATCAAAGCGAGGTCGTCCTCACGATTGGTAGCGGGAACGACGGCAGGCGCTTCCGCCGAGACGGTCTCCTTGTTTTCTTTCTGTTTCTTTTTGGGGGGTCTCGCAAATATCAGTTTGAAAAGAACTAAAATTCCCCATAAAACGCCAAGAACGGCAAATACCATTCCTACGCCGAGCAACATCATCTGACCGACGTATTGCCATGCTTCCGCCGAAAAAGGCTCGTAGGTTCCGTCGGGACGAACCGACAAAAGTACGTTCGCAAAATTCATTCCGTTCATATCCTTCCTCCGTCAAAGAGGCAGCGCGACGTGCTTGCGTTCAGGCTTGCCTTCCGCTTTTGCCGACAGCATACCGACAGCGGCGCAAATCCGCTGACGAAGCTCCGACGGATCGATGATATCGTCGATCTCACCCTCGTCCGCCGCGTTCCGTGCCGATCCGTAGGTGTTCTTCCACTCGACTGCTAAGGCTTCTCTGCTCTGCTCGCCCACCTTGTCGTTCCAAACGAAGGCGACCGACGCCTCGGGCGACAGCACGCTCACGCAAGCATCGGGCAGAGCGAACGCCATGTCCGCGCCGACCGATTTCGATCCAAGAAGCGTAAACGCCCCACCGTACGCCTTACCGATCACGACGGAAATCTTGGCATTTTTCGAAGAAGTATATACCATCGCCAGTCTCGCCAACTCCGAGGCGTACGCCGCGCGCTCCGCCTCAGCCGTCACGTCCAAGCCCTCGCTGTCTACCAAGTTCACCACGGGAATGGAGAAGCTGTCACAGAAGGACAACAGCTTCGTAAAGGCTCTCGCCGTCTTGATATCCAAGATCCCCTTTTCTTTGGGATCGCAAGCCATAATGCCCGTCAACACACCGCCAAAGAAGGCAAAGCCAAACAAGGCGCCTGCGGTATAGTCACGGTACAGTCTTATCACTCTGCCGCCGTCGGCAAGCATTGCCGCAAGCGCCTCCGCCTCGTAGCTTGCGGGGTCAAAGGACACCTTGCGATTCAGATCGTCCGAGGCTTCCGTAACGGAACGCTCCGCGTTATTCTGGGGGAGTACGCCAAGGAGAGAACGAACGAATCCAAAGGCGTCCGCCTCGTTCTCCGCATCGTAAGCCGAAAGCCCTTGCGCGGGCGCGGAAACTGCCTCTCCCACCGCAAAAGGCGCGTTGACGAACAGCTCCGACTTTCCCTTGACCGTCACCACGAAATCAAACATCGACGCGGCGACGGCGCAAGAGCCGCCGCAAACGCCGTCGATCACGGCGATCTGGGGAACGATACCCGAGGCGTCGGAAATATTTTTCATCAGCCTTCCGTAAGCGGCAAGCGCCTGCGCGCCGTCGTAAACCACCGTTCCCGCACTGTCAAATACACCGATGATCGGCGCGCCGTTCTGCACCGCCAATCCATAGAGAGATGCGATCTTCTTGGCGTGTCTCTCGCCAAACGCCCCCTTGGTTCTGCCACTATCCTGAAGAAAGGCAAATACCAGCCTTCCGTTTACCGCGCCGTAGCCGCACACCACACTTTCCAAATCGTTCTGCGCTCCCGCGCGCTTGGTGTATGCGCCAAGCTCCACAAAGGTTCCCGCGTCAAAGATCGAGGATAGTCTTGCCTTGGATAACCCCTGCGCCTTTTGGTCTGTCCGTTCCATTTTTTTGCCTCCGATTTCTATATTTTCAAACGAAAAACCGTTTTTTGATCCACAAAAAATTCTACCCGATTTTAATCATATTTTACCATATTTTTGATGGTTTTTCAAGAAAATCTCCATTTTCTTTGTTAATTTTTCATGAACGGAAAAGAATCATATTTCCGCCCGCGGTTTCATACATATAAACTATCACAACCGTAAGGAGAACGAACATGGAACATCGAAGCAACCGCGCGAAAGCAAGACGCGCGCCCCGTACGGGCGGTCAGTCAGACAGCTCCTTTTTCCAACTGCTCAAAGAATCCGCCCTTGGCGCGTCAGCCTCGCTTCTCATCGCCACGATCCTTCTTTTTTTGGGGGCGGCGATCTGCCTTGCCGCGGCAGACCCCAACCGTCTGATCCTCCCCATGGGGATCGTCATTCTGCTTTCGTCCTCCTTTTTTGGGGGATTGATCGCCTCCGCCCGAAGCCACACCCAAGCCTTGCTTCACGGACTGCTCTGCGGCGGAATCCTCTTTCTCGTTTATTTTGTGCTTTCTCTGTTTTTGAAAAATTCTTCTAACGGATTTTCGGGGGGAATTTCTCTGGCGCTCCGTTTTCTCACCGTAGCACTCTCGATCCTCGGCGCTTTCCTCGGGGTAAAGAAACCCGACCGTCGCGGACGGCGGCGAAAAAAATAATCGATCACGAGCAAAAACTTGTTCATTTTTGCGAAATTTAGCAAAAAGCAACGAAAAACTTTGCACATTTTGTCAAAATCTCTTGACTATTTTCAGATAATGTGGTACTATATACTTATCTTTATAATCAGGAGGACTCTATGTCAAAGTCAAAGAAAATCACGTTGATCATTGCCGCTGTGGTCATTCTGGCTCTGCTGGTCGTAGCAGGTGTCACCAATGGCGCAAACGGCACCGTAGACTGTCCCGACTGTGACGGCTTGGATTCGCTGATCTGCGAGACCTGCGAAGGCGAAGCTGTCGTACGCGGAACACTTTGGGCGCTTCTGCCCCCCGTCATCGCCATCGGCTTGGCGCTCATTACCAAAGAGGTTTACAGCTCCCTCTTTATCGGTATTCTTTCGGGCGCACTGCTCTATTCCGACTTCTCCTTCACGGGAACGATGGATAGTCTGATCGGCGACGGACTGATCAGTGCCGTTGCGGATAGCGCGGGCATCTTCATTTTCCTCGTAGAACTGGGAATCATCGTCGCCCTCATCAACAAGGCAGGCGGCTCCGCGGCGTTCGGAAACTGGGCAAAGACCCACATCAAGAGCCGCACGGGCGCTATGCTCGCTACCTTCCTTCTCGGCGTGCTGATCTTCGTAGACGACTACTTCAACTGTCTGACGGTTGGCTCGGTTATGCGTCCCGTTACTGACAGCAAGCGCATCTCCCGCGCAAAGCTGGCGTACATCATTGACGCTACCGCAGCTCCCATTTGTATGATCGCCCCCATCTCCAGCTGGGCTGCCGCCGTGGCAAGCTATGCGGAGGAGGGCGAGGGTCTGAAGCTCTTCATCACCGCGATCCCCTACAACTTCTATTCGATCCTGACGCTGGTATTCGTTATTGCCATTTCGATTATGGGCTTTGACTACGGCGCAATGAGAATTCACGAGCTGAACGCCATCGAGAACAACGATCTTTACACCTGCGGCGAAAAGAACGAGGTTCCCGAGGTCGAGCCTTCCTCCAAGGGCAGAGTCATCGATCTGGTGCTTCCCGTGGTATTCCTGATCGTTTCCTGCGTGTTCGCGCTGGTTTACGTGGGTGGAATCCTTGACGGCGCAAGCTTTATTGATGCCTTTGCTGATACCGACGCAACGGTTGGTCTGCCTTGGGGCGGTCTGGTTGCACTGGTACTTATCATTGCTTATATGCTTTGCCGCCGTGTCATTTCCTTTAAGGAATCCATGGATTGCATTCCCCAAGGCTTCATCGCTATGGTGCCCGCAATCCTGATTTTGACCTTCGCTACCGCGCTGAAGAACATGACCTCTGGTCTTGGCGCAAAGTATTTCGTTGGCGATATCATGAGTGGACAAGCAGCAGCCCTTGGTTCTCTGCTCCCCGCTATCATCTTCCTCGTTGCTTGCGTGCTGGCATTCGCAACGGGAACCTCTTGGGGTACCTTCGGTATTCTCATTCCCATCGTGACCGCTATCTTCGAGCCGGGTAGCACCCTGCTGATCATCGGTATGTCTGCCTGCTTGGCAGGCGCGGTCTGCGGTGACCACTGCTCTCCCATCTCCGATACGACCATCATGTCCTCGGCAGGCGGTCAGTGCAACCACCTCAACCACGTCTCCACCCAGATGCCTTACGCCATCACCGTTGCGGCGATCTCCTTCGTGATGTTCGTTATTTCGGGCTTCGTGCAGAACATTTGGATCTGCCTGCCCCTCGGCATCGTGCTGACGGTTGCTACCCTGTTCGTGATCAAAATACTTACGAGCAAAAAGCCCGTTCAAAGCAAATAATTTTCTCCAATCAATATCTACACGCGCGACTTCTCCCCGGGAGAAGTCGCGCTTTTCGTTTTGCTCCTCGCCCTTCGATCGCAAAAATTCAATCGTTCATTGCGGGCGATTCATGAATCGCCCCTACGATGATCGTGTTATCTTTTGTAGGGGTCATTCACGAATGACCCGCGGTGAATCTTGCGGGAAACGATGCCTTTCCTGTTCGCCGATTGATTGTAGAAATTTGTTTGGTTTTTTGGCAATTCCATCATGCCCGCGCATCTGCGTGACATTGTACCACGGCGGCGGCAGATGCACAAGTGTTTTATACGCTAAAAGACCGCAGCTTTCGCTGCGGCCTTTTACAATTTGCTTACAGATAGTGGCGCATCAGATCGGTGGCGGTGTCGGCATCGGCACTAACAGTCACGGTGAACTTCACCATGTTCTTGTCGCTGAAACGCTCCAGCCAGTTGAGGAACATCTCCGTCGCGTGGGCGTCGTTGTTGCGGGTAATCTTGCACAGGTTGTCCACGTAGACATGGGAGATATCGTAATTGCCCGCATACAGACCGCTGATAAAGCCGCGCAGGCACTCAAAAGAATTCAGATCGTACTCGCCTGCGTTGACCAGACGAACATTGTAACTCACATCATAGGTCATGTCGGCACTGGGCTCGATGCA
>JAFVQC010000095.1 GCA_017504995.1 Clostridia bacterium
GAAGAGTTCTTTAACCAATTTAATTCAGAGAGCTATGAGTAACGATGCAAACGCTCTGAAAAGAAAGGAGCAAATCAAGAAAATTCTTGTGTATGGCGGAATGGTTATGCTATGCCTTGTGTCATTCTACTTCATCTTCAAGCCATCGAAGGAGCAAGTACAGGCAGAGCAGCAGAAGGTGGGCTTCAACGCTGAACTTCCCGATCCGCGAGGTGCAGGCATCGAGGCGGATAAGATTGCAGCCTACGAACTGGAGGATATGCGTGTTAAGCAGGAGCAGAAGATGCGTACCCTTGAGGACTTCACGGCAATGACCACCGATGACGAGGAGGAAGAGGTGGTCGAGATACCCGAGGAACCGAGATACACAGGTGGCGGTGGCTCGTCCTATCGAAGTGGCAGTAGCAGTCGGAGCAACTCGTTCTCTACATCCACTTCTGCCTACAACGATATCAACGCCACGCTCGGCAGTTTCTACGAGCAGCCGCGTGAGGATCCCGAAAAGGAGGCTCTGAAAGCGGAGCTTGAAGAGTTGAAGCAGTCGATGGCACAACAACAGAACAGCCAACCGACATATGCCGACCAGGTAGCACTCTTGGAGAAGTCATACGAGCTTGCAGCGAAGTATATGCCCGGCAATACAGCCGCCACCTCCGAGGGCGCAGCCGAGGAGGTGGAGACGACCACACGAAGCGGTAAGACGAAGGCTCAACCCGTAGGTCATGTAACGACACCCGTAGTGTCGGCATTGGCTCAGCCTGTGAGCGACTCGGTGATGATAGCACGCTTGTCGCAATCCGTAGGCGGTGGCTTTCACACTGCCGTAGGCGAAGCACCGAAGCAGACTGCACGGAACACCATCAAGGCGTGTGTGCATGGCGACCAGACCATAACGAGCGGTCAGAGTGTGCGGCTCAGACTCTTGGAGGCGATGCGTGTCGGGAAGTATGTACTGCCACGAAACACCCTCATCACGGGCGAAGGCAGCATCAAAGGCGAAAGGCTCGACATCGAGATTCATCAAGTGGCGTAATCGACAACAGCCCAACGCCCGTCGCGCACACCTTCCGTACGCGTCGGCACAAGCCCTAATTCCTTTTCCACGAGCTCTTCCACTCTTTCGCCCATCGCACGGATTTGCGGTGCGTTGCTACCGCTTGCCACCACAAAATAATCGCACAAGTCCGTCTTTTCACGCACGTACATGCTTACGATGTCTTTCCCGCGTTTATCCGCGAGCGCTTTGCATACGGCAAGAGCCAATTCCTTACTCGTCACTTCTTTATTTTCCATAATCATTCTCCTTTGTTTTTGTAAAATTCATACGCGCGTTTGGTGAGTGGATATACCTCTTTTCCACTCTCCTCCAAGTACGCCACCGTTTGTCGTAAAGATTCTTTCAAACACTCGAATAAATACTTTCGGGAATTTTCTTTGGGCGTTTCCTTCCAATACAGCTTTCGCAAAATCTCCACACCGTCGTAGCTACGTTCTTCCTCCACCATATCGGCAAGGAAGATAAGCGCACCCAGAACGTCCATATCCTCGCAACCGCTGGTATGAAAACGTATCGCGTTTAGCACTTCTTCATCCGTTATTCCAAACGCCCGTTCCGCCACGTACGCGCCCGTAAATTGATGCAATACAGCCTTGGGCACGTCCCCCCATTTTTTATCGAGCGTAAATCCTTTCA
>JAFVQC010000008.1 GCA_017504995.1 Clostridia bacterium
AGCCAAAAAACTTTCAAAGTCATTATGAAGCAAATAACATAATAATACATCCGCTAAATCAAATAACAAACAACCAATAACAATACCAATTGCCCATCGGAGAAATGTTTTATCAATCTTTTTCATCATCCACTCCTCACTCCGTACAATAATTTACTGTTACGTATTCAGCGGCAAAAACAGGTTCATTTGCAGAGTATTTGGAAAGAGAGACTGTGTCAACAGAATCCAAATTCTCCAAGCAAACCGCCCTATCCGACAATCCCGTTGCGCAGTAATCCATTCGAATGGTGGACGTTTCGTCAAGAGAAACACTCGTTTTCCCACCCCCATCGGTTGCCCGATGGGGGATAAATCAATCGATTCGGGTAACCTCCGCCACTTTCATCTCACCATCCCAAAGGATGCGAAAGAGCGCGCCATTCTTGCCCTCAAAGTCCATGGTTGCCAAGCCAAAGGTTACGCTTTGAGAAGGATGCCCTACCTTTTTTACCACGTCAAATACACTCATTCCAACTGTAATACTTGCAAAATCATCCTCTTCGGGTTCAACTGCGGAATAAATCTCTGCTCGTTCCACCAGCTTGCGTTCCCCGTCAAATGCTACCACAACGTTGTTCCCATCTGGATTAACGTAAAACACGTAATTCAAGTATTCTTGAACGGGCAGACCCGAACAGCTTGCAAGAACTTCTTCATAGGTTTTGCCAACCAAATCCGACTTTTCCGCTTCAAGCAGCAAAGAACGAATATATGCCCGTTGTCCCTCGGTAACGATTAAATGCCTTTGGTTTTCCTTGTCATTAAACAAGCCTGCCTCATCGGAGTAGGCAATGGATTGCTCTGACAGCTTGAAAAGATATGGACAATCGGTTTTGGTAACATCGTTCTTCCATTCGCTATCATTTAATATTTTCAAAATCGCGGTACTTTCCTCTTCGGTCAGTTCAATATCCAAGCCGATCTCTTCGTTTTGAATTTGAATCAAACAATTTTCATATTTCGCGTGACACCCAACTAAAAACAGAGCAAGGCATAATAAAACAATCAATAATATTTTTTTCACAATTAATCCTCCAATGCTTGTTCTCGCGAGTAATTTCCCACTTTTATTATACAATAAGCCCGTTGCCATGTCAACATACCAATCCGATTTTTGGCAAATTGCACAAACAAGCCCGTAATGAGAGACGGAGAGGGTGCTTCATGAAAATCACCGATTCTTTCCCTTGAAAACAAAAAAAGTTGTACGAATCGCCGTAAAATCAAAAATTCCGTTGACAAGGCGAAAAAAAAGGTTTATAATTATACTGTGTAATTATATTATAAGGAAAGGACACGTTCCATGATCCGAAGCATGACTGCCTTTGGCAGAGCAAGAGCCACCGTCGGCGGTAAGGATATTACCGTTGAGCTGCGCTCGGTCAACAATCGTTTTTTCGACTGCTCGGTAAAGCTGCCGAGAGCCTTCTCTTTTTTGGAAGAAAAAATCAAGCCCTATCTGCAAGCCGCCTCGGTTTCCCGCGGCAAGGTGGACGTTTTTATCACCATTGACGTGATCGATTCCCACACCGCCGAGATCGCGCTGGACGAGGGCTATGCCGCCGCTTATCTCAATGCGCTCAGAAGGCTTGGCGACACCTTCGGTCTGAAGGACGACATCAGCATCATGACCGTGGCGCAGAACCGTGAGCTGTTCCTCGTCAAGAAGGGTGAGGAGGATGCGGAAAAGGATTGGGCGGAGCTTCGGACGGTTCTGGACGAGGCTTTGGCAAAGTTCCTTGCCGCAAGAGAACGGGAAGGACGCAACATCGAAAAGGATCTTTGCGGAAAGGTTGCCCTCATTCAGGAAAAGGTCAATGAAATCGAGGCGCTTTCCTTGGAGGATACCAAGACCTATCGGGAAAAGCTGGAGGCGAGATTGCGGGAAATGCTTTCCGACAATCGGATCGTCTTTGAGGAGAGCCGTATTCTTACCGAGTGCGCCGTCTTTGCGGATCGGGTCGCCATCGACGAGGAGCTGGTTCGTCTGCGCTCCCACTTCGACGGCTTTGAGGAAATTTTGCGTTCGGGTGAGCCGGTTGGTCGCCGTCTTGACTTCCTCGTGCAGGAAATGAACCGCGAAACCAACACCATCGGCTCAAAATGCCAGAATGCCGCCATCGCCCGTCTGGTAGTGGACATCAAGTGTGAGATCGAAAAGATCCGCGAGCAGATTCAAAACATTGAGTAACAAAGGAAGCGATCGCTTATGAACATGATTAACATCGGATTCGGCAATCTGGTTGCTGCCGAACGGATCCTCGCCATCGTCAGTCCCGAATCCGCCCCCATCAAGCGGCTGGTTCAGGACGCAAAGGACGGCGGACGGGTCATTGACGGCTCCTGCGGCAGAAAGACCCGTTCGGTCATTCTCACCGACAGCGAGCACGTGATCCTCTGCGCCCTTTCCTCCGAGATCCTTTCCAACCGACTGGAGGGCAAGGATGCGGCAGGCGACGATCCCGAGGAATGATAAAGGAGAACGATATGAAAAAAGGACTGATGATCGTGGTTTCGGGTCCCGCGGGAAGCGGAAAAGGAACCGTCAACGCCCATTTACTGGAGACCGATGACTTTGTCTATTCGGTTTCCGCTACCACCCGCGCGCCGCGTCCGGGCGAGATCGACGGCGTAAATTACCATTTCATTTCCCGTGAGGAATTCCTTGCCCGCATCGATTCGGGCGATATGCTGGAATACACCGAATACTGCGGAAACTTTTACGGCACGCCCCGCAAGGAAGCCGAGGAGGTTCTTGCTTCGGGCAAAAACCTGATTTTGGAGATCGAGGTAGAGGGCGCGAGAAACGTGAAGAAAAAGTTTCCCGACGCGGTACTGATCCTGCTTCTTCCCCCAAGCTTTGCCGTACAGGAAGCGCGGCTTCGCGGCAGAGGCACTGAGACCGAGGAAAAGGTCCTCGCCCGTCTCGCCCGTACCAAGGAGGAGATCGCCGAGGCGGACTTCTACGATTACGTGGTCTACAACCACGACGGCTGTGACCTCGACGCCGCCGAGGACATTCTTGCCATCATTCGCGCCGAGCATCGCGCCATGCGGAGAAATCCGAATATGGCAACGTCGTATTTTGACTGCTGACGGCATAACCCACTTTTACTTGCCAAATAATAATAACAATATACATAACCATTGATTAAAGGAGATTTTTATGCTTTATCCCACCATTCAAGAGCTTACCAAGGACGAATTCAACCGTTACGAGCTAGCGCTTGCCACCGCAAAGTGCGCGCGCATCATCACCGACGAGTACGTGAAGCAGCGCGAGGCGGCTGAAAAGGCGGCAACGGGCAACAAGGAGAACGACCGCAATCTGATCAACATGATCAACAAGGAATACCGCGACGAAAAGGCGGTAAAGAACGCCATCGCCAAGATCTACGGCGGAGAGTACAAGATCGTTCACACGGAGGACGTTGTCGAGGAAGAGGCGGCTCCTGAAGAAGTTGCCGCAGAGGAGCAAGCCGAGGAAGCGACCGAGGCGTAAGATTGCCCTCTTGATCTCCCCCATTTTCTCACAGACAAATTCACGGAGGCAAAGCTATGTCCGAATACGCAGGGATCCATCTGTTGGATAATCCTTATTTTATCGATCGCGCGTACGACTACTTTATCCCTCCCGATCTGCGCGGTACGCTTCGCGAGGGTGACTTCGTGACCGTTCCCTTTGGAAACGCCAATCACCGCAGGATCGGTCTTGTGGTTGCCCTCAAGGGCGCGCCCGACGACGGGACGAAGGATTGCAAGCCGATCCTTGCCGCTTGCGACAGAAGAATGTCTTTGAATGAGGAAATGAGGGAGCTTTGTTTTTTCATGAAGGAGCAGACCCTCTGCACCGTGGGAGACGCGGTGCGCGCCATGATCCCCGCCTCGGTGCTGTCTCATCTGGAGGAGGTCTACCGTTTTTCGGGGAAATCCCCCGCGGACGGGCAGGGGCAATTTGACGCGCCGACGGAGCTGATCTGTCAATTCATTTACAAAAGAGGAAGCGTTCGCTTCGATCTGCTGAAATCCCGTTTCGGTCCTGCCGCCGAAGGCTCGGTCAAAAAGCTGGTTGCGGCGGGGCTTATTAAGAAGGATTTCGAGATTCGCTCTGCCAAGGAGAAAAGCGAGCACTTCTGCGCCCTCGCCGTGGATCGGGCGCGCGCCGACGCGATTCTGAAGGGAAACGATCCCGACTGCCGTCTGCGCTCGGCGGCACAT
The DNA here is from genome assembly GCA_017504995.1 of Clostridia bacterium. Classification (GTDB taxonomy): domain Bacteria; phylum Bacillota; class Clostridia; order Oscillospirales; family CAG-272; genus HGM12713. The sequence continues at coordinate 4,261 of JAFVQC010000008.1, forward strand.
CTGAAAATCCTGCAATATCTGGTGGATTCCGAGATCGAAGAACACCCGCAAAAGGAGCTGCTTACCGCCACGGGAGCAACGGGGGCGCAGATCGCCGCGCTATGCGACAAGGGGCTTGTCCGCCGCGCGCGGCGCGCCGTGGACCGCAGTACCCTTTCTCATGTTGAAAAAGCGTCTCAACCCTTGATCCTGAACGAGGAACAGTCTGCCGCCTTTGCGACCTTGCAGTCTCTTTCCGATTCATCGGAAGCGAAAGCGGCTCTGCTTCACGGTGTGACGGGAAGCGGAAAGACCTCGGTGATGATGAAAACCATTGACCACGTGCTTGCCAAGGGCAAGGGCGTGATCCTGCTTCTGCCCGAGATCGCGCTGACCCCACAGACCTTGGAGCTGTTCTGCTCCCGTTACGGCAAGCGGGTCGCTATCATTCATTCGGGGCTGTCCGCGGGAGAACGGCTCGATACCCACAGACGGATCCGAAGCGGCGGCGCGGACGTGGTGATCGGCACGCGGTCCGCCGTGTTTGCTCCCTTGGACAACCTTGGTCTGATCGTCATCGACGAGGAGCAGGAGCATACCTACAAATCCGACATGAACCCCAAATATCACGCCCGCGATATCGCGCGTTGGCGGTGCGCCCATCACAAGGCGCTTCTGTTGCTTGCCTCTGCCACCCCCTCCTTTGAGAGCTACTACAAGGCGAAGCGAGGAAGCTATACCCTGATCTCCATCAAAAACCGCTACGGCGGCGCAAGTCTGCCCCGCGTGACGGTTGCCGATATGCGAGAGGAAACGGGAAGCGGCAGTCTGTCGCCTCTCGGCAGTCTGCTCTGCTCCCGACTGGTGGAGAATCAAAAAGCGGGCAATCAATCCATTCTGTTTCTAAACCGACGAGGCTATAACAATTTTATCAGCTGTCGAAGCTGCGGTGAGGCGCTTCGCTGCCCCACCTGCAGCGTATCCATGACCTACCATACGTTGGGCAACTCCTATGATCGGGGCGAGCTTCGCTGTCACTGGTGTGGCAGAAGAATGCCGCCTCCCGCGGTCTGCCCTTCCTGCCAAAGTCCCCATCTGACCAAAATGGGATTCGGCACGCAACGGGTGGAGCAGGAGCTTTCCGCGCTTCTCCCCGACGCCGCGCTTCTCCGCATGGACACCGACACCACCGTCTCCCGCTATTCCTACGAGGAAATGCTGGGAAAATTCCGCAGAAAGGAAGCCGATATTCTTCTCGGCACGCAAATGGTCACGAAGGGACACGATTTCCCGAACGTGACGCTGGTGGGCGTTCTCCTTGCCGACGCTTCTCTGTATCTGGACGATTATCGGGCGGCGGAGCGCACCTTCGCCATGCTGACGCAGGTCATTGGACGGGCGGGCCGTGGCAAGAAGGCGGGAGAGGCGGTCATTCAGACCAACAATCCCAACAGCGAGTGTATCCGACTTGCCTGCCGTCAGGACTACGAGAGCTTTTACGAGACCGAGATCCGTCTGCGGCGGGCGCTGGTCTTCCCCCCCTTCTGCGACATCGTTCTGTTGCTTCTCACCTCTCCCGACGAAAAGGAGCTGCTCAAGGCGTCGGGGATTCTTTCGGGAATGCTCAAGCGTGCCGTTGAGGACAAGGAAAGCGGAATCCCAGCCGTCGTATTCGGACCCTTTGAAGCCCCCGTTTATAAAGTAGAAAACAAATATCGCATGAGAATGATCGTCAAGTGCCGTCTGAATCGCCAAAGCAGGGCGCTGTTCTCCCATCTGCTTCGGGACTTTTCCAAGTCCGCCAGCGCGGGAACGAGAGGCTTGACCCTTTCCATCGATTTCAATCCCTCGACACTTTAAGGTCGAAAAGTCTTTCAATCTCCCCTTACAAGAAAGGAACTATCATGGCAAAATTAAGAATTTTAAAGGTGGGCGACAGCACCCTTCGCAAGGTCTGCCGTCCCGTGGATACCATCACCCCTCGCGTGCTGACTCTGCTTGACGACATGGCAGAAACCATGCGCGCCGCAAACGGCGTGGGACTTGCCGCCCCTCAGGTGGGCGTACTGCGCCGCATCGTGGTCATTGAGGTCGAGGAGGGTCAGCTCATCGAGCTGATCAATCCCAAGATCATTGCCTATTCGGGCGAGCAGGAAAGCGAGGAGGGCTGTCTGTCCGTCCCCGGACGATGGGGCATCACCCGCCGTCCCATGCACGTCACCGTCCGTGCGCTGAACCGCAAGGGAGAGACCTTTGATATCACAGGCTCGGGACTGCTTGCCAAGGCATTCTGCCACGAGCTGGATCATCTGGACGGCAAGCTGTATATCGACTGCGCCCTTCAGATGCTGGACACCGAATAAGGAAAAAATTTTCGACATAAGGAATCGTATTTATGAAAATAGTATTTATGGGCACGCCCGATTTTGCCGTATTTTCTCTGGAGTCGCTGATTGAAGCGGGGCACGAGATCGCGGCGGTCATCACACAGCCCGACAAGCCTAAGGGTCGGGGCTATACCCTGACGCCGCCCCCCGTGAAGGTATGCGCCGAGGGACACGGCATTCCCGTTTATCAGCCCGCCACCCTGCGTGACGAGGGCTTTATGGAGCTTCTTCGCGCCCTTGACCCCGAGGGAATCGTGGTGGTCGCCTACGGCAAGATTCTGCCCGAGGCGGTGCTTCGCTATCCCAAATACGGCTGTATCAACGTCCACGGCTCGCTTCTGCCCGAATATCGGGGCGCCGCGCCCATGCAACGCGCCATCATCGACGGCAAGGCGGTGACGGGGATCACTACCATGTATATGGCTGATGGAATTGACACAGGAGACATGCTTCTTAAAGACACGGTAACGATCGAAGAAAACGATAATTTCGAGGATATACACGATAAATTGGGCGAATGCGGTGCTTCGCTTATAGTAAAAACTATTGACAGCATTGAAAAAGGAATTATTGAGCGCGTGCCGCAAGACGAGTCTCTTGCCACCTACGCGGCAAAGATCACCAAGGACGACTGCCTTATTGATTTTTCCAAGGATGCAAAGGCAGTTCACGACCAGATCCGCGGACTCTCTCCCATTCCTCTTTCCTTTACCCACACCCCCGACGGCAAGCTCCTCAAGGTCACCGAGGCAAGGATCTGTGAAACGGACACGCCTCACGACGTCGTTGGCGAGGTGCTTTCCTTGGAGAACGGCATCACCGTCTCTTGCAAGAGGGGATCTGTCACCTTTCTCGGGGTTCTGCCCGAGGGCAAATCCCGTATGACGGCGGACGCCTTCGTTCGGGGCAGAAAGCTGTCGGTCGGTGATCGATTGCAATAACCGCTATAAATTTGAAAGGTATCTGTTATGATTTTCGGATTATTTCGCTTTGACTGGACGATTCTGATCGTCCTTCCCGCCCTTTTTGTTTCGATCTGGGCGCAATTCAAGGTTTCCAACACGTACAAAAAATATTCGGCTTATCCCACGAAGCGCAGAATGTCGGGCGCTGCCGCCGCAAGGCAGATCCTCGACCAGAACGGACTCCATCACGTGCAGATCGAGCATATCCGCGGTCACCTGAACGATCACTACGATCCCCGCGCGAACGTGATCCGTCTTTCCGACGCGGTCCACGACTCTCAAAGCCCCGCTGCCATCGGCGTTGCCGCCCACGAGGCGGGACACGCGGTACAGCACGCCAAGGGCTACGTCCCCATCAAGCTTCGCTCCGCCATCATTCCCATCACGCGGGTCGGCTCTGTGCTTTCGATCCCTCTGTTTTTTATCGGCTTGATCGTTGTCAGCGACTATCTGATGCTGGCAGGAATTTTGCTTTACGCCACCGTCTCTCTCTTTCAGCTGGTCACCCTTCCCGTGGAATTTAACGCATCGGCGCGCGCCATGAAGGTGCTGTCCACCTCGGGAATGCTGACGGAGGACGAGCAACAAGCCGCCCGTAAGGTGCTCACCGCCGCGGCGCTGACCTACGTTGCCGCCCTGCTCACCTCTCTGCTCACTCTGCTCCGACTGCTGGTACTGGCAGGGGGCAATAGCCGAAGAAGATAAAAAATCGACAAAAAGGAGAACGCATGACCGCCAGAGCGCTTGCCCTTGAGCTTTTGCAAAAAGCCGAACGAAACGACCAATTTTTGAATATCGCGCTGGATCACGCCCTCTCCCACGGCGAGCTTGGCGAGGCAGACCGCAAGCTTGTGGCGACCCTCGTTTACGGTGTCACCGAAAAACGGCTGACCTTGGACTATCAGATCGACCGTCTTTCCTCCCGTCCCGCAAAGGAATTGGAGTGTTCCGTCCGAACGGCGCTGCGCCTCGGGCTGTATCAGCTGATCTTTTTGGATCGGATTCCGCCCCACGCCGCCATCAACGAGACGGTAGCCCTCGTCCACAAAAAAGCGAGGGGGCTGGTCAACGCGGTGCTTCGCGCCTATACCCGCGCCGACGGACTGTCTCTGCCCGACCGCGCCGACGGTGTCGCGCCGTATCTGTCGATCCGCTATTCCGTGGGGCTTCCCCTGACCGAGAAGCTTCTTTCGGTCTTTGGCGAGGAGAAAACCGAGTCGATCCTTGCCTCTTGGGGGCGAATCCCACCCACCACCCTTGCCGTCAACACCCTGCGCGTCACGCGGGACGAGCTGCAAGCGAAAATTCCCGATTCCCTTCCCACCACGCTCTCCCACGGCGGTCTTGCCGTCAAGGGCGCGGTCCGTTCTCTATACGGCTTTGAGGAGGGTCTGTTCTTCGTGCAGGACGAGGCGTCTCAGCTTTGCGTGGAAGCCCTTGGCGCAGAGGCGGGAGAGACCGTGTTGGATATTTGCGCCTGCCCCGGCTCAAAAAGCTTCGGCACGGCGATCCGCATGAAGAACCAAGGGCGAATCCTTTCCTTTGATCTGCACGAAAAAAAGCTCCCTCTCATTGAATCGGGAGCAAAAAGACTGGGCATTACTATCATAGAAGCCTTTGCCAACGACGGAAGGAATTTCCTTCCCGAATGGGAAGGGGCTGCAGATCGGGTACTGTGCGACGTTCCCTGCTCGGGGTTCGGCGTGCCCGCAAAAAAGCCCGAGCTTCGTTACAAGGACCCTGCCGCCTCGGCGGCGCTTCCCGCCATTCAGCGGGCGATCCTCGACACCGCCTGCCGTTACGTAAGGATGGGCGGCGTGCTGGTCTATTCCACCTGCACGATCCTACCCGAGGAAAACGAGGAGAACGTCAATCGTTTCCTCGCCTCTCACCCCGAATTTTCCCTTGAGCCATTCACAGCAGGCAATCTGCGCTGTGAGGCGGGTATGCTGACCTTCCTTTCCGACGAATATCCCACCGACGGCTTTTTCGTGGCGCGTCTGCGACGGATCGGCAAAGCCTGATTGAAAAAAGTTTGATCATACGAGGACCTTTCCATGAACGAATCTGAAAAAATCGATCTGCTCTCTCTGCTCCCCGAGGAGCTGGAAGCGCTGCTTCTTTCCATAGGCGAGCCGAAATACCGCGCCCGTCAGCTCTTTCCCCAGATGCACCGCGGTCTTTCCCCCGAGGAAATGACCAACATCGGCAAGGCGACCCGCGAAAAGCTCGCCACGCGCGCCTTTTTTTTCCTACCCACGGTCAGACGGAAGCTGGTTTCCGCCCTCGACGGAACGGTGAAATATCTGTTTGCCCTTCGGGACGGACACTGCGTAGAGAGCGTAGTCATGAAATACAAGCACGGCAACACGATCTGCATTTCCTCCCAGGTGGGTTGCCGCATGGGGTGCGCCTTCTGCGCCTCCACCATTGGCGGCAAGCAGAGAGATCTTTCTCCCTCGGAGCTGATCGGACAGATCATTGCCGCCGAGAAGGATCTGGGCGCGAGAATTTCCAACGTGGTCATGATGGGCATTGGCGAGCCGCTTGACAATTACGACAACGTCCTTCAGTTTCTACGGCTGGTAGGGCACGAGCAAGGACTGAATATCGGCTACCGCCACATCTCCCTTTCCACCTGCGGTCTGTGCGACAAGATCGACCGTCTGGCAAAGGAAAGCTTCCCCATCACCCTTTCGATCTCTCTTCACGCCTCGGACGACGAAACGCGGAGCGCCATCATGCCCGTCAATAAAAAATGGAACGTCGATCGCCTGCTCGCCTCCTGTCGAAGCTATTACGAGGTCACGGGCAGACGGATCTCCTTTGAATATACCCTCATTGCGGGAAAGAACGATTCCCCCGACGCGGCACTTCGTCTGGCGAATCTGCTGAACGCCAAGCTTCGCTCCCCCGCAGATGCGGTGACCTTCCCCATTCACGTGAATCTGATCCCCGTCAATCCCGTTGCCGAAACGGGCTTTTCCGCCTCCGACAAGCAGGCGGTAGAGCGTTTTGCCTCGATTTTGGAGAAAAAGGGGATTCGCGCCACCGTCAGACGGCGGCTGGGCGCGGACATCAACGCTTCCTGCGGTCAGTTGCGACGCGCGGAGGAGAAAAAAGACTCGTGATTTGACCCGACTCCTCTTTACATATCGAAAAAAGGAGTCCTTACCATGAAATACCGATTCCGTCCGTCGGAACAAGAACGAAAAAGAATCGAACGCCTCCCTCGGCGGCAATACCGACTGCGAGGGACGCGCACCCTTCGCCGCGGCCATGCCCTTCCCCCCGAACCAATCGAATGGATCCCTCTGTATGAGGACGGGGAGGTCTTTGGCAGACGGCGCAGAGAACGGCGCAGACGAAAGAAAGCCGTCAAGGGGTTCGCCTTTGGGGCGGCTCTGGTTCGGTTGAGCGCAAAGGGAAGAAAAGCGATGCGACGCCTTGGGGCGAAGCTCCGCGCCCTGCGCCGTCCCCCGAAGCCGCGATCGATCCACACCTTGCCCGTCTTTGCGGGTGCGTTGTGCGCCGCGCTGTTGGTGGGGGCGCTTTCGGCAGGTGGCGTGCTATTCGGCCTGTTTTACGGATACGGCAGAGCATACGATACGGTAACGATCCCCTATTTTTTAGGGAAAACCCCCGATGCCGCGGTATCGGAAGGAGAATCCCGTATTCAAAAAATCATACAATACGAATACAACCCCGACGTTCCGACAGGATTGGTGATTGCCCAGTCCCCCCGAGGCGGCGTGGTGCGGCGCATCTACGAAAAGGACGGCGCTTGCATCGTGACCCTCACCGTCAGTAAAGGAGAACCCCAAAGCGAGCTTTCCGAGCTTTGCGGCATGACCGAACGAGACGCGACCCTTGCCCTGAAAAACCAAGGCTTGCGCGTAGCGATCCGAGAGCAGTATTCCTCTACCGCGCCCAAGGGAACGGTCATAGAGACCACCCCGAGGCGCGGCGCGACTCTGTCCAAGGGAGAGACGGTGACCCTGCTGATCAGTCTGGGCAAGCAGATCCTTCTGGTCTCTGTTCCCGATCTTTCGGGCAGAACCGAGCAGGCGGCAGGTTCTTTGCTGTCCGCCGCGGGGCTGACCCAAGGAAGCGTATCCTACGAGCCATCCTCCCGTCCCATCGGAACGGTGATCGGACAGTCGGTTGCCGCGGGAACGGCGGTGAACGAGGGAAGCGCGGTTTCCTTCACGGTCAGCGCGGGGGATCGATACGCCGCCCATACCGTCCCCGATCTGTACGGCATGACCGAGGAGCAAGCCAAAGCCGCCCTTCGGCAATACGGCTTGGTCATCGGAAGCATATACACCGCAGGCGCAGGCGCGGGCAACGGAACGGTCATTGCCCAATCCCCCATCGCGGGCGCGCCCATTACTTCGTCTACGGTGTCAGTCGATCTGTATCTTAGCTCCTGATCGCCCATATCAAGAAAAGGAAAAGTCTTATGGAACAAACTGTCAAAGGAAAAATCACCAAGGGAGTGGGCGGACTTTATTCGGTCAGAATCCTCTCCGACGGTCCGCTTCCCGAGGGAAGCGTGATCTCCTGCCGTGCCAGAGGCGCGTTTCGCCACGAGGGCGTCACGCCTCTGCCGGGAGATACCGTCACCCTGCTTTACGAGAAGGGTGAGAAGGCGGCAGGCCTTGTGATCGACGGCATTGAGGAACGGAAAAACGCTCTCATTCGCCCCCCCGTTTCCAATTTGGATATCTTGTTTATTACCATGGCGTGCGCCGCGCCCACACCGATATTGACCACGGTGGACAAGCTGATCGCCATTGCGGAATTCAATCATATCGAGCCTGTGATCGTCATCACGAAAAGCGAGCTGAATCCCGACTACGCCAAGGAGCTACATGATCTGTATTCCCTGTGCGGCTTTTCCTGCTTTTCGGTCAGCGCCGTCACGGGCGAGGGGATCGACGCTCTTGACCGATTTATTTCGGAAACCCTCGTTGGAAAGACCGCCGCCTTTGCGGGGGCGTCCGGTATTGGGAAATCCACCCTGATGAACCGTCTCTTTCCCCACCTTTCCCTTTCCACCTCGGACATCAGCCGCAAGATCGAACGGGGACGGCATACCACAAGACAGGTGGAGCTGTTCCCTCTGTCCGACGACATCGAGTGCGGTTACATAGCCGACACCCCCGGCTTCTCCATGCTGGATTTTGCGCGGTTTGACTTTTTTGATAAGGAGGATCTCCCCACCACCATGCGGGAATTTCTCCCCTATATCGGCAAGTGCCGCTATACCAAATGCTCCCACACCAAGGAGGAGGGCTGCGCCATTCTGGAGGCGGTTCGCGCGGGGAAAATTCCTCCCTCCCGACACGCCAGCTATACCGAGCTGTACGACGTTTTAAAGCAAAAGAAAAAGTGGAACTGACCTCTGTTCCCAAAGGAGTCTGACATGAAAGCATTGATCTATACGGGCGGCGCGATCCTCGCGGACAACGTCACCGAGCACGCCAAGGGAAACGATCTGATCCTTGCCGCCGATTCGGGCTATCGCAACGCGCGGACGATGGGGGCAACCCCTGCCGTGGTTCTCGGTGACTTTGATTCCCTCGGCGAGGTTGATCTGCCAAAGAGCGCGGAACGGCTTCAGGTTCCCGCCGAAAAGGATTTTACCGACACCCAGCTGGCGGTGGATATCGCCCTGAAAAAGGGTGCGAGTGAGATCGTGATCATCGGCGGTCTGGACGGACGGCTGGATCATACCCTCTCCAATCTGGCGATCCTGGAGGATCTGCAAAAGAAGGGGATTCCCGCCCTCATCACCAACGGCTATAATCGGGTGCGCTATCTCTTTGCCACCAGCACCCTTCTGCCGAAAAGCGGCTTCCGCTATCTCTCCCTGCTTGCCCTTTCCGAGAAGGTCAAGGGCGTGAGCGTCGAGGGCTGCAAATATCCTCTCAAAAACGCCACCCTGACCCGCGATTTTCAGTTCGCCGTCTCCAACGAGATCACAGAAAATTGCGCCCTCGTCTCGGTTCGCAAGGGCGGGATTTACTTAATAGAAAGTATAGATACATAGGGAATGCGTTGAGGGGAACTTCTTTCGAGAAGTTCCCCTCAAACTCCCTTCAAGAACTTGCTGACAAGTTCTTGGCTTTCGTATTGCACTTGCTCGCCCTTTGTAGATAACCATAAGGGTTCGTTTTACTTCTAAGGTAAAAATCCGTTCGGACGTAGGGTCGAACGGATTTGGATGCGACGGGTCGCCGAGGGCGTCGACCCGCAAAAATGAAAGAAAAGCCGAGGCTTTCGAAAAAATCGCAAAAAATTTTCAAAAAAAACTTGCATTTTCCGAAAAATATGATATACTATATTTAGAAAACTTTTTATATGATATACAGGAGGTTTATTATGTTCTTCAAGAAAAAGTCTACGAACTACGGTAAGATCATTGCCATCACGCTGGCTGTCGTTGCTGCCGCAAGCGCAATCGCTTTCGTCGTTTACAAGCTGATCAAGAGATACACCGAGGATCTGGTGTACGATTGCGACGATCTGCTGGACGAGTGCGACGAGTGCGAGCTTGCCATCGAGGACGCAGATGCTGAAGAGGTTGTTGAGGCTGAATAATCGCCTTGACCTGACAGAGGGGACTGTCCGTGACGGGCAGTCCCCAAATCTTTTTTATAGGAGAACGAAAGCATCATGAAGCTACTGGATACCATTGCCGCCGTCAGCACCCCCTACGGAAAGGGCGGCGTTGCGCTGATCCGCGTCTCCGGCGCGGACGCCTTTGCCATCGGGGATCGGATCTTCTTCCCCGCGAGCAAAACGGCTTTGTCTGCCCTTCCCCACGGAAAAACCGTTTATGGAGAGATTCGCACGCCCGACGGCGTGTCCGTGGACGACGGCATGGCGGTACGGTTCGTCTCTCCCCGTTCCTTTACGGGAGAGGACACGGTGGAGATCACCTGCCACGGAGGAATCCTCGTCACAAGAAAGGTGCTCGCCGCCGTCCTTTCGGCAGGGGCGAGAGCCGCAGAGGCGGGAGAGTTTACCCGTCGCGCTTACGTTTCGGGAAAAATAAGGCTATCCGAGGCAGAGGCACTGGGCAATTTGCTGGAAGCGAAAACCGATAGCCAGCTGACCTTGGCGAGAAGCGGCATGAGAGGCGGGCTTGCCGATCGGACCGACGCCCTGTATCAAACCGTGAAGCATACCCTGACCTCGGTCTTTGCCGCCATCGATTTTCCCGACGAGGATCTGAGCGAAATGAGCCGCGAGGAGATCAAAGCCGCCCTTGCCGACACGCTTTTGGGCATTCGCAGGCTTGCGGCGACCTACGGTACGGGACGCGCCGTCACCGAGGGGATCCCTACGGTGATCTGCGGCAGAACCAACGCGGGAAAAAGCTCGGTCTATAACCGCATTCTCGGCTACGATGCCGCCATCGTCACCGATATCGAGGGTACGACCCGCGATCTGCTTCGGGAGACGGCAACTCTGGGAAAGACCCTGCTTTTGCTCTGCGACACCGCGGGGCTTCGCCAAACCGAGGATCAGGTAGAAAGCATCGGCATTACCCGTACCCGCACCGAAATGAAGCAAGCAGGACTGATCCTTGCCGTATTCGACGTGTCGCGCCCTCTCGCCGACGAGGATCGCGATCTGATAGAAGAAATCAAGAAATCCGCCGTTCCTGCCGTGGCTCTGCTCAACAAGATCGACTGCGAAACGCAGGACGAAACCACCCTGCGCTCCGTTCGGGAAGTCTTTGCCAATACGGTGACGCTCTCCGCCGCACAAGGGGTTGGCTTTGAGCGTCTGGCGCAGGTCATTGACGATCTGTTTATTGACGGTTCGCTGGATATGGCGCAGGACGCCATCGTAACGGGCGCTCGCCAGCACGCGGCGCTGACCGTGGCGGCGGAGGCGTTGGAATCCTCCCTTGCCGATCTTGACGCCGACCTGCCCTTGGATCTTTGCTGTATCGGCATGGAACGGGCGCTCTCGGCGCTGGGCGAGGTGGACGGACGGGAGCTTGGCGAGGAGATCGTCGCTGAGATCTTTTCCCGCTTCTGCGTGGGGAAATAACGATTTTACCATAGAAACGGTGAGGAAGCATTGACATGAAAAAATTTGAGAACGTCATCATTGCCAGCGACATGGACGGCACGTTTATTACCGCCGATCCCGTGGGAATGGCGCGCAATCGGGAACGGATCACTTATTTCAAGGAAAACGGCGGTCACTTCACCTTTGCCACGGGCAGAACCTATCAATCAGTCCTTCAGGCAGCGCCCGATGTTGCCGCGCTGACCAACGCGCCCGTGGTAGTCTTTAACGGTGCGTGTCTTTACGATTTTCAGCAAGGAAAGGAATTGGAAAACCGTCCCCTTCCCTTTGCGCCTCTGCGAGAGCTGATCGAACGAATGGAAGCGTCGGGATTGCCCTTCGGCTGCCGCATGACCACGGGGGACAAGCACTTGTTTTACAGCTTGGAGCATTCCATGACGGCAAAGGATTTCGATGCGTTGTCCGCGCGTGGAGAAACCTGTCTGCTCCTTCCCTTGGAGGAATGGAAAAACTATCCCCTTTACCGCATGACGGTACGGGCAGAGGACGAAACCCTCCGCGAGCTAATCCACCGCTTTGCCGACGACTTCCGCGGCAGACTGACGATGGTACCTTCCGAGCCGACGATGATGGACGTGCAGGACGCAACGGTTCACAAGGCGGTGGTACTTCGGGACATGGTCGCCCGCTATTACGACCGCCCCATGTTCCTCTGCGCCGTGGGTGACTACAACAACGACGCGGAAATGCTGAAATCCGCCGATCTTTCCTGCTGTCCCGACAACGCCTTGGACGAGATCAAGGCGATCTGTCATCACACCCTTTGCCACAAGGATCGGGGCGTGGTGGGAGACGTGATCGATCTTTTGGATACGATGTTTTAAGGGGAAAGAATATTTGAAGTGAAAAACGCTTTTGCTGTCAGATAGACGGCAAAAGCGTTTTCTTTTGTATTCTGAAAACCACCAGCAGTGCTGGTGGTTCCAAAAAGCTTTAGCTTTGCCCAGTTTATTTATCCGAGCGAAGCGAGGAATCAAGTAGCCTTCCCCAGCGGGGTCCTGCCACAAGTGGCGTCGAGTTTTGCAAGCAAAACATCGAGGGGGATCGTTTGCGGTGGATGAGGAGAATGGGAACTTGATACACAAACGGCGATCTCCTCATCCGTCGGCTTCGCCGCCACCTTCCCCACTGGGGAAGGCTTAAAGTTAGTTGCCACATCTGTGGCGGTAGGGCGACTGCCGCAAGTGGCAGAAAATTCGACGAGTCTATAGGCTCAGCGAGTGGAATGCCCCAAGGGGGCTTGTGCAAGCCACCAGCACGGCTGGTGGTCATGACTCATGGATTGTTATAGCTGCTTTCGGTTGAAGGTCGGTACGCTTACGGCAAAGCAGACAAGACTTGCGATCACCGTTATCATTATGGCGGCGGTATAGGCCTTTGCTTCTGCCACTCCGTAAATCAAGGAATGACCGTCCATCAATCTCGTAGGCAGATATTCGTTTACCTTGGGCAATAACCCAACGACGTAAGATATCAGAACGATCGCTCCCGTTCCGATCAGCACGCCCGTATTGGAACGTGTAAGCGTGGAAAACAAAATCATCAAGGAAATAACGAATACGCCGAACAACCACCAACACACAACCGAAAAAATGAGATTCCGTGCTACCTGATTATCCCAAAAATAGGAATTATAAAGATATGTGATTCCAAAGCAGAGCCAATAACCGAACGACCAAATAGCAGTAAGAATACCCGCTTTTGCCACAACGACCTTGAAGCGTTCAAGTCCTTTCGTTAAGGACAGTACGAGAGTACCCGAGCTATATTCTTTGGTAAAAATCGCACCTTGAAGCAAAACGAAGGCAATCAACCCGATAGGCAGGTTCTTAAAGAATTGCACCCAAGAATCCATTGCGCTGACGGGTACGTCCGTTACGGTCATGCCGCTTTGGGCGAGTGAATCCGCCATCATCTCCAAGAGCCACGGTGTCAGCTTGGCGATTGCGGGATTCATAATACCAAGCAGAACGAACAGTGCGAGTGTGATCAACAGCCTACCCGAACGAAGCTGCTCCAACCATTCTTTTTTTACAAAGGCAACCGTAGCTTTCATTTCTCCGTCACCTCCATAAATAAATCCTCAAGACTCGGTTCTAAACGCTCTGCTTTCAAGAGTGATACACCTTGATCCGCAACAAAACGCAAAACGTCGGATACAGAATATTTATCCTCCGAGAAGGTCACTTTGTTTCTGTCAATTCTTTTCATATTGGAAAACGTCCGTTCCAGAAGAAGAAGCGCCTCCTCGGTTTCGACTTCTATCATATATTCTTTGCCACGGTATCTCGTTTTGACGTCGGATAGCTTGCCTTGAATATTCACCACTCCATTCTTCAGAAAAGCAATATCCGTGCAAATTCGCTCCACGTCCGAGAGAATATGCGTGGAAAACAAGACCGTCGTTTGTTCTCTTGCCGCCAAAAGAATATCCAGTATTTCTTTTCTGCCCACGGGATCAAGCGCCGAGGTCGGCTCGTCACAAATGAGTAGCTTCGGGCGATTGAGAAGCGCCTGCGCGATACCCAACCGTTGCTTCATGCCTCTGGAAAAGCCCTTGATCCGATGGGGTTCATCAGCAAGCCCGACGAGAGCAAGCAGCTCCCTTGCGCGCGCCTCGTTCTCCCCACGGCGCATTCCGCCAAGCTCCCCACAAAACCGCAGATATTCCTTCGCCGTCATAAAGGAATAGAATTCGGGCACGTCGGGAAGATAGCCGATATAACGGGCGGTCTGTCCGTAAACGACCTTCTCTCCGTTCACCGCAATTTCACCCGAATCGGCTTTCAATAGCCCGAGAACGGTTTTCATCGTGGTGGTTTTCCCTGCGCCGTTCGTCCCGATAAAGCCGTAAATACTATGCTTCGGCACGGACAAAGTAAGTCCTCTCAAGACCTCCTTATCGCCAAAGCTCTTACAAAGATCGGTAATGCGCAGCATATCCATCAGGAATCCTCCTTGCCGAAAAGGAAGTATAGGATCGGACCGATAAAGGTATTCATCAAAACAATCGCAAGCACGACCCAAAGGGCGCGACTCCCTCTTTTGTATGCCGAATGCGTGAAAATATGAAAGAGTGTATATCCAAGCACCGCAAGCTCCGCAAGGATCAGAGGAATAAGAAACGGAAGGAATTCCATCAGCTTATCCATTGTTTTCCCCCCCTTTTTCCGCGTACACCTCCACGCAAAGCCCCCGTCGCCCGCACTTGGGGCAGGTCAAGCGTCGCATCTTGGGGGTATGGTACGCCCAGAACATTTCCTTGAAGCGGGGTCTGAAAATCTCGTGACATTCGGGGCAGATATAAGCAACGTGCCGATAATAATAAACCGACACGGCGATTCCCCACGGAATTGCCACGCACGCCCATATTACGAACAACCACCAAAGACCGTTCGTGATCCACAGAACGATGGACGTCCATTGCAGCGCGGTCACGGGAATTCCCGTAAGCACCATCGTCCACCGCATTTTTGAGAGTTTATTCTTTTGTTTCATCACGTGCGCTATATCACCGATGGATTCAACGGAAAACGTCTCAATTTCTTTGAGTTCTCGCTTGATCCCCTCAATCAAGTCAAGCTTTGCTTGCCGTTCGGACAGCTCCTCGCGAAGCGTCTGCTCCTGTTGCTCCAGCAAAATTGAAATGATGCTTTGGGGATTTTCTTCCGCGAACAGCGCAGAAATACTATTGATGGGAAGTCCCGCTTCGCGCAGAAAACAGATGATCCGCATCCGCTTCAGGTCGTCCTCCGTATAGAGTCGTCGTCCGCCCTCGGAAAGCTCGCTGGGCAAAAGAATCCCTCTCTCATCATAGTATTGAACGGTTCTGACCGATACGCCACAGAGCTTTGCGACCTCTCCCGTCGTATATTTTGACATAGCTTTTCACCTCCTCGTTCCCTATTATACAGCATTACGCGGCGTTACGAGCAATACCTTACGCAAGGGAATGAAGCAATTTTTTATAAAAAGTTCGTTTTTTCAAAAAACAAACTGCACCAGCAGCATATAGCAGACCGTTCCTGCCACGATGCTGATCAAGGTATTTCGTTTCCAAAGATACAAAGCGCCCACCACAAGGCAAGCGATCAGCTCGGGGAGAAAGCCGCCGAAGGTCGAAAATTGAACTTCTTTCAGGCAGTAAACCACAAGCATTCCCATGACTGCGAAGGGCAGAAGCCGACCCAGCTTTTCGATGAGACGCGGCGTTTTCCCGCTTTTCCGAAAAACGAGGAAGGGCAAAAAACGAAGCAACGCGGTAACGAGGGCGATCACGCCGACGGTCAACCACACACGTGTGTCAAGCATGCTCCCCCTCCTCCCGATACAAGCAAAGCGTCAAGGCAATTCCCAACATGGCGGGGATCAAAAAGCGTTCCGCGCCGAAGATCAGCAGGCACGACGCCGAGATCCCCACCCCAAGCAGGGCGGGCGCGTGCTTTTTTGTGCTGAGCCATTGCTCTAAAAATACCGTCAGAAACAGGGCGGTCAAGGCAAAGTCGATGCCTTCGCTTGGGAAGCGAATCAGCGAGCCGATCACCGCCCCCAATACCGTTCCCAAGACCCAATAAATCTGGTTGAAGAGCGACACGAAAAAGCAATAATTTTTCCTTTGTGATTCCTCCACACAGGAAAGATCACCGCAAACCAAGGAATAGGTCTCATCGGTCAGGGCGAAAATCAGGTAGGGCTTTCTTACTCCCATCTCACGATAGCGCTCCAGCATGGATACACCGTAAAACAAATGTCTCGCGTTGACCATCAGGGTGGTAAGCGCCACCGTCCACAGAGATGCGCCCCCCGTCAAAAGTCCAACCGCTACGTATTGCATCGCCCCCGCATAGATCAGCGCGCTCATAAGGAAGGCAACGAGGATTCCATAGCCCGCCGAACGAAGAACGATGCCAAAGCCGAAGCCAAGCACCAGATACCCCGTCAACACGGGAACGGTATCCCGAAGGGCAAGCCCCACCGTTTTTCTCATATCGTTTCCCTTTCCAGTTTGTTTCCATTTTTGCATTATTATACCATAAGCACCCCCTTTTTTCAATATTTTTTATAAAAAACCTGCTTTTTTGACACAAAAATCGTAAAACCTCCCGATACAATTCAACTTGACTTTTTTGTGGTTTTGTGATATAATTATAAATTGTCATAAGATATATTTTGGTTCAAAAAATTGATTTGGAGGAGTTCTTATGGAAAAACTTTTGGTTGTTTTTACCTTTGCAGGCGCAATTTTGGCATTACTTTTCGCGCTGATCAATGCGAAAATCGTGCTGAAGTTCTCGGAAGGAACCGATCGAATGAAAAAGATTTCCGCTTCCATTCGAAAGGGCGCAAGCGCGTTCCTGAAACGGCAGTATAAGATCGTACTGATCTTTTTCGGTGTGATGTTCGTCCTGCTTGGCGCGATGGCGATCTTCGGATTGCTCTCACCCTTCGTTCCCTTCGCTTTTGTCACGGGCGGCTTCTTTTCCGCGCTTTCGGGCTATATCGGTATGAAGATCGCAACCCTATCCAACGCAAGAACCGCCAATGCGTGTCAGAAGGATCTGAACCGCGGACTGCGGGTCGCCTTCAGCGCGGGAAGCGTCATGGGCTTTACCGTGGTGGGACTTGGTCTGTTGGACATTTCACTTTGGTTCTTTCTCTTGAAATTCGTATTCAAGCTGACGCCCGCCGCCATCACGGGCGCGATGCTGACCTTCGGTATGGGCGCGTCCTCTATGGCGCTGTTCGCGCGCGTGGGCGGCGGTATCTTTACCAAGGCGGCTGACGTTGGCGCAGACCTTGTGGGTAAGGTCGAAGCGGGCATTCCCGAGGACGATCCCCGTAACCCTGCCGTGATCGCCGACAACGTAGGCGATAACGTGGGCGACGTTGCGGGTATGGGCGCGGATCTTTACGAATCCTACGTCGGCTCGGTCATCTCGGCTTGCGCCCTTGGCGTTTCCGCCTTCGGCACGCTCTCTGCCATGGCGCTCCCCATGTTGATCGCCACAGTCGGCGTTCTCTGCTCGATCTTTGGTACGTTCCTCGTTCGAACCAAAGAGGGCGCGTCTCAAAAGCAACTGCTTGGCGCGCTTTCCCGCGGAACGAATTTGTCCGCGATCCTCATTGCCCTCTGCGCCTTCCCTCTCGTGTACTTCGTGCTCGGGAAGGAAAACTGGACGATCTATTTCGCCATTCTCGCCGGTCTTGTAGCGGGCGTGCTGATCGGTCAAGCTACCGAGTATTTTACTTCGGACAGCTATAAACCCACCCGTAATCTGGCAAAAACCTCCGAGACGGGAACGGCTACCATCATCATCGGCGGTCTTTCGGTGGGTATGCTTTCCACCCTGATCCCCATCGTGATCGTTGCGATCTGCGTTCTCGTTTCCTACTTCGTATCGGGCGGCGCGCAAAGCACCACCTTGGGTCTGTACGGCATTGCGCTGGCGGCTGTCGGTATGCTCTCCACCCTTGGCATCACGCTTGCCACGGATGCCTACGGTCCCGTGGCGGACAACGCAGGCGGTATCGCCGAAATGGCGGGCATGGACGCTCAGGTCAGAGAACGGACCGACGCGCTGGATTCCCTCGGCAACACCACCGCCGCAACGGGCAAGGGCTTTGCCATCGGCTCTGCCGCGCTGACCGCGCTTGCTCTGATGGCGTCTTATATCGACAAGGTCAAAACCATTGACGGTGGCATCGAAAAGATCGCCGATCTGAACGTCACCAACCCCACCGTTTTGGTCGGTCTGTTTGTGGGCGCATGCCTTCCCTTTGTATTCGCCGCGCTGACCATGAACTCCGTTGGACGCGCCGCGCAAAGCGTGGTCAAGGAGGTTCGCCGTCAGTTCCGCGAAATCGCGGGGTTGATGGATGGCAAGGCAGATCCCGACTACGCAAGCTGCGTGGATCTCTGTACCAAAGCCAGCCTACGAGAAATGATCCTTCCCACCGTAGTTGCCGTTCTCGTCCCCGTCGTGGTAGGACTGATTCTCGGTTGCGCGGGCGTGGTCGGTATGCTGGCAGGCGCGACTGCCTCTGGATTTTTGATGGCTGTCTTTATGTCTAACGCGGGAGGCGCGTGGGATAACGCCAAGAAGTATATTGAAAGCGGCGTACACGGCGGTAAGGGCTCGGATTGCCATAAGGCGGCTGTGGTGGGCGACACCGTAGGCGACCCCTTCAAGGACACCTCGGGTCCCGCGATCAACATTCTGATCAAGCTGCTCTCCATGGTTTCCATCGTCTTTGCGGCAATCGTAGTTAATTTCTCGATTCTTTAACATCAAAACAGCGTAGCTGTGAGAGAGGTCTCTCTTAGCTACGCTGTTTTTTTGATCTCGGCAAGGCAATGAGAACCGTCCTTTTCGGCCTCGTTCTTTTATGAGAAACGATTCCTCCGCCTCAAATTTTAAAAATGTAACCAAATACTATTATTGGTCGGGAAGCTCCTGAAGCTTCGCGTTGATCGCGGCAACCAAATCCTTCAAGTCTTGCTCGTACGAATCTACGATATTGGTCCAGTCGGTACGTCCTGCATTCAATCTTCCCTCAAACTGAGCGACGAGAACAGAGCCTTGACCGCCACGCTTCAAGGACTCCGCGAAGATCCGTCCGAGGTCGAAGGTCTGAGAATCCACGATCATTTCCCACATTTCCGTAACGTCGCTGTCACCCTGAGCGAAACGAGCCTTCATGGTATTCTCAAAGATCGCGATTCTCGTGGTGTCGTAGGACCACTGCGCCAAACATTGCAGGAAGGAAGCGGCAATATGAGCATTTGCCGAGCCAGACGCTACGATGTAGTTGGTATAGGGATTGGAGTGATAGG
Source organism: Clostridia bacterium (assembly GCA_017504995.1). Classification (GTDB taxonomy): domain Bacteria; phylum Bacillota; class Clostridia; order Oscillospirales; family CAG-272; genus HGM12713. The sequence continues at coordinate 23,538 of JAFVQC010000008.1, forward strand.
AGTGATATCCTTCCTGTGCCGCGTCGTATTTTGGAACGGGAAGCGCGGCGTAGTTCAGATCGTCGGTGTGATAGTGCTTCAGGTAAGCGTGCGAAGCAGGGGCAAGGCTGAACAGATGTAAGCCTGCCGCAAAGTTGTCTCTCGTCATAGTGTAGTCGCCAGCGAAGTGGTGGCAGAAGCCGTTATCGAAAAGAGGGTCAACAACATCCTTCAAAAGTTTCTCGATGGAGTCTACATCCGTGTAGTCCTCGGACACATACAAGCCGTTTTCGTCCGATTCCAGAAGGCTGTAGCCCGCGCCTGCGTAGAAGTTAATCGTTAGATTATTATACGTACCCAGACCGTAGGTATCCAGTTTGGTACGTCCTCCCGAGTTATCCGAATCTCTCCAGATACCCTCCGTCAGCTTGAACATTGCGTCGTAGGTCCATTTGCCTTCTCTGACGAGATCGTAAATGTCCTCCTCATCGTACAGCTCCTGAATCTTTTGATTAATTTGCCATTTGTCTACCATATCCAGATTAACGTAGACCAAAGAGGTCATAAAGATCAGGTTGGTGGAAATGTCACCCGTACAGAAGTACAGCTTGTCATACATCGTGACCTGATCGATCAGGTCCGAGGGCCAGCAGGGCTCGGCGAAGTCCATGGTATCGTAGGAAAGTAGATTCTTACAAATACCCTGTGTCGTCAAAGTCGCGGCGTTCATGGAATAGCACGCAATGACGTCGTAGCCGCCCGTCTGGTTGGCTGTGGTAGCGCTCTGAATAAACGCTGTACCGTGGGCTTCCTCTTTCCACTCGACGTTGATGTTAAGCTGCTTTTTCGTTTCGTCCAATCTCTTATAGACGTTCTGCTCTACAATGCCGAGCTCCGAGCTGAATTCCTGCACTTGCTCTGCGATGTTGGAAGGGAGCCAGCCGTATACGTGGATGGTTTCGCCGTTGTAGCGAACGCCGTCCAGTACGTTTTTCTCTCCCTCGTTGGGCGCGACTACGTCGCCGCCACCGGTAGTCTCTGCGGAAGTCTCTTCCTTCTTCTTACAAGCAAGAAGCATCGAGCCCAGCATGAACACGACCAAGGTAAGCGACAGTACTCTCATCCATAGCTTGGTTTGTTTTTGCATAATAAACATTCCTTTCTAAATATTTTTTATTTTTTCATAATTTGCGAGACCTTGCTTTTTTTCATCCGATAAAAGCTTATTGATAAATTCCTTAGCAGTTGAAGGAATGGCACCCTTGTGGGACACAACAAAAGCACTGATTTTAGCTGATAACCTAAGCGCGTAAGGTATGTCTTTCGTTTTATTATACAGTGTCAAAAAGCTTGCACCAAAGCTGTCTCCGGCTCCAACGGTTGATACAACGGGAACTGGTTCTGCGGGACAATAATGCGTTTGACCGCTTAGGCGATCATAGCAAAAACTCCCCTTTTCTCCGCAGGTAATTAACAACAGTTTAATTTGAGGATATTTTTCAGCAATAAACGCGACCGCTTCCTGCAAATCAAGAATGGAATGAAACAGCGTTTGCGTAATCAAAGGCAATTCTTCGTCGCTGATTTTTACGATCGTTGCATTGGAAAGACAGAAAACAATACTTTCTTTTGAGTAAAATGGAGAACGAATGTTCAAATCGGTATATATTTCCGAAAAAACGTTGCTCGCTAATATACTTTTTAATTTTTGTCTGTTATGCTCCTCGCGCAACGCAAGCGTTCCAAAGGCAATCGTGTCAAAAGCTACGGGTAATTTATTCGGCAAAAGAATACAGTCGTATGCAACGTCCTTAAGAATGTTGTAGGAGGGTACCCCGTTTTGATCGAGGGTTATGCGGCATTGACCGGTTGCTTTCCCGTCTGCGATTGAAATATATTCGGTTTTTAAGCCAAGCTCTTTGATTTGTTCAAGGGCTTTTTTCCCAAGCTCATCCGCGCCCACCGATGAAACCAACCATGCAGTACTTCCCAGCATAGCGGCATACGCGGCAAAATTCAACGGCGCGCCACCCAACGTCTGCTTGTTTTCACTATATACGTCCCAAATAATCTCGCCAAAGGAAAGCAACTTCATTTTAATCCCCCCAAATTGATTTCAGAGAATGCATCTCTACGGTCTTTATCGCGCAATCCGTGGTTGATATCATTTCCAGATAAGGAAGATTGTAATCGCAATATGTTTTTTCATCTACCGTACCAAGATAAATTTTCCCGCCGTCAAGGTATAGCTCTACACTGCACCGATCCACGATCAATACGATTTCCCATATATTTGATGTGAGCGTAACAGGCGCGGACTTGTCACTTAATTTCACCCTGTTTTCCATCTTGTCAAACAAAATATCTATACCGAAAATTTTCAACGCAAGCTGTGTTGATACAGCAGGCTCTATATTCATTTTGATCATATAAGGAGCCCGATCAAGTGAAATCCTTTTGGGAATATCCCTGAGAACCGTAATATTTTCCATCCATTCGTTTTTGTCATAAAGGCTTTCAATTTCTTTTATCGGGAGGGCGTGAATATAGTAAACCCCGTCAATTTCTTTGAGCGTAAGCTCTGCGGGGAAACTCATTTGTCCGCGTATATTGGGTGGGGAAATCCGCCACTTCTCCCAATCGATTCTAACCACTCTTCCGTTTGGCATTCCCGAAAATGTTTGCCCTGCATATGCGCTTTCTCCGTAATGCAGTGATTGCGCCTCTTGGATTGGAAAAAATCCCCCATCCTTCATTTCGCCTATCAGATAACGGTCGCGCGCGCCGATAAAAACCCATTTTCTATTGCCGTTGTCTGCGTTTATGGGGAACAAATCAGGGCATTCGTTATCACTTGACAGCGAAAGCTTTTGAACGAGCTCCCAACGAAGAAGATCATCCGATCTGAATATCCCATAAATATCCTCTTCAAGATATAAAGCCATTGCATAAGCGTTCCATTCTTCGCAAAAAACCACCTTGGGATCTCTGTTTGAACCAACGATATGGGGAATAATCGGCGAATCGCTGTATTTTCGGATCGTTTTAAGAGCGTCCGTTGAATACGCAAGGTATTGACTAAAGGGAGTCGTCGCAGTATAATACAGCAGAACAGTTGGGGTATCGCCTTTCTGTACGCCAAGGAGATTTTTTTCGTCAACGATTGCGCATCCCGAGAACATCGCGCCGGTCTTGTCAGGGAAAAGAGCAACATCGGTTTCTTCCCAATGTAGCATATCCGTACTTACGGCATGTCCCCAATGCATGTTATTCCATTTGTTTTCGCAGGGGTTATATTGGTAGAACATATGATATTTTCCGTCAAAATAAATCAGACCGTTCGGATCGTTTATCCAACCGTTTTTAGCAGTAAAATGCACCTGCGGTCTGTAAGATTCTTTGTACAATGACGGAATGTCCATGATATCCGATTCGGAAAACGAAAATTCCATTTTCGGATCAACAGAAACGGTAATGGTTTTCCCCGTATATTGCGATACGTCAATATATGCGTAAAAATTCGGAGAAAAATGATCAAGACGTATATTCAAAGTATATCTCGTCTCTTCGCCCAATGCAATCGTCATTTTTTTGTATGAAGAAAGGGTATTTACAGGAAAAATCAGATACTTTTTCCGGATTTTAATTTTCACGAATCCACCTCCTAACTTGACAAAACAGTATGTTTGTACTATAATTATACTATATAGAAATCATTTAAGCAACAGAAAATATAAAACGAGAAGGAAAAAATGTGATATGATTTATACAATGAGCCATACCAATCAATATGCCACGTTAGAACGAGACTCGGAGCAACATTTTTTAGAGCTTGCATCTTGCGCGAAGCATCATTTTTGTGAAAACCATATTTGGAAACTCCTTCCGTCAGATCAGTATACTCTTATTTGCATATTATCAGGAAGCATATGCATCAAAGACTTTAATAGAAAAATCGTTAGGAACGATACATTATTATCCCTCAATTTTTCACGTTTGAATTTGGAAATTGAACGCAATACCGAGTTTATTAAAATCACTTTTCGAGCATCTCCAATCGCACCTATTCTTAACTGCCGACAGGGATGTGCGCCACTCGTCGTGTCAGGAATCTTTACCCAAATAAAAAAGCTCTATCAAATGAACAACAATAAAAAAATTGTTGTTGGTGTGAAAGAGGCAATATTGCTTGATTTTTTAAATGACTTTAACGAGCATATAAACGCCTCTTCGACAGAGCTTTCCCTCTATAAGCGTGCATGTGAATGGGTGGAATCCCATGCAGACACTGCCATTTCCGCGCAAGACGTAGCTACCTCTTTGAATTGCTCTCGGGCTCATTTGAATCGAGTTATGAAATTGATTGACGGAGAATGCTTAAGCGAGAAAATTGTCCGATACAGACTGGAAAGAATAAAAAACCTGTGTCTGATCGAACATATATCGATATCGGAAATTGCAAACAGATCGGGATTTTATTCCACGGAGTTGCTTTGCAAATTTTTTAAATATCACACGGGAATGTCGATTAGTGAATACAAAAGGAACAAAACTTCTCTTTCTCTGTAATTTCGCTTTCGAATAATACAGCCCCCAAGGGATCGAGGAGAAGAACCGCTTATACGGTCAGAAACACAGAGGCCGTTTCCTATATTTCCTGAGTAAGTTGCTCTCCATGGTTTCCATCGTCTTTGCGGCAATCGTGGTAAACTTCTCGATTCTTTAATATCAAAACAGCGTAGCTATGAGAGAGGTCTCTCTTAGCTACGCTGTTTTTTTTGATCTCGACAAGGCAACGAGGAATCGTCCTTTTTCGGCCTCGTTCTTTTATGAGAAACGATTCCTCCGCCTCAAATTTTAAAAATGCAACCGAAATTTATTTGTTGGGAAGCTCTATCAGCTTCGCGTTGATCGCAGCGATCAAATCCTTCAATTCTTGCTCGTACGAATCTACGATATTGGACCAGTCGGTACGTCCTGCATCAATCTTCTCATTAAATTGGTCAGCGAGGTAGGAACCCGTGCCGCCGCGACGCAAATCTCTGCGGAAGATTCGCGCAAGCTCAAAGGTCTGAGAATCCACGATCATTTCCCACATCTCCGTAACGTCGCTGTCACCCTGAGCGAAACGAGCCTTCATGGTGTTCTCAAAGATCGCGATTCTCGTGGTGTCGTAAGACCATTGCGCCAAGCACTGCAGGAAGGATGCCGCAATATCCGCATGGGCAGCCCCGGTCGTCACCAGATAATTCGAATAGGGGTAAGAGTGATACGAGTGGTAGCCGTCCTGAGCCGCATCGTACTTCGGAACGGGAACCGCACTGTAGTTCAGTCCATCGGTATGATAGTGAGTAATGTAAGCGTGAGAAGCGGGAGCAAGGCAAAACAGATGCAAGCCTGCCGCAAAGTTGAGTTTTGGCGAGCTACTATCGGATTCTTTGAAGTAACAGTAGCCACTGTCGAAAAGGGGATCTACGACTGCCTTCAAAAGCTTCTCGATCGAGTCTATGTTCGTATAGTCCTCGGACAGATACAACCCTTCCTCATCCGATTCTATGATATTATACCCAGCACCTGCGTAGAAGTTACAGATCAAACCGGTGGTCGTGCTAAGACCGTAAGTATCTCCTGCGGTCTTGCTGCCGCCCGAAGAATCGCTATCCCGCCAAATGCCATCCGTCAGCTCGAACATTGCGTCGTAGGTCCACTTGCCTTCTCTGACCAGATCGTAGAGATCCTCTTCTCCGTACAACTGCTGAATCTTTTCGTTGATTCCCCATGTGGAAACCATGTCGGTATTCACAAAAACCACGGACGTCATAAAAATCAGGTTCGTGGAAATGTCACCCGTGCAGAAGTACAGCTTATCAAACATCGTAAGCTGGTCCACCATATCTTTGGGCCATGCGGGGTGAGTAAAGTCTAACGTATTGAACTGCAACAGGTTCTTACAAATACCCTGCGTCGTCAAGGCTGCCGCCCACTGAGAGTAGGCACAGATGGCGTCGTACGCGCCGGTGGTATTCGCGTTAACAGCGTTCTGAATGAATTCGGGGTGGCTACCGCTTCCATTCTCCTCTTTCCAATTCACTTTGATGTTGAGCTGCTTTTGCGTCTCGTCCAATCTCTTATAGACGTTCTGCTCCACTACGCCGAGCTCCGCGCTGAATTCGGTCACGAGTTCTACGATGTTGGCGGGGATCCAACCGTATACGTTGATGGTTTCACCGTTATAGCGAACGCCGTCCAATACGCTACTCTTTTCTCCATTGTTCGGAGCGACTACGTCGCCGCCGTTCGTGGTATCCGCAGGGGTCTCGTCCTTCTTCTTACAAGCGAGAAGCATCGAGCCAAGCATCAAAACGACCAAGGTTAGCGCCAATACTCGCATCCAGAGTTTCGTTTGTTTTTGCATAATAAACATTCCTTTCTAACAGTTTTTGTTGGGTGTACAAATTATACCATATCCCCTCCGATTTTGTCAATAATTTTTTAACATTTTTTCGAAAATCAAATCAAAGGAATATGTGTAATTTTACGAAAACCGAAATGGATTCTTTTTTCGTACTTTTTTACGATTCTGGGTCAACCAGCTCGCGCAGCTTTTTCACCGCATTTGCCGCCCGCTGCAGGTATTCGTCAGCGGTGAGATTATCATAGATGGGATTATTATAGAGTTTCTTCGCTTTTTTATTGGCAAGCTCCAGCATCAGCGTGCCGTCGAAGCCCGAATTTCTCAGATGCTCGGCAAAACGGTAAAAGTTGATCTTTCCGTCAAAGGGGATCATGTGGCAGTCCTCGTTATACACGCCCATGTTGTCGTGAATATGCAGGCAGACCACTCGCTTGCCGAACAGGGGCATATATTCCCGCCCCGGGGTAAAGGCGGCTTCATGACCGCAGTCCCAACAGAAGCCAACCGAATCCTCGGCGGTCCATTCCTTTCGTCCACCCGTCCATTTCCACGAAATAAGATCGCTTGACACTGCCGCACCCCAATAACCAACGCGTTTGATGTGCGGGAATTGGAAGGTAACGGTTTTTCCCTGAGCACCTCTTACACGAAACGCTCAATAAAACCAGTCGCGATCGAGTCTTGTATCACGCAGCTCGTTCGCCAAGGTGACGGTGTCGCCCTAAATATCCAAAACCTCAATGTTGCCGCTTACAAAATTCTTGTCAATCTTTATATGTATGACCATTCCTTTCCGTTGTGCTGCAATAACGCAGCATTCAAAATTTTGTTAGAACCTTTAAGGTAATTCCCCCATGTTCTATGGCTTTATTTTACATGAGGGAAAGACAGTTTGTCAAGATAAAAGAACAAAAAAGAACGTATGTATCCGATTATTTTCTCAATTTAAATACATATTTGACTATATGTATTGACAAGTCCGTATAAATCTGCTATACTGAACGTAAGACGAAATGGGGGACAAAACAATGACAAAACGCTATCTTGAAATCAGACGAACTGTGGAAAAGAAAATCGAGTGCGGCGAGTGGGCGGTGGGCTATAAGCTCCCGCGCGAGGTCGATCTATGTCGTGAATTTGACGTGAGCCGAACAACGATACGCCGTGCCCTCGCGGCACTTACCGAGGAAGGAAAGCTGAAAAGGATCAAGGGAACGGGCTCCTTTGTGAGCCGTCCGCAGGTATTTGAAAAGACCACCTTATTTACTTATAGCTTTGCCGAGGAGCTGCGCTCCCGGGGACTGACTTGCAAGACCGAGGTACTTGAACTCCGAAAGCTCCGCGTGCGCGACGAAAGGGTCGCTGAGGGGCTCGGCGTTCCGATCGGCGCGTCAGCGGTAAAACTAAAGCGACTTCGCTACTCCGCAGAGGAGGGTGAGCACGGACCGATCACGCTCACGACCTCATATTTTCCCGAGGACATCGGTGCGCAAATCCTCGACTGCGATTTTGAAAAATTTTCTCTTTATCAGGTGCGAAAAAGTCGCCGTATCGAGCGGGCGCAAAGCACGACTACGATCTCTGCCACGCACCTGTCACCGCGGGAGTGTCGCTGGCTTTCTGCGAACGAGAACGATCTGTTTTTTCTTATGACGTCGCGGGTGTGTGATAAAGATGGGAGAGTCATCGAGTACTGCGAGAACTATTATCCCATTGACCGCAACGTCTTTACCTTCACCGTGGCATCAGAATGAGATATTCAAACGCAAATGGGCGAAGCCAACCTTTATAGCAAGCAAAAAAGAGAGAACAAAGCACTTTTGCTAAGTTCTCTCTTTTCTCTGTCTGTAAAGTTTTTGCTGCCGCAAAAGTGAAGTTGCTTCGCGGTAAAGGTTGCGCTACGCACAAGGGAGGTTAAGTTTGCCTATAAACTTCGCCACGAGGCGAAACTTCACTCACGCAGTGAACTTCACTGCCAAAGGCACTTCTCTTGCCCGCAAGGGCAAACTTCGTAAAAAAAGCGCTTACGATCGCAAGTGCTTTTTTTCTGAGAACACAGAACAAAATTACAACTTCTGAATTTAATCAAATTTATTTATAACGTTAAAATAATACCACAAACAAAAATCGGAAGTAAAAACATGGGGCACATCACCGCTGATACTCTTCTGATCACTCTGTTTTGAGCTATCCTCCAAGAAATAAGTGAAATTACAAATCCAACAACAGCAAAAAAACCAACTCCGATCACAAGGATATCTAATCCAACGCCCAAAAGTTCATGCCCGCCGGCTTCTCTTGCTGCAAGTTCAGCAAACTGTTTATTTACGTCAATAGCACCAGCAATTGCAAAGTACAGATCAAACACAAATACCGCAATCATTAGTATGAAAAAGACGAAAGAGAAAAACTTTTTCACAAATCCACCTCACTTTTCATTGCTTATTCTCCTTTTCACTATAAAAAATGCTTTTCGACCATAGGGAGACAACCATTCGAAACAGCTTATTTTTTTGTTTTAGTATGCTTTCTAATCTGATTATCAATTTCTTTCGTCGAAGGAATTTTAATTTCTTGCCAATAAGGTTTATCAGATATAATATGATAATATGTTCCCCAAGGATAATTTCGAATACCACTTTCTTCTTTATCACAGCTTTTTATATAAACATACTTAATAGTTTTATTTTGGAAAGTGCAAACTATGGTTATTTTTTCGTCATCAAATATAAAGCTATGCGGAATAAAAGCAATATACCAAGCAATAACAACGACACCGAACAATGAAAACACTATTCCCATTTCTATATAGCTTATAATAAAACCAACCACTCCAATAATTACAGCAATAAGCCCAACAAAAATAGAATTTAACCATTTAAATATAAATATTTTTTCTTTCATCACGGTGCCACCACCTTTCTTGCCAACATTATACCATAATACAGAATATTTTTCAATATGAAACAAAAATGCTTTTCGACCGTAGGGAGAGTTGCCATAATTATTCATTATTCATCAGCAAATCAACCTTACTTCTTCACCATTCACTATTACCTCTTACCTAAAATTCCGTACACGCCGGTTTAGTGAACAGTGAAAAGTGAAAAGTGAAAAAGTAAAAATTCCGCACACTTGCGTGTACGGAATTTTTTGTGCTTGAAGGTCGATTTGACAACTTCCATAAGTAGAAAACACATCAATTATTTTTCTTTTTTGTTTCGCTCGGAACTTCTCCCATCGCCTGACGGTAATACCTGCAAAAGTATCCTACGTTTTCAAATCCGACGGCATATGCTACCTCCGCAACCGTAAAGCTCCCCTCGCACAACAACTCCTTTGCTCTATCCATACGCATAAGATTTCTGTATTTGATAGGAGATATGCCGAATTGCTTTCCAAAAATGCGTCTAAAAGTATTCACGCTTACGTTGCTTTCATTCGCATATTGTTCGACAGGTAAATTTTCAAGATAGGTCTGTTCAAGCAAGTACACACCGCGAGCAATCCGAGCATCTATCACTTTCTCGCCTATCGGATGCAATTCATTCCTACAAATCAATCCAAGCAAGCGGTACATCAATTCTTTTTTGCGAAGCAATGAGCCTACGTTTTTTGACGTGCTGCATAATTCGAATTTTGTCATAAGGTGAGCCAATGAATTTGTTTTTTGTTCCTTGAATACAAGCTCTATATCATCAAAAAGGAATACATCATTTTCATTTTGATCCTTCACCATAAAATTAACAACTACAAACACGGTGCTTTCCGCTGTATATACCATCTTATACTTTTTATTTCGAGGGATAAACAATAAATTCCCTGCCGATACAACAAATTCTTTATCGTCAGTGTAGAATGTCGCCATTCCGCTATGAACATAAAAGAAACCATGTAGTTTTCTCCCGTTATAGCGGTAGTCAACTGTTCTGCCATTATATCTAATGCCAGAAATAACCGATATATCGTTGATCAAAACCGAATCAAAAAACTGACTGTTTATCATATCTCATTTTCTCCTGTGTAGAATAACACTTGCTCAAGTACCGATTTACAGTACCCGCATCTGTGGCATATTTTATCACAAGAAGATGTTTTTGTAAACCAGTTTTCAGGGAAATCCTGATTGCTGATGATATAAGGCGCAATCGCTCTGCCGAATCCCGGTTCAAACAAGTCGAGCGTATTGCCGAAAAACCTGCCGTGAACATACGCGTCGACCACCATACCTGGGAGTGAATGCATACGAGTCGCAAGCTTGATTGTATCGAAGATACCTTCATAATGGTGAATATCCTCAGGACGTACCCATGTATTTTCAAGCAACATATGCCAGTTCCCCTTATTTTTCAAAGCCCGCCAACACATGTACGGCATAAAATCATCCAGATTTTTAACCTCGCATATCTCGGACTCATGCGCTACAAGATTATCATGAAAAATCTGCCCTGAACAGTTTGCAAAGCACCCGCTATTGGCAAGCATAATCAATTTCTTGCCTGACATATCAGCCAATTCCTTTAGCAATCTCAAATGCGCTAAATCGCGGTTATATTCCCGTTGCACGTGAAAGGAATCAAACAAATCGGACACGTATTCCATCCCCTTCACCGTTCCGATTCGCATATTAACCGACGCACGCACCTCAATTTTGGAAAAATGCTTTTTGACGGTATGCGCAATTGCGGGAGATGCGGTTGTAATAATATCAACACCGCACCCGATTTGCTCAAGATATTCAATGACGGAAATAACCGTGTTGGCAAGCTTTTCCGAAATAGCGTATTCGCCGTAACAGTTTCCGTTGAAAAGAAGATCCAGCTTTACACCAAGTTTCTTAATCGTGCGAAGCTCTTCCTCAGTTCTTAACTGTGCCGACCAATCGGTATATCCGTGGCGAGTTGCGATTGCACTCCTGCCTGTGGCAATATCCTGCCAAGCAAAAAACACCTCGGATATACTTTCTTTGTATGTTCTTACAATTTGAGAAAACGGTTCTTCTCCACACTCATATAACTGAAAGCCTATGCTGTATTTTATCATATGAAATCAGTCGGTTTCTGTGTCGTTCTTCGTTCTTGCATTGGGAGAATCCAATCCCTCGTAAGGTGCTTTGTAATCAACCTCAATGGCTTCTTGCGACCAGTCCACCTTCCACGGCTTTTCGGTACGGAAGGGATTTTCAAACTTATTTTTAAGAACTCCGCGCTTTTCAAGACTGATCATACATGCACGGGTACATCCCTTGGCACCACAGATCGCCTTGCCGCTATTATACAATCGTGCGGGAGCTTTGTTAAACGGATTAATTTCCGAGGGCTTATACTTTCCTGCCTTGCTTTTGGAAACATCGTCAAAATAATCTCCACGCTCACCCTCCTTGCATTCCGCGCCACCTTGAAACACCCAGTCACATTTTGCCATATCCACGTCTGCCCACTCAAGATCATATCCGCCAACATTTTCCTTGACCGTTCTATCCGCAGGGATACAGCCGCCCGGGCATTCGCGAACACAAGCCATGCATCGATTACAAAGAGTACCCGGTTCCATAATGGGATCCGGATCAAGCTCAAGCTCGGTAATAATAATACCTACACGAACACGCGGTCCAAATTCGGGTGTCAACAGCATCTTGGAATAACCGATCTCACCAAGTCCACACAAGAATCCAGCGATACGCATACTGATCATAACGTCGGGCGCCGCCTTTCCGGGTGAAACAGGACGGGAATAATTTTCTTTTAAGTAACCTGAGTTGTCAATTGCGCGCCAGTCACTTTGGTGTCCCATAGGAACTGCCTCATACCCCGCATCCTCGATCAGTTTGCTCAGGTTGATAACGGTCATAGGCATATACAAATACGTGATACCGCCATATCCCATAGCTGAATAATTTGAAAAATAAGTACCTTCTTCAACACCTCTGAGAGATCCTCGAAGAACCCGAAATCCAAGTGCTATGATGGATTTTGCCTTTGGCATGATCTGCTTGGGATCCATTTGAATCGGTGCTGTACTCCATCGGTCAATGGATCCAATACCAACGATATCCGCCCCCATTCTTTTTGCTGCTGCTTTGATGTCCTGTGATGTAATCATACTAATTTCTCCTTACTATTTTTTATTATTATAACATAAATAAGCATCAATGAAAATAGCAGAAACAACCAAAGATTTACACAAAACAACCATTCTCAAATAAGAACTAAAGTTTTAATTTTACGATATTATCGAGGGTTCAAGTCCCTATGGTTCACAAAGAGTTGTCGCAAAATACTTTTCTCGTTTTTCTCCTAAAAAGCAAAAAAGTCCTTGAAAATCAAGGACTTTCGGCTGGAGTTGTCAAATTGACCTCCAAAGTTGGCTCCCCCTGCTGGGCTTGAACCAGCGACATCATGATTAACAGTCATGCGCTCTACCGACTGAGCTAAGGAGGAATATGACGGATTTGGAATCCGTTTTCGTAGGGTCTCCACCAGTCATGCTTACTTCCGAAAACAT